>JBBQER010000064.1:0-23860 GCA_038320885.1 Acidimicrobiia bacterium
GCCCGTACCGCGTAGTCGGCTTTCGCCGTGATTCGCATTCGTCGATTCTTGCGCATCCGGACACCGCGCACCGCCTCACCCCTTGACTGGCCGACGCGCTGTGTCCTACTTTGTCGACTAACACAGTCGGAAAAGTGCGGCGCTTGTCTCCTCGTAGCGGACGGCCGGGAGAACGATGCAACTCAACATCGCCTGCGCGGCACTGATCGTCGGGTTCGTGATCGGGCTGACCGGCATGGGCGGCGGCGCGTTGATGACGCCCGTGCTCGTGATCCTCTTCAAGGTCAACCCGTTGGCGGCCATCTCCAACGACGTCCTGGCCTCTGTCGTCCTCAAGCCGATCGGCGGCGGTGTGCACGCGCGCCGGGGCACCGTCAACTGGACGCTCGTGCGCTGGCTCGCGATCGGCAGCGTCCCGTCCGCGTTCGCGGGCGCCTACGTGATCTCGCGCGTGACGGGTGACGGCGCGCAAGACACCGTGAAGCAGATTCTCGGATGGGTGCTCCTGGTTGCCGCCGCGGGAATGCTCGTGAAGACGATCGTGCAGACGAGGCGGCGGGCGTTGCCGACCGGCGAACGAATGGACGCGGCGCTGGTACGGCCGATTCCGACCGTAATTGTCGGCATTATCGGCGGTTTCGCCGTCGGGCTCACGTCGGTCGGAAGCGGCTCGCTGATGATCGTGATGCTGATGTTCCTCTATCCGAAACTGTCATCGCGCGAGATGGTCGGTACCGACCTCGTGCAGGCGATCCCCCTCGTCGCGGCGGCCGCGATCGGCCACCTCATCTTCGGCAAGCTGGAGTTCGGTCTCGCGGCGTCGGTTCTCCTCGGCGCGATCCCGGGTGTCTACGTGGGCGCGCGCATCTCGGCCACTGCGAACGATCGGTTCATTCGGCCCGCATTGATCGCCGTGCTGACGATCTCGTCGCTCAAACTGATCGGCGCGAGCAACGATGTGCTGCTCGGTGCGATTATCGTGTCGGGCGTCATGATCGCGGCGTACTTCTTCCTCGACGCCCGCCGCCGGCGCGTTCCGGTGGACGCGCAGCCGAGCGCTCCGCTCCCCTCGTAGCCGGGCAATGCAGAACCACGACTTGACGTCGGCCGCGCCGATACTCTACTTTTCTGATCTTCTTAGTGAGCTAGCGGAAGGGACCCACCGTGCAAAGCCCCCGCCACCGGTTCACACCGGTCGCCCTGCTTCTCGTCGCCACCCTCGCGCTCGCGGCCTGCGGAAGCAGCTCCAAGTCCCCGGCCGACGGAGGCACCAACGGTTCGGGATCCGGCAAGGTGACGCTTCGTCTCGGCTACCTGCCCAACGTCACGCACGCACCCGCCATCATCGGACTGGAGAACGGCTTGTTCGCCAAGGCGCTCGGCTCGAAGGTCGAGCTCAAGACGAGCGACTACAACTCGGGTACCGACGAGACCACCGCGATCCTCGCCAACGCGCTCGACGCCGCGTTCGTCGGGCCCAACCCCGCGATCAACGCCTACCAGAAGTCGAACGGCACGCGGATCCGTGTCGTCGCGGGCACGGCGTCGGGCGGCGCCTTTCTCGTGGTCAAGCCGTCGATCACGAGCGTCGGTGACCTCCCGGGCAAGAAGCTCGCGACGCCGTCGCTCGGCAACACCCAAGACGTCGCGTTGCGGGCGTTCCTGAAGTCGAAGGGGCTCAAGACCGACACCACCGGCGGCGGTGACGTCTCGATCGTCCCGCAGGACAACTCCACCACCGTCACCGCGTTCCAGACCGGTTCGATCGACGGTGCGTGGGTACCGGAGCCCTACGCCACCAAGCTGAAGAACGAGGGCGGCAAGGTCCTCATCGACGAGGCCTCGCTGCGGCCGGGCGGCAAGTTCGTGACGACGAACCTCATGGTCACCACCACGTTCCTCGCCGACCACCCCGACATCGTCGCCAATCTGATCAAGGGCCTCGCCGGCTCGATCGACCTGATCAAGAGCCAGCCGGCAGAGGCCGAGAAGCTGGTGTCGCAGGGAATCGAAAAGGCGTCGGGCAAGGCGCTCCCGGTGGATCTCGTGAAGGCATCGTTCAAGAGCATCACCTTCACGCTCGATCCGATCGTCTCCTCGCTGCGCAAGGACGCGGTCGCCGCCAAGAGCCTCGGCTTCATCGACTCGACCGACCTGTCGAAGCTCTACAGCCTCGACATCCTGAACAACCTGCTAACCGACCGCGGCGAGCCGACGATCACGCCATGAGTACTCCGACTGACCAAGCGCAAAGCGTGTTGCGCGCCTCGGGCCCGGCCTTCGCCGGGTCCGAGGTGGTGGCGCCGACGGTCGTTTCCGTTGCCGACGTGACCAAGTCGTTCGGGAGCGGCAGTCAGCGCGTCGTCGCGCTCGAGGGTGTCACGCTCGACGTCGAACGCGGCGACTTCGTGTGCCTGCTCGGCACATCGGGTTGCGGCAAGAGCACGCTGCTCAATCTCGTCGCGGGCCTCGACCAGCCGACGTCGGGGCGCGTCGACGTTCGCGCCGAGCGCACGGGGCTGATGTTCCAGGAAGCCGCGCTCTTCCCGTGGCTCACGGTGCGGGGCAACGTCGAGATCGCGTTGAAGCTGGCAGGCATGCCGCGCAACGAGCGGCGCGCACGGGCGCAAGAGCTGCTCGAGATGGTGCACCTCGGCGACTTCGCCAAGCGCCAACCACACGAGCTCTCCGGTGGCATGCGTCAGCGCACCGCGCTCGCACGCGCACTCGCGCAGAACGCCGACGTGCTGCTGATGGACGAGCCGTTCGGCGCGCTCGACGCCATGACCCGTGACCTCCTGCACGACGAGCTCGAGGCGTTGTGGTCGGCCACCCGCAAGACCGTCATCTTCGTCACGCACAACGTGCGGGAGGCGGTGCGCCTCGGCGACTGCGTCGTGCTGCTCGCCAGCCGGCCCGGTCGCGTCGCCGCCGTCTACAACGTGTCGATTCCCCGTCCCCGGCGCATCGACTCGCCCGAGGTTGCGACCCTGGCCGCAACGATCACCGACCAGCTGCGCGAGGAGAGTGGCCGTGGCCGTCGCGACTGACCTCGATCTCATCCGCCCACAGGCGGTGCCGGCTTCGAGTCGAGCCGGTGCGTTCGCGTGGAAGGCGCGGAACGCGACGTGGCCCAAGGTCCTCGCGATCGCAATCGTCATCGGCGGTTGGCAGATCGCGGTGTGGACACACTGGAAGCCGGAGTACCTGGTTCCGTCGCCGTTCACCGTGCTCGACCGGCTCTTCCACGAGCTCGGCACGATGATCACGGCGAGCCTGGTGACGCTTCGCCGCGGCATTCAGGGCTTCGTCATCGCCATGATCATCGGCACGATCGTCGGCATCGCCGTCGCGCGCGTCAAGATCGTGCGCGCCGCGATCGGCTCGATGATCACCGGGCTGCAGACGATGCCGTCGGTCGCGTGGGTACCGCTCGCCATCATCTTGTTCAAGGAGGGGCAGGGCACGGTCACGTTCGTCGTGGTGATCGGCGCCGCGCCCTCGATCGCCAACGGCATCATCAGCGGCGTCGACCACGTACCGCCCCTGCTCCTGCGCGCGGGGCGGGTGCTCGGCGCCCGCGGCCTGAGTGCGCTCCGTCACGTCGTGATCCCGGCCGCGCTGCCGGCAGTGATCGGCGGCTTGAAGCAGGGCTGGGCCTTCGCCTGGCGCAGCTTGATGGCGGCCGAGTTGATCGGAGGCCTCTCCGGCAAGCTCGGGATCGGCCAACTCCTCAGCGGCGCGGGCACGCAAGCCGACTACGTCGGCGTGTTCGAGGCGATGATCGTGATCCTGATCATCGGGATCCTCGTCGACGCGCTCGTGTTCGGGACCGCCGACCGCGCCATCCGCCGCCGCTACGGCCTCATCGACGCCGCCTCGACCTAGTCTTGCGGGATTCTCGACTACTACCGAACACCTGCCGCGATGACGGTGCTGCCGGATCATCCGGCGCTGGCCGACGTGCCGTCCGACCTCGACGTGCTCCGGCGGGTGGTGCAAGGACTCCTGATCCATCGGGACTGGGCACCGGCGTACGGCGTCACCGGCGACGCGATCCGTATCGACGAACAGAACCTCCGCTCCACCTCCGACGTGTTGGCGAGGGCGTTCGAGATCAACGCCGAGCCGATCACCGTCGCCCGCGCGCCGATTGACCGGGTGCTGTGCATCTGCCGGCACTTCACTCTCTTGCACACCGCGCTCCTGCGCGCCTAGGGCGTACCGGCACGGGTGCGGTGCGGGTTCGGCAAATACTTCGATCAATCCAAGTGGTACGACCACTGGATCACCGAGCGGTGGAACGGCGACCGCTGGGTCCGCGACGATCCCCAGATCGACGAGCTGCAGGCCAACGTCATCAAGCCGAACTTCGACGTGAACGATCAGCCGCCGGGGAAGTTCCTGACCGGCGGGGAGGCGTGGATCGCCGCCCGCGCGGGCGAGATCGACCCGAGCTTGTTCGGCATCTTCGACATGTGGGGCTCGGCCTTCATCGCCGGCAACGTCATCACCGACTTCGCCTGCCTCAACAAGATCGAGCTGTTGCCGTGGGACGGCTGGGGGATGATGCCCACGCCATACGACTCGCTGAGCGACGAGACGACAGCCGTCCTCGACGACCTCGCGCAGCTCGCCGGCGGCGACGACTTCGACGCCGTTCGCGAGCGCTACGGGAGCGACGACCGCCTACGCGTCCCGCCCGATATCACCAGCTTCATCAACGGAGAGCTGATCCAGGTCCACCTCGACCTGTAAGCGTCAGCTGCGGGCGCGCTCTTCGATCTCGACCTTGCGCATCACGTCGCCGACGCCGGTCGCGAGCGCGACGTCCATGCCCTCGACCACGTAGCCGAAGAGGTTGTAGCTCGGTGTGAGCTTGGTCGTGCAGTCGTCGATGCAGATGAAGAACTGCGAGCCGTTGGTGTCGGGGCCGGAGTTCGCCATCGCGACCGCGCCGAGCGTGTACTTGCTCTTCACGGGCTCGTCGGCGAACTTGAAACCGGGACCGCCGCGACCGCTGCCCTCGGGACACCCGCCCTGGATCACGAACTCGGGCACGACGCGGTGAAACGTGAGGCCGTCGTAGTAGCCGTCACGGGCGAGCCCGACGAAATTGTTGACGGTGTCCGGCGCGAGCTGCGGATCGAGATCCATCACGATCGGGCCCCGATCCGTCGTGATCGTGGCGCGGTAGATCTTGTCGGCATCGGTCTGCGGTTCGGGCTTCTTCGCCACGACGGATCTCCTTGGGTTAGTTGGGGGCTGCTTTCGCGGCCTTCTCGGCTGCCGCGAGCACCGCGAGGACTTGCGAACGTAGCGGGTTGCTCTCGTCGGTCAGGAGGAGGAATTGCTGGAAGGACGGTATGGCATCGCGAGCCTTGTGCTCGAAGTCGAACAGGATCACACCCTTGAGCGCGTGGGCGTCGGGATACTTCGGATGGCTCCTGACCACCTCGTTGATCCGCGCCAGCGATGCCGACAGCAGTGATTGCCGCGTCCCCGCGTCGCTGACCTGCCGGGACACGAGGGCCCCCGCCCAGCCCGCATAGGTGGGTGGCTCCGGTTGGCTCGGATCGACGCGGGCCGCGGCTCCGAACTCGCGCACGGCGTCGGCGAAGTCGTTCGTGCGCAGGAGGTAGCGCGCGTACGCGATGTGCGCCGCGTAGCTCTTCGGCTGCCGTTTCACGGCCGCGGCCAGCGCCGGCCCGGAATCGCCGGCGGTCGTCGTCGAGCCCGCCGCGATCTGGCCGTTCCCCGTGATCGTCTGACCGGGGCGGCGCTGCCCGACCGCGTGACTGAGCAGGACCGCGGCAACGACCGCGAACACCAGGATGCCGACCACGGTCAGCCCCCGGGTGAGTGTCGATGCGCGACGCGGCTCGGGCACCGTCGGCTCGGTTCCGGCGTCGAGCGAGCGGATGACGGCCGCGGCGCGCGCCGTGTAGTCGTCGTGCAGCTCGCGGTAGGTGCCGTCGTCGACGTTGCCGGCCGCGCGCTCTTCCTCGAGGTCGTCGAGCGAACGCAGCAGGAAGTCACGCTCGGCCTCGAGCGCCCCCCGATCGAGCGTGCTCACGGCTTCTCGTCCTCACCGTCGGGGTCACCTTCGTCGTCGTCTTCTTCGCGATGCCGCTCGCGGTCGACCACGTCTTCGTCGTCGGCGGAAGCTGCGAGCCGGGGCGTCGTGCTCCAGCGCCGGACCGCGAGCACGATCCCGGCGCCGCCCAGCACGAGCGCGACGATCGGGATGCCCCACGCGATGATGCCGACGCCGCCGTTCGACGGGGTCAAAAGGATGTGTTCGCCGTAGATGCCGACGTACGCGTCGCGGATCTCGGAGTCCGCCTGGCCGGAACGGATGCGCTTCACGATGTCGGCGCGGATCGCGCGCGATTCCGGCGCGTTGCTGTCGGCCACCGACTCGCCGACGCACACCGGGCACGCGAGCTCGTTGTCGAGCCGTTCCGCGCGCGCCGCCGCCGAGTTGCTCGGGCCGGATCGCGCCACGAGCACTACTCCGGCGATCACCACGACGACCGCGAGCGTGAGCCACGGCACCCACCCCCGCCTCAACGCTGGCGCCTCAAGCGCAAGATCCCCCGGCTCGAGCCACGCGCAACCATGCCTCGAGCTGCGCCACGGTGACCGGTCCGAGCGTGCCGCACGCGGCGACGCCGCCCGGCGATATCACGTACGTCTCGGGCTGGCCCGTCGTCCCGAAGCCGAGCCCGGCGCTGCCATCGGGATCGAACGCGACCGGCCACACCACCGACTGATCGGCGATGTACCTGCGTATCGCGCCGGGTTCGTCGTCGCGCACGATGCCGAGCATCGCGAAATCAGATTCGCGGCGATGGCTCGCGTAGAACCGCTCGAGCGCGGGCCGCTCCTGGCGGCACGGGATGCACCACGAGTTCCAGAAGTTCACGACATAGGTCTCGCCGGCCAGCGAGCTCGCACTCACGCGCTTGCCGTCGAGCGTCTCGAGGCTGAACGCGGGCACCGGCTTGTGCTCCTGCACCAGCCGCGGCACCGACGCCTCGGTGCGATGTTGCACCGCAAGCACCACGCCGAACGCCACGAGGACCACCGCGATGCTCAACGCGATCCACCGCGTCGCGTGTCGTGCACTCACGTTGCGACCTCGACGAGCGCGCGCGGCTCGTCGGTCTCGATCGGTGCGGTCGGGATGATTCGCCGGCGGCGACGGGTCGGGGTGAGGGCGACCACTGTGCCCAGTCCCATGATCGCTCCCCCGACCCAGAGCCACATCACGAGCGTGCCGACCTGCACGCCCAGGGTGATCGGGCCCGCGACACCGCTCGCGTTACGTGGTGCCGACACGAGGGTGAGGTACACGTCGTGCCACGGATCGGTGTGCACGCTCGGCGTGCCGATGCCGTCGGGGAAATCGGGATACGACGAGATGGCAGGCGCGTACACGCCGAGGTCCGACGTGCCGCGGCGGATGCGAACGTCGGCCTTCACCGTCGACTTCTGCGGCGACGCTTCGATCTGGGTTCGCAGGAACGTCACCGTGAAGCCGCGCACCGTCGTCGACTGACCGGGCGAGAGCCGGACCTCGCGTTTGGTCGTGTAGCCCGACGACGCGGTCAGTCCGACTGCGAGCACCACGACGCCCACGTGCACGAGCAGGCCGCCGTAGAGACGCGGATTGCTCCGCACTGTCCGCAGCGCGGCGACGGGCACGGGCTCCGACGTCGCGCGTTTCCTCGCCCGCACGCCGACCACCACCGATCGGCCGACGCTGGTGAGCGCGAAGGCACCGAGCGCGAACGCGGCGACGTTCGCGATTCCCCGCGCCCCACCGACGACACACGCGACGAGCGTGAGCCCGCCCGCCCACGCCGGGATCAACAGGCGCGAACGCAGCACCTCGCCGCTGGCCGCGCGCCACGGCAGGGCGGGACCGATCGCCATCAGGAACAGGAGCGCGAGGCCGATCGGCACTCCCATCTTGGCGAAGTACGGCTCGCCGACGGTGAGCTGTTTGTCTTGCAGCGCCTGGACCAGGAGCGGGAACACGGTGCCGGTGAACACGACCAGGGCGAAGGCCGCGAACAGCAGGTTGTTCACCAGGAACGCGGCCTCGCGTGACATCGGCGAATCGATCCGACCGGGTGTCCGCAGCTTGTCGCCGCGCCACGCGATGAGCCCGACGCCCGCGGCCGCGCAGATGCCGAGGAACGTGAGCAACCACGGCCCGATCGACGACTCGCTGAACGCGTGCACGGAGTTCACGACTCCGGAGCGGGTGAGGAACGTGCCGAGGATCGTCAAGCAGAAGGTCGAGATCACCAGCGAGAGGTTCCAGACGCGCAACATGCCGCGGCGTTCCTGCACCATCACCGAATGGATGAACGCGACCGCGGTGAGCCACGGCAGGAGCGACGCGTTCTCGACCGGGTCCCATCCCCAGTAGCCACCCCAACCGAGCACCTCGTAGCTCCACCACGCGCCGAGCACGATGCCGACGGTGAGGAAGCCGAACGCGACCAGGGTCGTGCGGCGCACATCGGCGAGCCATCCCTCACCGAAGCGCCCGGTCACCAGCGCCGAGATCGCGAACGAGAACGGGATCGTGAACCCCACGTAGCCCGCGTAGAGCATCGGCGGGTGGAACGCGACGAGCGGGTGGTTCTGGAGCAACGGGTTCGGGCCCTGCCCGTCGAGCGGGATCGTTCCGTGTGTCAGCTTGAACGGGTTGGCCGGGAACAGCATCAACGCGAAGAAGAAGCACAACACGAGGAGCTGCACGAGGGTCGCCCACCCGACCACGGGATCGGTTGCGCGCGAGCGGAAGTGCCACGTCGTGAAGGCCACGTACACCGAGAGCGCGAGCGACCACAGCAGGATCGAGCCCGCAAGCGCGCCCCACGCCGCGGTGAAGGTGTACAGACCGGGCGTCGCGTGCGCGACGTTCTCGGTGACGTAGCTGATGGAGTAGTCGTGTGCGAACAGCGCCGACTCCATCACCGCGAACGCGCCGATCGCCGCGAGCAGCACCACGAGCACGTAGCGGCGCGCCAACTCGAGCAGCTTGGGGAGACGGAGCGCGAGCCCGGCGATGAGTGTCACGACGCCGAGCACGACCGCCGCGGTGCCGATCGCGAGGATGCCGTAACCGAGCTGGGCTCTCATCTCGTGGACTTGAACGGATCCGACGGGCAGACCTTGGTCGCGTTCGTGGGCGGTCGATACGTGGAGCCGTGCTTGATGAGGATCTGATCCGACTCGAACGTGTCGTGGTTCCAGTGCCCGTCGGCGACCACCGGCGCGCAGTCCTCGAACAGCGTGGGCTCGGTGCCGTGATGGACGACGAGGACGGTCTGGCCGCCCTCCACGAGCTCGAAACGCGCCCCCGCCGCGGTCTGGTGGATCGAACCCGGCACGACGGCTCCGCCGATGCGCAACGTGCGAGTGCCGTCGTGCGCCCTCGACGCGACCGCGTCGGACACGGTCTTGAAGAACACGACATTGCGCTGCATCAGCGTCAGCATCCACACCACCGCGGCGATGCACAGCAGCGCGACGATCGTGTAGCGCAGGCGATGACTCGGGCGACGCGGCACTGACGGGCCGCCGTCAACCATCCGCGTCACCCGAAAGGGACTGCTCGAGCCGGCGTCGGCGGCGGGCCATCCACCCGACGTAACCGGCGAGCACGACCGCCGTCAACGCGTAGCCCGTGCCCACGTAGTTCCATGCGTGCTCGATCATGCGGGGACGACCTGCTCGGCGCGGAGGCGCTCGGCGATGGCGCGCTCCACCTCGCGCTCCTCGAGCCCCTCTTCGAGCTCGGCGATCCGCAGGCGCCTGAGCACGAGGTAGCCGTAGAGCAACGTGAACGCGCCGACCCCGAACACCAGCGTGAACGCCATCGAGCCGTGGATCGTCGGGTTCAGCTCCTCGTTGAAGACGGTGCCGGTCTGGTGCAGGGTCTGCCACCAGTTCACCGAGAAATGCACGATCGGCACGTCGGCGAACGCGATCAGCGCCGCGATCGCGCAGCGCTTCCCGCGTTCGTCGGCGGTCGCGCCCGTGCGGCGCAGCGCGACGTACCCGAGATAGAGGAAGAACATGATCGCGGTCGTCGTGAGGCGCGCGTCCCACTCCCACCACGTCCCCCACACCGGGCGCCCCCAGAGCGATCCGAGCGCGAGCGTGAGCCCGGTGAAGATCACGCCGACCTCGGCCGACGCGCCCGCCAGGAGATCCCACGTCGGGCGGCGGGTACGCGGTACGAGCCACAGCACCGACGCCACCGCGGTGACGAAGAACGCCAGATAGGCGATCCAGGCCGACGGCACGTGGAGATACAGGAGTCGAACCGCGTCCCCTTGTACGGCGTCGTCGGGCGAGACGAACAGCGCGAGCACCGCGGTGACCGCGAGCGCGACGAGCACCGCCGCCCCGAACGCGTACTTCCGGACGAGCGTCACGACTCCTCCAGCAGCGGGCCGAACGCCATCACGCCCGCGGCGACCGCGAGCAGGGAGAACGCGGCGAGCAACTGCACCCACTGCCACGCCTCCGACGTCGATCCCTCGAGCGCGGCCGCGAACGCGCGCGTCGCGCCGAGCATCACAGGTGTGACCGCGGGCAACACCAGCAGCGGCACGAGCGTGTCGCGGGCCCGCAACCCCGTCGCCAACACGCCGTAGACCGTACCGGTGGCCGCCAGACCGATGGTCGCGGCCACCGCCGCGCACACGAGCACGACGGCTCCGTGCAGCGCGACGCCGTAGAGCACCACGACCGCCACGCCGAGCACCACCTCGAGGAGGAACAGCTCGACCGCGATCGCCGCGGCCTTGCCGGCGAAGATCGAGCCGCCGTCGAGCCCCGAGAGCCGCAAGCCGTCACGCGCGCCGTTCGCCTCCTCGACGGTGAACGACCGGCCGATGGCGAGCAGCGCCGCGAGCAACACCGCGGCCCAGAACAACCCCGGCGCCGCGCTGGGCAACGACGTCCGGTCGGCGTCGAGCGCGAACGCGAACATGACGATGACGATCCCGCCGAAGGGCAGGATCTGCTGCAGCGCGACGCGCGAGCGGCGTTCGATCCGAAGGTCCTTGCCGGCGACGAGCAACGCGTCGCGCACGAACATCATGCGATCGCCTCCGCGCGTGGCGGCCGCGAGATGTCGGGGCGCGAGACGTCGGCCCGCGCTTCGCGAATCTGTCCGGCCGCGAGCCGGACCTCACGCGTGGCCAGCTTCCGGGCCAGATCGAGCTCGTGGGACGCGATCAACACGGTGCGCCCCTCGCCGGGCGCGCCGCGCACGACCTCGTCGAGCACGAGGCGGCCCTCCTCGTCGAGCCCGGCGTGCGGCTCGTCGAGGAGCAGCAGGCGCGGGTCACGGGCGAGGGCGATCGCGAGCGAGACGCGCCGGCGTTGTCCCTGCGAGAGCCGGCCGTGCGTCACGTGTGCGACGCGACTGAGCGCGAGCCGTTCGAGTGCGGCATCGGCCGCGGCGCTCGAGTGGCCGGCGGCCCGGGTCGCGAAATGGAGGTTCTCGACCACGGTCAGGTCGTCGTAGCAGAACGTCTCGTGGCCCACGAGCGCGAGGGCGCGCCGGATCGCGCGCCGATCGACTGCAAGATCCACACCCAGCACCTCCGCCTGCCCGGAGCGCAGCGGCAGCAGACCCGCGCACAGGCGCAGCAACGTGGTCTTCCCCGCGCCGTTGGCGCCCGAGAGCAACACGATCTCACCGGATTCCACGTCGAGATCGGCGCCCGCGAGCGCGGGGAATCGACCGAGCATGCAAACGGCCGACCGCAGGTGCACCACGCGCAAGAGAGCTGCTCCGGGGATGGGGAGCGATAACCGCGAGAGTGTACGAAGCGCACCGGCCGACCGGCGAAACGCCGGTACCATCGGCCGTCGTGCGACGGACGATCGCGGCCATCGGCCGCACACTGGTGACCCTGGGTTTGCTGATCCTGCTGTTCGTCACCTACGAGCTGTGGGGCACGGGCATCTTCACCGCCCGGGCCCAGTCGAATCTCAAGCACAAATTCAACGAGCAGCTCCAGAAGATCCAACACGACAACCCGGTCCTCACGGCCCCGCCGACGCAGCCGCCGCCGACCACCCCCGGGGTCACACGGCCCCCCACCACGATCGATCCCGCCACCCAGGTCGCGCCGCCCGAGGGTCAGCCCATAGGCAAGATCGACATCCCGAAGATCAACGTCCACTGGGTCTTCCTCGAGGGCGTGCAGCTCACCGACCTCGCCGACGGCCCGGGGCACTATCCGGGCACGCCCCTTCCCGGTCAGATCGGCAACGCGGCGATTGCCGGCCACCGCACGACCCACGGCGCGCCCTTCTTCAACGTCGGTGACCTGCACATCGGCGACCGCATCCAGATCACGACCTTCGCGGGCAATTTCACCTACGCGGTGTGGAAAGAGCCGTATCCGGTGCAGCCGACGGAATACAGCGTGGTCGGGCCGCCGCAAGGAAACGAGCCGAAGGTCGAGCTCACTCTCACGACCTGCAATCCGAAATACTCCGCGTCGCAACGGCTCATCATCAAGGCGCGGCTGTTGCGCAACATCAGCACCAAACCCGTGGCGCCGCCGAAGTTCGTGAACGGCAAGAAGGTGAAGCCGCCGCCCAAGGCGCAGCTCGCGACCGCCTTGGAGGGTCAGGCCAACAGCGTGGTGCCGTCGGTCGTCTGGGGCTTCATCGTGGCGTTCGTCGGCCTCGTGTGGTGGCTCGCGTTCCGCCGCTGGCGGCATCCGCTCACGTGGCTGGTCGGCCTGGTGCCGTTCTTCGTCGTGCTCTTCCCGTTCTACGTGTATCTCGAGCGCGCGCTACCGAACGGCTACTAGGCCAACGGGTACTAGCGGCCTTTGAACTCGGGGGTGCGCTTCTCGGCGAACGCCGACATGCCCTCTTGCAGGTCCTCGCTCGCGAACGCCGCCGCCTCCAGCGCGCCGATCTCGTCGCGCGCTTCGACCGCGAGCCACTGTGCTTCGGCGACGAGGTTCAGCGTGCGCTTGTGGCCCTGAACGGTCAGCGGCGCCGACGCCGCGATCTCGTCGGCAACGGTGAGCGCGGCTGCTACGGCGTCGTCCGCCAGTCGCTGGACGATGCCCATGCGGAACGCTTCCTCGCCGTCGACCGTGTGACCGGCGAGCAGGAAGTCGCGCGCGGCACCTTGACCGGCGAGCCGCGCGAGCCGCCAGACGTTGCGCGCGCTGAGATGCACGCCCAGCTTCCCGCCGGGAATCGCCATCCGCGCGCCGGGGACCGCGACGCGGAGATCGCACGCCACCGCGAGCTGCATGCCCGCGCCCATCGCGGGGCCGTTGATCGCGGCGATGACGGGGGCGGGATGACCGACGATCGCGTCGAGCACGAGCTCGAACGCGGGCCGGAACGAATCGACCGGAACCTCGGAAGCAGACTCGGCGGGCTCGAAGCGCGTCACCAGATCCGCACCCGAACAGAATGCCGAACCGGCGCCGGTGATCACGATCGCGCGCAGGTCACGATGCGCGTCGAGCTGCGTCCGGAGGGCATCGCAGAGCTCGCCGCTCAGCGCGTTGCGCCGCTCCTGGCGGTCGATGGTCGCCAGACCGACGAGGCCGCGCGCGTCGAACCGGATCATGCGGGGTCAGGACTCGTCGATCAGCGCGATCAGGTCACCCTCTTGCACGGTCTGCTCGGGCGCGACGTGCAGCTCGCGCACGACGCCCGGCACCTCCGTGATCACCGGGATCTCCATCTTCATCGACTCCAGGATGCAGATCTCGTCGCCCTCGGCGACCATCTGCCCCTCTTCGACGACGACCTGCCACACATTGGCCGCGATCTCGGCCTTGATCTCGTGCATGTTCGAACCCTAACGGGTCAAACGGGAAGGACGCCGTGCTTGCGCGCGGGGCGGTCGACTCGCTTGTCGGCGCTGACGCGCAGGCCGCGCGCGATCGCGGCGCGGGTCTCGGCGGGATCGATCACGTCGTCGAGTTGCGCGTGGCCCGCGGCGATGTAGGGATCGATGTTCGCCCGGATCTCCTCCGCGAGCTCCAGGCGCTTGGCCTTGCGCTCCTCTTCGTCCTCGATCGCTTCCAACACCCGGCGGTGGATGATGTTGACCGCGCCGTCGGGGCCCATCAACGCGATCTCGGCCGTCGGCCAGGCGACGATGTAGTCGGCCTCGTACGCGAGCCCGTTCATCACGAAGTAGCCGGCGCCGTAGCTCTTGCGGAGGATCACGCTGATCTTCGGCACCGTCGCCTCGCTCACCGCGAACAGCATCTTGGCGCCGTGGCGGATGATCCCCTGCTTCTCGACCGCGCTGCCGACGATGAAGCCGGGGACGTCGTGGAGGAACACGAGCGGCACGTTGAACGCGTCGCACAGCCACACGAAGCGCGCCGCCTTGTCGGCCGCGTTCACGTCGAGCGCGCCGCCCAACACCATCGGCTGGTTGGCGACGACGCCCACGGGTTGCCCGTCGATCCTCGCCAGCGCGGTCACGAGGTTCTTCGCCCACTCGGGCTTCATCCACAGCACGTCGCCGTCGTCGACGATCGCGGTCACGACCTTGCGCATGTCGTACGCGCGGCGGGGCGCGGTCGGGACGATGTCGTAGAGCTCTTCGGTGCGCCGGTCGGCCGGGTCCGACGTCGCCCGGCGCGGCGGCTGGAGCCCGTTGTGCTGGGGGAAGAAGCTCAGGTACTGCCGCACGATGCGCAAGCACTCCGCGTCATCGGCGACCTCGAGATCCGCGCAGCCGGAGATCTTCGTGTGGACGGCCGAGCCACCCATCTCTTCCTCGGTGACGTCTTCTCCGACCGCGGCCTTCACGAGGTGACGGCCGCCGAGCGCCATCGACGACGTTCCCTTCACCATCGGCACGAAATCGGCGAGGCCCGGGATGTACGCGGTGCCGGCCGCGCAATGACCGAGCATCGCCGCGACCATCGGCACCACACCGCTCATCGCGACCTGCTCGCGGAACAGCGCGCCCGCGCCGGCGAACGTGGAGCCCGACGTCGACTGAATGCGCGCGCCGGCCGAGTCGAGCAGCCAGACGAACGGCATGCGCTGGCTCAACGCGTGCGCCCGCAGCCGCGCGATCTTCGACTCCCCCACCCCGCCCATCGATCCGGCCATCACCGTGAAGTCGTAGGCCGCGACCGCGACCGGCCGGCCGTCGATCTCCCCGATGCCGGTGATCGCTCCGTCGGCCGCGAGGTAGCGGTCGCCGAGCCCGGCGTCCATGTGATCGGCCAGCAGCGCGTATTCCACCCAGGTTCCCGGATCGAGCAAAAGGTCGAGGCGCTCGCGCACCGTGAGCTTGCCGAGCTCGCGCTGACGCGCGACGCGGTCGGCGCCGCCCATCTCGAGGGCGCGCGCCCGGCGCTCGGCGAGATCGCCGACGAGCGGTCGCCAGTCGTGGCGGGGGTCACTCATGCGACTGCGACCTCCGGCCCTCTAACGCCCGTGCAAGGGTGGTACACCATCCGGGCCTTCGGATCTGCGCCTGGCCCATGGCAGTTACCGGCCCTTCCATTGCGGCGCGCGCTTCTCGGCGAACGCCGCCACGCCCTCGGCCGCGTCCTCGGTCTGCGTTGTGACGGTCAACATGCCCTGGAGATACGAGAGCGCCGCGTCGGCATCCATCTCGAGCACGCGGTAGAAGGCGTCGCGGCCCCAGTGCATGATCAGCGGCGACTTCGCCGCGAGCTCGGCGGCCAGCGCGTCGACGGTGGCGTCGAGATCGGCTACGGGAACCACCCGCTGCACGAACCCGATGCGACTGCCCTCCTCGGCGGAGACCCGCCGGCCCGTCATCATCAGATCGAGGGCGGTCTTGGGCGGCATCGAGCGCAGCAGCGGAACCGTGATCATGTACGGCCACAGGCCGACGTTGATCTCGGGGGTCCCGAACACGGCGTCGTCGGCGGCGACGATCATGTCGCACGCGCACGCCAGCCCGAAACCGCCGGCGAGCGCGTAGCCGCGCACGCGCGCGACGATCGGCTTGCCGAGCGACCACATGTCGCGGAACAGGTCGGCGAGCAGCCCCCGCCCCTCGTGGGCGGCGGCCGCCCCCGCGTTCTCGGCGATACCGGTGAGGTCGGCGCCCGCGCAGAACGCCTTGTCGCCCGCGCCGGTCAGCACGACCACGCGCGCGGTTTCGTCGGCTCGGGCGCGCGTAATTGCCGCGCGGAGCCCGTCCATCACGCCGTACGACATGGCGTTGCGCCGCTCGGGCCGGTTGATCGTGACCCGGGCCACGCCGTCGGCGATGTCGAACAGCACCTCGTCGGTCATCGCCCGGATCGCCTCGTCATAACCGGGAGAGTACGCGAGTGCGCGGTACCGTGGCCGGGCCATGCTCGTGCTCGGGATCGCTGTCACCGCTGCGCTCTTGATCCCACTGCTCACCCTGGGCTCGTACAAACGGCTGTTCGAGACCAAGTTCCGGTGGCCATGGATGCTGGTCGCCAGCTTGGCCATTCAACTGGGCCTCGAGCTCTACACCCTGCCCCACCGCTACTGGGACAACGTCGGCTACGGGCTGCTCGTCTTCTCGAACGTTCTCCTCCTCGCGTTCGTTGCGCGCAATGTCGTACTGCGCGGCATGTCGATCGTGCTCATCGGCATCGCGTGCAACGCGATCGTGATCGCGCTCAACCAGGGGATGCCGGTCAAGTTCCCGCCGGAATGGAAACACGAGTCGTGGGCCGAGGCGACGGTGAAGCACCACCCGCGCGAGCGCGGGGACAAGCTGCTCGGGCTCTCCGACATCATCATCGTGCGGCATCCGGTGAACAACATCCTGTCGTTCGGCGATCTGATCCTCGCGGTCGGCGTCTGCGACGTCGCCTACAACGCGAGCCGGAACCCGAAGCGCGCCAAACGCAGAGCGCAGCGCAGGGTGGCGCGCATGGCTCACCGGTCGTAGCCTCTCAGGCGACGTACAGGCGCCGGGAACGGGGGATCGAAACGATGTTGCTCGACCTCGAGGGGTTCGCGGGCATCGCCTTGTTGCTGTTCTGGGTCTGGGCGTTGTTGGACTGCATCGCGACGGATTCGGCGATGTGCCGCAACCTTCCCAAGCCGATGTGGATCCTCCTCGTGCTGTTCCTTCCCGACATCGGTGCCCTGGCGTGGCTGCTCCTCGGCCGCCCGGAGAAGGCGAGCTGGCGACCGGGATCCGTCGGCTACGCGTCGCCGCGAAGGCCCATTGGTCCCGAGGACTCCCCTCGATACAGCCCGACACCGATCATCACCGACCGCCGGTCGGAGGAGCTCAATGCCGAGTTGGAGCGGTGGGAGCGCGAGAAGTCGCGGCCGCCGGACCACGACCTCGACGAATGGCGACGCGAGCTCGACCGGCGCGAGCTCGAGCTCCGTCAGCGTGAGCTGGAGAAGCGCGAACGCGATCTCGACCAGTAAGCCGGCAGCGAGCAACCGTCTGCCACCGTCAGCCGTAGCCGTCAGGACGTCAGGACGTCAGGACGTCAGCACGCCGAAGCGCCGCTGGAGCGCCGCGGCCGTTGCCGCGTCGGCCGGCAGGAACGTCTCGATCGTCAACTCGGTGAGCGTGATGTCGAGCGCGGTACCGAAGGTCGCGAGCATCGTGATGAACGCGAGCTCACCGTCGTCGGTACGCAATCGCATCGGGATCGCGATCGCGCGCGAGCCCTCGTGCGGCGGCGGTACCACGACCCCGAGCTCGTTCGCGTAGCCCATGAGCTCGTCGGTCAGGGCGCGGAGGTCGTCGTCGCCGGTCACGGCTACCTGGCGGCGCAGATTGCCCAGGATGTGGTCGAACCACTCGTCGAGATTCTGGATGCGCGACGAGAGCCCGTCGGGGTGCAACGTCGCGCGGAGCACGTTGCACGGTGCGTCGAGCAGTTCGGGTGCGACACCGTCAGCGAGCACGATCGCCGCACTGTTCGCGGCCATGAGCGTCCACTGCCGGTCGACGAGGATCGCGGGATACGGCTCGTGCGCGGCGAGCAACCGATCGACCGCGTCTCGCACCGGCTGCATCTCGGGCGCGTGGAAGTCGGTGGCGTGGAACGTCGGCGCGAAGCCCCCCGCGATGAGCAAGGCGTTGCGATCCCGCAGCGCACATCGAGCTGATCGGCGAGATGCAGCACCATCTCGCGACTCGGGCGCGAACGACCCGTCTCGACGAAGCTGAGGTGACGCGACGAGATGCCCGCGGCGCTCGAGAGATCGAGCTGGCTGAGCCGACGACGGGTTCGCCAGTCCCGCAGGAGTTGGCCGACGGCAGGTGCTCCGGCATCCATCACGCGCTCACCGTACCGACGTCCCCGCGCCCGGACCATTACCTCTGAGGTCATGGTTCTGCCGTTGACCCGGACTCCGACATGTCCATGGTCGGATGCGCAACGACGCGGGCGGCTGCGCCGCCGTCGTGCGCCGCGCCTCCTCCATTACCTGTAAGGGAATCGACCCGCCGCGCGGCGACCTTCACGATGAGCAGACCCAACCGACGAAAGGAAGCCGCCATGACCGCAGTCCTCGTACGCACCGACATCGCCCGCGGCGCGCTCGACGAGTACGTATCGTTCGCGTCGCTCATTGAGTCGCTCGACACCCGGGCGTGGGACGCGCCCACGCGTTGCACCGGATTCCAGGTCCGGGACGTGGCCGGCCATGTCGTCGGTCTCGCCGAAGACGTCGTGCAGGGCGTCCCCGGCAGCCGCAACGCCGAGGAGGAAGCCGCATCCGTGCGCGGCGACACGTCGGCGCAAGCCGGGGCGCGACTGCGCGCCGCCATCGAGTCGCTGCGGCCGTTGCTCGACGCGCTCGACGACGACATGTGGAACGGCCCGAGCGGGGTACCCGGCCTCACGTTCGGGCGCGGCGTGCTGACGCTCTGGTACGACGCCTTCGTGCACGCCGACGACATCCGCGCCGCACTCGGCCGTACGAGCGAGCGGGGCGCGGGTATGGCCGCGAGCGTCGAGTACCTCACCGGTGAGCTGACCACGCGCGGATGGGGCCCGGCGACGCTCGCCCTCGAAGGCCTGCCGCATCACGACGTGAGCGGCGGTGGCCGCGAGATCACCGGCGACCCGATGCAGTTCGTGCTTGTCGCCACCGGCCGGGCCGAGCCCGCGACGATGGGCCTCGAGTCCGGGGTCAGCATCTACTGAGCGGGGTCAGGTCGTGACGAGCTTCCCCGTGCGCACGACGCGTTCCAGGGCGGCGAGCACCTTCTCGTCGTAGACGTACCCCGGGGCGGAGCGCAGCGTCTCGATCGCGACGTCCGCCTCGTTGCTGTCGCGCGCGGTCAGGTCGTCGTATTCGCTTGCGACTCGCAGGACCTGTACCGCGATGCGGCGGCGCGGATCGTCGGCGTCGCCCGCGACGATGTCACCCGCGCCCGCGAGCGGCTTGATCTCCCGCAACATCGCACTCGTGACCGCTGCGACCTGCGAAGGGGGGATCGGCCGCTCCGGGTCTTCGGGTTCGTCGATCGTGACCTGGCCGAGATGGTGCAGGAGTGCGGCCACCTCGAGGTCGGAAGTGACGTTGCCCGAGAGTCCGAGTGTCCCCGCCATCAATCCCGAAAGCGTTGCGACCCGGTGCGAGTGGCCTGGGGGAACGAGGCCGCCGAACTCCGGCGCCATCGCGAGCGACTCGATCGTCTGCCGGTACGCGAGCGTGGCCGAGTCGAGTCGCTCGAACGCGTACCAGGCCGCGAGCAACGGCGTAGAGAAGAGCAACGGTCCCCAGATGCCCACTCCACCCTCACCGTTCACGCCGCGGTAGCCGACCGCCATGAGCATTCCCGACGACGCGATCGCGAGCCAAGCCAAGCGCGTGCGGGCGGTGAACGCGGGTTGGAGCCGAAGGACCCACCGCGCCGCGAGATCAACGGGAAGCTGCGCGACCGCGGCGGCGCCGAGTGCGAACAACACCGCGGCAACCGTCTCGTCGTGATGCGTCAGTGCTCGGGCCGCGTCGTAGGTCGCGACCGTCGCAACCGCGACGACGATCCGCTCGACCACGATCTGGGGCCGCCAACCGGCGGATCGGTGCGAGATGCGCAACACGCCGGAGATCAGCTCGGCGGCAACGACGACGACCGCGCACTCTCGCGCGGGGAACGACGACGCGAGCACGAGGAGCACCGCGTACGACAACGGCACCCCGGTGCCGTTCTCCAGGCGCAACACGAGCAGCTCGCCAAGGACGATTCCGATGACGAGGAACACGCGCGTCGCACTCGAACCGGTCGAGTCTGCGAGCTGAGCGATGGCCGCGACGACACATCCCGCGATCACAACGAAGACCATCCGGCGCCGAAGACTCACTGGTTTGCCTTCTCGTCGGGCAGCAGGTCGCCGAGACCGGCCGAGCCGAGGCCCACTTCGGGCGCGTGGTCGAAGTGTGATTCCTCTTCGTGACCCTTGCCGTGCACCTCGTTGCGCTTCTCGATGGCGCGGATCAAGGCCTCGGCACACGCGGGATGGAACTGGGTACCCGACTTGTTGCGCAGCTCCTCGAAGGCGATCTCCTGAGAGAGCGCCTTGCGATACGAACGGGTCGAGGTCATGGCGTCATAGGCGTCGACGACCATGATGATGTAGGGCTCGATCGGGTGATCGAGGTTGTCGGGATCGAAGCGCATGGTGTCGCTGTGGGTGTGCATGGCGATCGGCCGGAGGAAGTCGATGTGGCTCAGCATCTGCACGGAAACGCCCTCGTGGATGCGAACGCGTTTGAACTCCTCCTCGGTGAGCTTGCCCGGCTTGTTCAGGAGCTGGTTCGGCACGACCAACTTGCCGATGTCGTGCATCAACGCGGCGAAGTGCAATCGCTCCTTGCGCGCCGGCATGAAGTCGAGCTCCTCGGCAACGTAGTCGGCGTACACCGCGACGCGCTCGGCGTGACCGGCGGTGTACGGGTCCTTCTGTTCGAGCGCCCGAATGAGCAACTGCACGGTCTCGTCGTGGGACTCTTTCACCCGCAGGTACGAGGCGAACATCTCGCGCGCGATGAGGATCGGGACGATGATGAGCAGCATCACCGCCGCACCGAGGCTCAAGTAGAGCCGGCCGAGCAGGAAGCCGAGCAACATGAACGGCAGCGTCTGCGGTGCGGTCGGCAGCAGGTCGCGCAAGACGTCGGTCGGGACGCGCCGGAGCTCGATCGCGTACGAGAGGAGAAGTATCGACCACGACACGACGATGTAGACGACGGCGATCGGGATCACGACGAGGAGCGCACCGGGGAGCGACGTCGGGAACACCCGCGAAAGCGGCGCGTACACGAGCGCGGCCGCCAGCGAGGAGAACCCGATCTGGCCGGCGTTATACCCGATCCATCCCCAGCCCCCGGCGCGCAGCGTCGCGAGGTTGATCGTGAGCGCACCGACCGCGAGCACACCGATCGGCGCGTCATGGGACATGAACACCACGACGGATGCGATCGCCACCATCGGGATCGCTGATACGAGGACGCCGTTCGAGAGGCGTACGACCCGGTTGAAGCTGAACACCGCCAGGAGCGAGAACACCGTGAGCGCGACCGCATCGGGCGCCGAGTACCGCGCCACGAGGAGAACCGCGGTGCCGAGTACGGCGGCGAAGGAGAGCGCCGCCAGTGGAGCAAGCTGCCGCGGGAACGGTGTCACAGTCAACCAATTCTTCGGCAGGCCTGGGCGGTACTGGAGCCTGAGGGACAGGCGGCAAGGCCGCGGGCGGACTCTTGGTTAGCCTCGACCCCAAGCGCCGCCGGCAAGCAGAACCGCAACGATTCCGCCACCGAAAGCGGCCACACGGACAGCAATCTTCTTCACAGGAATTCCCCCTTGGCGTCACACCTCCGCCGCGGCCGCTGTGGGCGACGGGGTAACCCGCTTCGCTCAGGGTGTTTTCGTTTGGGTTGTGAAGAGTGAGAAAGCCCAGCCCGAGGCCTTGCCGTCTATCTCTCGGAGATTCCTGTCGCCGCTCCCGCCCGGTTCGTGGGGTCGACTCAATAGTCGACACCGATCACACTGGCCACACAAGTCTCATGGCGATGACGCCGACAAGCAAGCGTTTCCCGGCCGTGAACGTACGCAATCCGTCCGGGCTCCCCAAAAGTGTTCATACTTCGCGCGCTCCGTGATACCGATATCTCGGTACGCAAGAGTCCCGGGGAGCGGATCCCGAGCCGGAACGGCCGTACGACCTACTCTCGGACCGTGGTCATCGGCAAGCAGGATGCTGGCGTGGACGATCTCGAGGACACGGATGAGCTCGACCTGACCGAGGTCGAACGCGAGATCTGTCGCCTCCCCGACGTCTCGATCGCCCGGCTCGTCGCCGAACCCACCGGCCGGGTGAGCGAGGTGCACGTCGTCGCGCACCCCGGCAAGCACCCGAAGCAGATCGCCCGCGACGTCCAATCGATCGCGCTCGCGTCGTTCGGGTTGGAGCTCGATCGCCGCGTCATCTCCATCGTGCAACTCGGCGGCGACGCGTTCGAGCACGAATCGCTCATGAGCAGCTTCCGCGCGTCCGTGGTCGCGATCACCGCGGAGTCGAACGGTCTTCGATCGCTCGTGCGCGTCACGCTCGGCCGCGACGACGAGGAGTCGGTCGGCTTCGCCGAAGGCTCCGTCGCGACCACTGCCCGCCACCGGCTCGTCGCCACCGCGACCGTCGACGCGTTGCGCCAGCTCGAGCCCGCCGCCGAGTGCATCGACGTCGATCACGCGCAGATCCTTCGCGTAGGCGCGCACGACATCGCCGTCGTCACGGTCGTGTTCGTCCTGCCTCCGTCGGAGCAGCTCGTGTCGGGATCGGCGATCGTGCGTCCGCAACAAGAAGCCGACGCGGTCGCGCGCGCCGTGCTCGACGCGACCAATCGCCGCCTGGCGTACATCAGCCGGACCTGATCGGGTGGACACCTAAGATCGGGTGTCGTGGCGCCTGAGGCTGTCGTCGTGTCGTTCCGCCTCGGCGGAGCCGACGGCGTGGCGATCGAGGCCGAGAAGTGGTCCTGGGCACTGGGCGAGCTCGGCTACGACGTGCGGCGCGTCGCCGGCGCGATCGAAGACGAGGGCCGGCCCGGCGATCTCGTCCTTCCCGGTCTCGCGTTCGACGCCGCCGGGGGCCGCATCACTTCGGCTCCGGTCGACGCCGGCGCAATCACAGCCGCGCTCGACGGCGCCGATCTCGTCGTCATCGAGAACCTCTGCTCGCTGCCCCTCAACATCGAGGCCGCCCACGCCGTCGCGAGGGCGGCCGGCGAGCACCATGGCCGCGTCGTGTTCCGCCACCACGACCTTCCCTGGCAGCGCAGGCACCTGGCGCACCTGGCGACGGAGCTGCCTCCGCGCGTCAAAGGTGCGCTGCACGCCACGATCAACCTACGGAGTCGACGCGAGCTCGAAGCGCGCGGCTTCGCCGGTGCGACAACCGTGCACAACTACTTCGACCTCGACCCCGCGCCCGGTGACCGTGCTGCCACGCGTGCGCAGTTCGGCTTCGGCGACGACGAGCTCGTGGTGCTGCAACCGTCGCGAGCGATCGAGCGCAAGAACGTGCCCGGCGCCGTGCGATTCGCGTCCTACATCGCGCGCCGCGCGCCCGAGCGTCCGGCGCACCTCTGGATCGCAGGCCCGGCCGAGGACGGCTACGCCGACACGCTCGCCCGGATCGTCGAACGCTCGGACGTACGGGTCACCGTCGGCCGCGCGGCCCAGGTCGCGGATGCCTACGCGGCGTGTGATGTCGTCGTTTTCCCGTCGACGTGGGAAGGCTTCGGCAATCCCGTGATCGAGTCGATCGCGGCGAGGCGCCCCAGCGCCCCCGTTACCAAAACCCGCCACCCG
>JBBQER010000065.1:0-23754 GCA_038320885.1 Acidimicrobiia bacterium
GCAGGAGCGCTACGAGGTCTACCACAAGATCGAGATCCTCGACGAGGCCCTGGTGGCCGCCGCCGAGCTGAGCAACCGCTACATCAGCGACCGCTTCCTGCCCGACAAGGCCATCGACCTCATGGACGAGGCCGCCAGCCACCTCCGCATCGAGATCGACTCGATGCCCTTCGAGATCGACGTGGTCGAACGGCGCATCCGCCAGCTCGAGATCGAGCGGGCCGCGCTCGCCAAGGAGACCGACGACGCGAGCAAGCATCGGCTCGACGCGCTCGAGGCGGAGTTGGAGTCATTGCGAGAGGAGCGCGACGGCATGGTCGCGCACTGGCAGACCGAGAAGGATGCCATCGTCACGATTCAGGCCGGCAAGGAGCGGCTCGAGCACGCGCGGCTCGACGCGGAGCGCGCCGAGCGTGACGGCGATCTCGAGCGCGCCGCCCAACTTCGTTACGGCCACATCCCGGTGGTCGAGCGTGAGATCGAGGCGATGACGCAGCGGTTGTCGGAGCTCCAACGTGACGGCGCGATGCTGAAGGAGGAGGTCGACGAGGAAGACATCGCCGAGATCGTCGCCAAGTGGACCGGCGTGCCGGTGTCGCGTCTCATGGAAGGCGAGCTCGCGAAGCTCGTTCGCCTCGAAGAGGTCTTGCACGAGCGAGTCATCGGCCAGGACGCGGCGGTCACCGCCGTCGCCAATGCGATCCGACGCTCACGCGCCGGGCTGTCCGATCCCCATCGCCCGATCGGCTCGTTCCTGTTCCTCGGCCCGACCGGCGTCGGCAAGACCGAGCTCGCGCGCACACTCGCCGAGTTCTTGTTCGACGACGAGCGCGCGATGTTGCGCGTCGACATGTCGGAGTACATGGAGAAGCACTCGGTGTCACGTCTCGTCGGTGCCCCGCCCGGCTACGTCGGCTACGAGGAAGGCGGCCAGCTGACCGAAGCGGTTCGGCGCCGGCCCTACGCGGTGATCCTGCTCGACGAGATCGAGAAGGCCCACTCCGACGTGTTCAACATTCTGTTGCAGCTCATGGACGACGGCCGGCTCACGGATGGTCAGGGCCGAACCGTCGACTTCACGAACACCGTCGTCATCATGACGAGCAACCTCGGCGCGGGTGGCGACGAGGCGGAAGTGATGCGCGCGGTGCACGGTCACTTCAAGCCCGAGTTCCTCAATCGCATCGACGAGATCGTCGTATTCCACCGGCTCACGGAGGCCGATATCGAGCGCATCGTCGACATCCAGGTCGCGCAGTTCGCCGACCGGCTCGCGGCGAAAGGTCTCCAGCTCGAGCTCACTGAAGCCGCTCGGCAGTGGATCGCGAAGACAGGCTACGACCCCGACTTCGGGGCGCGCCCACTCAAGCGGGTGCTGCAACGAGAGGTCGCCGATCCGATCGCGCTCGACCTGCTCAAGGGCGACTTCCGCGAGGGCGAGACGATCATTGTCGATGCCAAGCCCGACGGTGGTCTCGTGTTCGACACCGCGGCCACCGCGGAGATCGTCAACTAGGGAGGGTGCGCGCGATCTCGCGCAGCTCGCCTTTCGCCAGCTTGCCGCCCGAGGAGCGCGGCAGCTCGTCGAGTACCACCAGTCGCTCCGGCCAGAGTTCCTTGCCCGTGCCCCGCTTGGCGAGGTGCGCGCGCAACTCTTCGAGCGTCAACGCGGAGTGGCCGGCGCGCAGCTCGACGAACACGCAGACGCGCTCGCCGAACGTCTCGTCGGGCGCGGCGACCGCCGCGCACAACGCGACGCCGGGATGCGAGCCGACTTCGTCTTCCACTTGAGCGGCGCTGACGTTCTTGCCACCCCGGATGATCACGTCGGAGGTACGCCCGACCACGGTGAGGTAGCCGTCGGCGTCGAGAGTGGCGAGATCTCCCATCCGCATCCAGCCGTCGCTGGTCCACAGCTCCTCGTTGGCGCGCGCGTCGTCCCAGTAGCCGAGGCAGAGCGTCGGGCCCTTGCCCGCGGGCACGCCCGGCCCACCGGATGCGGTGATGTCGGCGTCGGTGTCGGGATCGAGCAGGCGCACGTTCATTTCGGGAATCACGCGGCCCGCGGTGCGCAGCCGCTTCTCGGGCGGATCGTCGGGCGTCGTCGCCGACAACGCGCCGGTTTCGTTGCTCCCGTAGAACTGGAGAACGGACGCGCCGGTCCGTTGCTCGAACTCTCGAGCGCGTTCGTACGGCACCATCTCGCCGCCGGTGAACATGATCCGGAGCGACGAGAGGTCGTAGCTGCCGATCGCCGGCGAGTTGAGCAGCATCACGAACTGGGTGGAGACCGCGGCCAGCACCGTGACGCGGTGGCCCTCGATCGCGGCGAGCACCTCCTCGGCATTGAAGCGTTCGCACACGATGCACGGCGCGCCGACGATCGCCGGCGTGAAGTGGGCGGTCCAGAGCCCGAACCCGAACGGCGCGGGCAGCGCGCTGCAGAACACGTCGGCCGATGTGAATTCCGCGACCCGGTGCGCGAGGTCATGGAACGCGAACCAACGCGCCTGGTCGTGCATCACGATCTTCGGCAGTCCCGTGGTTCCCGACGTCGAGTTGAGGAACCAAAGGTCGCGCGCACCCATCGCCGGTTGCGGCCTTGCCTCCGACGCCGGCGGCTCGACCGTGAGCAGAGCCCGCGCGCCCGTGCGCTCGACGAGATGCGCGACCTCTCGCATCCCCGCCCGGGGTCCGATCCCGACCGCGACGATCCCCGCCTTCTCGCACGCCAGCATCACGGTGTGCACTACGGGCCCGTCCGGAAGCTGCAACGCGACGCGATCACCGGGGTCGTACGCGACCGCGAGCGTCGCCGCGATCTCCGACGACCGCTCGTCGTACTCACTCCATGTCATCGCCGCGCCCGAAGTCGCCTCGATGAACGCGAGCTCGTCGGGACGTTCGCGGGCGTGACGCGAGACGAGCGACGCGAGTGTCCGGGTCACCGCCGCAGCGCGTCGGGAACCGGGTGGCGGAACAGCTCCGACGCGTTCTGCCAGGTGATGCGGCGCGCGTCGTCGTCGGGCACGCTCTGATCACGCAGCTGGCGCACGAGCATCGCCTGCGTATCCGGCCACGACGAGTCGGCGTGCGGGTAGTCGGACTCGACGAGAATGTGATCGACCCCGATGCGATCGCGCACGAGCATCCCCGCGTCGTAGTCGAGCGCGCAGAACCAGAAGTTGCGCTGCAAGACTTCGCTCGGCGTGAGCTCGACGTCGCGCCAGGTCGGCAGATAACCCAACTGGTAGCGGTAGCAGTGGTCGAGCCGGTCGAGGATGCCGGCGACCCACCCGATGCCGCCCTCCGAGAGACAGATGCGAATGTCGGGAAACCGCACCGGCACCTTCGAGTAGAGCCAGTCGACCGCGCTGTACATCCCGTAGGCGCCGAAGAGCACGGCCGGGATCTCCGGCGGCGCGTCGTCCGACGTCGTCGGCGACGTGCCCGACGAGCCCACGTGCAGGCAGAGCACCGTGCCCGTCTCCGCGCACGCCGCGAACAGCGGATCCCAATGACCGGAGTGGATCGTCGGCAGGCCGAGCTTGTCGGGAGCTTCGGAGAACGTCACCGCTTTGAAGCCGCGCGCGGCATTGCGGTGGATCTCGGCGGCGGCGATCTCGGGATCGCGCAGGTACGCGATCTGATTGGGGATGAATCGATCGGGGTGCGCGCCGCACCACGCTTCGAGGTGCCAGTCGTTGTACGCGCGCATCGCCGTGAGTGCCAGGTCGTCGGAGTCGGGCCACAAGGTGAGCCGCTGGCCGACGAAGCCGGGCAGGAACGACGGAAAGCACAGCGATGCCCACACACCGTCGACATCCATGTCGGCGACGCGTGCGTTCACATCCCACGCGCCGCGCCGCATCTCGTCGAATCGTGTCGGCTCGAAGCCGTACTCGGTCGACGGCCGCCCGACCACGGCATTGAATCCGACGTTCGGCAGCGTTTGGCCCTGCCAGACCCACGCTTCGCTCCCGTCGTCGGTCGGCACGACGCGCGGCTCCTCGCCGGCGAAACGCTTCGGGAATCGACCGGTGAACGCGTCGGGCGGCTCGACCACGTGATCGTCGACGGAGATCACGGTGTACGTGGCCTCGCGCGGCTCGGGTTCGGGGAGCCACGTGATCTGCTCGCGCCGCCCCTTGTTCCCCCCGAACGCCTCGCTCTTCGCGAGGTCGTCGATCGACATATTCATGCGGCTGCGACCTCCGGCCCTCGATCGCCCGTGCGGCGGCGATACGGCATCCGGACCTGCGGTCTGCGCCTGGCCCCCATTACTCGAGCACCTCGGGTTCGCGTGCGAGCAGCAGTCGGACCGCGCCGTCCCAGTAGGCACGCGGGGTGTTTTGCAGCAGCATCGCCTTGAGCTCCGCGCGCTGTTCGGTGGGAATCTTCGACGGCGTGCGCCCGACGACGAGCAGGTCGTAGGTGAACCTGCACATGCGCTCGAACGTCACCGCCTTGTAGCACGCCTCGCCGATTGATCGTCCGGTGACGATCGCGCCGTGATGCGCGAGCAGGATGCCGCTCGCGTCACCCACCTTCGACGCGAGCCACTTGCCCTGGTCCGCATCCTCCACACCGGCGTACTCGTCGACGATCGTGAGCTCGTCGTCGAAGATGCACGAGTTCTGGTGCACGATCCGCGGGAGCTCCGGGATCGCGGCGAGCAGCGTCGCGTAGTACGGGTGGTTGTGGATCACGATCGTCGCGTCGGCGCGCTCGCGGTGGAGCTCGGTGTGCAGGAAGACGGCAGGTGTGACGTCCCACTTGCCCTCGACGATCGCGCCGTCGGCGTCGAGGCGGAGGATGTCAGAGGCGCGCACCTCGTCCCACCAGATGCCCCACGGGTTGCACCACATCCCGCCGTCGGGTGTGGCCCACGTGATGTGCCCCGAAAGGTTCTCGCGCCAGCCTTCCCGGGCGAGGATGCGCAGCGCGCACGCGAGCTCTTGTTGAGCGCTCAGTTCGTGGCCGATACCGGGACCCGGATGAGGCAGGCGCACGTGCGCACGCTAGTGCGAGCCAGGCGCAGATCCGCAGGCCCGGACGTTGTCGGAAGTCGCACGGGCGTTCGAGGGCCGGAGGTCGTAGCCGAATCTGATGAGAGACTCCGGCGGTGACTCTGGGTATCGGGACTGTGCTCGTTGTGGGTGCGTCGAGTCGGGTCGGCGCCGACGTGGCGCGGGATCTCGTCGCGAGAGGCATTCCGGTGCGCGCGATGACGCGGCGACCCGACGCGGTGACGCCCGACGGTGTCGACGTGGCGCGCGCCGATCTCGGCGATCCGGCGTCGTTGCGCGACGCGTGTGCCGGTGTGCAGCGCATGTTCCTCCTGAGCTCGCCGACGATCGAGCAGGTGACGCTCGAGACCAACGCGATCGCCGCCGCGGAAGCGGCCGGGGTCGTCCACATCGTCAAGATCTCCAACATCCCGATTCCCGGGATCGACACCGGTCTGCACGGCAACCACCGCGCGATCGAGGCGCGGCTGGCCGCGTCGCCGGTCGCGTCGACGGTGTTGCAGCCGTCGTTCTTCGCCTCCGTCCTCGCCCGCCAGGTCGGGCTGCTTCGCCGCGGCCGGTTTGTCATGCCCACGGGTGACGGCCGCATCGCCTGGATCGATCCGCGTGACATCGCGGCGGTCGCGGCAGCGGTGCTCGCCGATCCCGAGCCTCCGGCGGGCGCGCTGCAACTGACCGGCCCGGAGGCGCTCGGCGCGGCCGCCGTCGCCGCTCGGATCTCGGCGATCGCCGGCCTCGAGATCACCCTGGTGCAACCACCGATCGACGACTGGCAACAGGGTCTGCGTTCGAGCGGAATGGATCCGTGGTTGGTCGACTCGACCGTGCATCTCTACGACGCAGTCGCGCGCGGCGCGCTGGAAGGAGTCTCGCCCGACGTGGAACGCGTGATCGGCCCGCCCCTTCCGCTCGACGAGTGGATACGCGACGAGCTGGTGCCGCTACTGCGCGATTGAGGCGAGTCGCGTGCGCAACGGGTCGTCCTGCAGTGTGATGTCGGGGCCGAACACCTTGGTGGCCGGCACGGTCGGCCACCCGGGATCACCGGTGCGAGCAACACTCGTCCATGCGTCG
This sequence comes from Acidimicrobiia bacterium, assembly GCA_038320885.1. Lineage (GTDB taxonomy): Bacteria > Actinomycetota > Acidimicrobiia > IMCC26256 > PALSA-610 > JBBQER01. The sequence continues at coordinate 6,105 of JBBQER010000065.1, forward strand.
CGAATCCCACGCCCCAACGCCCGCGCGTCGTCGTCGGCGCCGACGAACGCGGCCCACCCGTCGACGAAGTTGCCGAACGTGAACGGGATGTCGATGCCGTGGCACGCGCCGAGGAGCGGGTTCACCGCGGGCCGGCTGAAGAGGTAGGAGTACGTCGGCCCGCGCGAGCGGTGCGCGTTGCGCATGGCGTCGGCGGGAACCTGCATCTGGACGTCGGAGAAGAGCGCGGCCCAGATCTCGTTGGTGTCGGTGGTCGCGAGCGAAGCCTCGTAGACGCTGACGATCGCCGCCGCACGGGTTGCGTCGACACCGAGCGTGCGCGCGACGCGAGTGCACAGCCGTTCGCGCTCGGGCGGCTCCCCCGAGAGGTCGAGGAACAGTCGCATCTCGTCAGTGGTCGTCCCGATGACCAACGGGATCCCCGCCGCCGACCCGGCGGCGAGCGCTTCGACGGGCGGCGCCGCGAGCACGTCGTCGTCGACCATCGGATGGAACGGCATCATGCCGACGGTCGGGAGCAGCGTCCCTTGCGCGACGGCTTGGGCGCGCACCACCTCGTCGACCGGAACGTCGAGCAGCTGCTTCGCGTCGTCGAGGCCGAGCTCGGCCAACAGCGCTGCGAGCACGAGGGCGGCTCGGTCGCCGTCGAGCGTGTTGAAGGTCGCACCGCTCTGGACGATCGCGCCGCGAAAGAGCGACCGTGCCCGCGCCGAAGCCGCGAGATGCAGCACGATGCCGCCACCCGCCGACTCGCCGAAGATCGCGACCCGTTCGGGGTCACCGCCGAACGCGCCGATGTTGCCGCGTACCCACTCGAGCGCGACGATCGCGTCACGCAGGCCGCAGTTCGCCACGCCGCCCGCGGCCCGCATGTCGAGAAAGCCGAGCGCGCCGAGCCGGTAGTTGCACGTGACGATGACCGCGTCCTGCTCCGTGCAGAAACGCGCTCCGTCGTACACCGGCTGCGACGCCGCGCCCGTCGTGAACGCGCCACCGGGAAACCAGACGAGCACCGGCTTCGACTCGTTCGCCTTCGGATCGGGAGTCCAGACGTTCAAGGTCAGGCACGCGTGCTCGTCAGTCGGCCCGTTGAAGCCCCCGGGTACGAGCCCGTCGAGCGGACCGCCGATCGGTTGCGGCGCCGCGGGCGAGAAGCTGGTTGCGTCGCGCGTTCCTGGCCACAGAGTGAAGGGCGCCGGCGGCGCGAACCGCGCAGCAGTCGCATACTGCACACCACGGAACCCGTGAACGGTTCTTCCGTCGACGACATCAGTCGTACCGATGAGAGCGCCGGCGGTGGTGATGATCTTTGCGGAGTCCGACATTCCTCGGCAGCGTACGACGAGCGTCGAGTACCATTTCTCCAACGTGACCCCGAACGACGTCGCGTGGAGGCTTTCGTGCCCGGTGCAGTGATGGTCGGCACCCAATGGGGCGACGAAGGCAAGGGCAAGTTCACCGACTATCTCGCCAAAGAAGCGTCGATGGTGGTGCGCTACCAGGGCGGCCACAACGCGGGCCACACGCTCGTCGTCGACGGCGAGGTGTTCAAGCTCCAGCTCGTGCCGAGCGGTGTGCTCTACCCGTGGGTCACACCCGTGATCGGCAACGGCGTGGTCGTCGACCCGGCCGTGTTGATCGACGAGGTCGACATGCTCGAGGCCAAGGGAATCGACACGCGCCGGATGCGCCTCTCCGGCAACGCGCACTTGATCATGCCGTATCACCAGGAGCTCGACCGCGTCACCGAGCGCTACCTCGGCAAGAACAAGCTCGGGACGACCAAGCGCGGCATCGGCCCGACGTACGCCGACAAGGCCCTGCGCGTCGGGCTCCGCGTGCAAGACCTGCTCGACCCGAAGATCTTCCGCGAGAAGCTCGATCTGGTGTTGCGCGAGAAGAACGGCGTGCTCACCAAGGTCTACAACCGGCTTCCGATGGACGCGAAGGAGATCAGCGAGCGCTACCTCAGCATGGTCCCGCGCCTCGCGCCGATGATCGACGACACCGTGTATCTGGTGCACGAAGCGCTCGACGCGCAGCAGTGGGTGCTGTTCGAGGGGGCGCAGGCGACCTACCTCGACCTCGATCACGGCACGTATCCCTACGTGACGTCGAGCAACCCGGTCGCGGGAGGCGTGTGCACGGGCGCCGGCGTGGGGCCGCTCGCGATCCAGCGCATCGTCGGGCTCGTGAAGGCGTACATCACGCGCGTCGGCGCCGGCCCGTTCCCGTCGGAGTTGTACGAGGGCGACGCGGTTGCCGATCTGCTTGTCGAACGCGGCCACGAGTTCGGTACCAACACCGGTCGCCGGCGTCGTCCCGGTTGGCTCGACCTGGTGATGCTCAAACACGCGACCCGGCTCAACACGTGCACCGAGCTCGCGCTCACCAAGCTCGATGTGCTCTCACCGTTGCCGGAGCTCAAGGTGTGCGTCGCGTACGAGGCCGACGACGGCAAGCGTTACGACCACGTGCCGTACCACCAGTCAGTGCTGCACAAGGTCAAGCCCGTGTACGAGACATTGGCCGGATGGGGCACGGAGATCGAGACCGCGGCGCGCTTCGAGGAGCTTCCCGACGCGGCGCAGGCGTACGTGCGGTTCATCGAGGAGTTCACCGGTGTACCCGTGAGCTTCGTCGGTGTCGGACCCGCGCGCGATCAGACCATCGTCCTGCCCCGCGCGGCGTAAACGGTGGGCACGCGCGTTCTGGTCCTCGGTGGTGGAGGACGTGAGCACGCGCTCGCTTGGGGTCTCGCGCGGTCGCCGCTGGTCGACGAGGTCTTCTCTGCGCCCGGGAATCCGGGCATGGCCGCGCTGGGTGAGTGCGTGCCGGTCGACGCGACCGACGGCGCCGCGGTACTCGCGGTCGCGGATCGGCTCGACACCGATCTTGTCGTTGTCGGCCCGCAGGAGCCGCTCGTCGCCGGCGTGGTCGACGCGTTGACCGCGGGCGGCCGCCTCGCCTTCGGCCCGAGCGCGGCCGCGGCCCGGCTCGAGGGTTCGAAGAAGTGGATGAAGGACGTGCTCGCGAGCGCGGGCGTTCCTACCGCCGGGTACCGGTCGTTCGAGACGGGCGACGAGGAAGCTGCGCTCGCGTTCGTCGCATCGCTGGCCGGCCCGTACGTGGTGAAGACCGACGGATTGGCGGCAGGCAAGGGCGTGGTCGTGACCGATTCGCTCGACGACGCGGGTGACGCGGTGCGCTCGTATCTCTCCGGCGACGCGTTCGGCGATGCCGGTCGCACGTGCGTGATCGAGGAAGGTCTCCACGGGCCCGAGGTCTCGCTCTTCGTGCTGTGCGACGGCCGCGACGCGGTACCGATCGCGCTCGCGCAGGACCACAAGCGCGCGTTCGACGGTGATGCCGGACTCAACACCGGCGGGATGGGCGCGTACTCGCCGGTTCCCGCCACTATTGCTTCGCCGGATCTCGTCGACGAGATGATGGAGAAGGCGATCCGACCGACGCTCGAAGAGCTGCGTCGCCGAGACGCCAAGTTCCGCGGCTGCCTCTACTGCGGGTTGATGCTCGATCCGGTGAAGGGACCGCAGGTGCTCGAGTACAACGTGCGCTTCGGTGACCCGGAGTCTCAGGTCGTCATCCCGCGCCTTGCGAGCGATCTCTACGTCCATTGCCGGGAAGCCGCCGCGGGCCGGATCGAGACCGACGTGCAGCTGGCCGACGCCGCGTGTGTCGGCGTGGCGCTCGCGTCGGAGGGCTATCCGCCCGCGCCGATCCGGCGGGGCGACGTGATCTCCGGACTCGACGCCGCGGGCGCGGTCGACGGGGCCATCGTGTTCCACGCGGGCACCACGGCGGCTGGCGACGGAAGCATCACGACCAACGGCGGCCGCGTGCTCACGGTTTCGGTGGTCGCCCCCGACATCGCGGCGGCGCGCGACCGCGCGTACGAAGCGGCGGCCCTGATCTCCTGGCCCGGGCTCCACTACCGTCGCGATATCGCAGCCCAGGCGCTCCCGTGATCCCCCGCTACTCCCGACCTGAGATCGCCGACCTCTTCACCGACGCCGCGCGTTTCGGCGCGTGGCTCGAGGTAGAGGTCCTCGCGGTCGAGGCCTGGGCGCAGCTCGGAGTGGTCCCGGCCGAGGACGCGCGCGCCATACGTCAGCGCGCGAGGGTCGACGTCGAAGCCGTCCACGAACGCGAGCGCGTGACCGATCACGACGTCGCCGCCTTCGTCGACGTCGTGCAGGCGAGCGTCGGACAGCCCGCGGGCGCGTGGGTGCACTACGGCCTGACCTCCAGCGATGTTGTCGACACCGCGCTCGCGTTGCAGATGACCCGAGCGGTGGATCACATCCTGCACGCCGCCGCCGAGTTGGAATCGGCGATCGCGGCGCGCGCCCGCGAGTTCCGGGACACGCCGATGGTCGGCCGGACGCACGGCATCCACGCCGAACCGACGACCTTCGGCATGAAGTTGGCGCTCTGGGCGTTGCAGGTTCGCCGCGACCGGGAGCGGTTGGTGCGGGCGCGCGACGCGATCGCGGTCGGCAAGCTGTCGGGCGCAGTGGGTACGTACTCCAACGTCGATCCCTCGATCGAGCGGTACGTCTGCGAGCACCTCGGACTCGTGCCCGTGCCGGCGACGCAGGTGTTGCCGCGCGACCGGCACGCCGAGGTGTTGTACGCGTGCGCGTCGATCGGCGCGAGCATCGAATCGTTCGCGCTCGAGATCCGTCACCTCCAGCGCACCGAAGTACGTGAGGTCGAGGAGCCGTTTCGCGAGGGAGAGCAGAAGGGCTCCAGCGCGATGCCGCACAAGCGCAATCCCATCAAGTCGGAGCAGCTCTGTGGCCTGGCGAGGGTTCTGCGCGGCAACCTCCAGGCCGCGCTCGAGGATGTCGCGCTGTGGCACGAGCGAGACATCTCTCACTCGTCGGTCGAGCGCATCATCGTTCCCGACTCGCTCATGCTCGCGTTCTACATGATCGAGCAGATGACGCGACTCGCGCACGGACTGCGTGTGTATCCGGAGCGGATGCTGCGCAACCTCGACGCGTCGTTCGGCCTCGTGTTCAGCCAGCCCGTGCTGCTCGCGCTGATCGAGAGCGGCCGGAGCCGCGACGACGCCTATCGGATGGTCCAGCGCAACGCGATGCGCGCGTGGCAGGAGGAGCGCTCGTTCCGTGAGCTGCTGGTCGCCGACGAAGAGGTCGTGGCCGCGCTCGACGGTGCCCGGCTCGACGCGTGCTTCGACCTCAAGCGCGCGCTGGCCAACGTTGGTCGTACGTTCGACGCGCTGGATCGGATGGAGTCGACGCCGTTGTCGTCCACTTCGTCGCCCGCGGACGACGCGCACGGCAATGAGTAGACCCGGCGGCCTGCCGCATCTCTACACCGGGAAGGTCCGCGAGCTCTACGAAGTGGCGTTCGACCAGATGTTGATCGTGGCGAGTGACCGCGTGTCGGTGTTCGACGTCGTGTTGCCCGACGAGATCCCCGACAAGGGTCGCGTGCTCACCGCCCTGTCGCAGTTCTGGTTCGACCAGACGGCGGGCATCGTTCCCAACCATGTGATCTCGTGCGACCCCACCGACCTCCCACCGACCGCCGGTCCGGTGGGCGGCCGGGCGATGCTCGTGCGGGCGACGCGGCCGATCCGGTTGGAGTGCGTGGTGCGCGGGTACCTGTTCGGAGCCGGCTGGTCGGAGTACCAGGATCGCGGGACCGTCGGCGGCTTCCCGGTGCCGGCCGGTTTGCAACAGGCTGAGCGTCTCCCGGGCCCGCTGTTCACGCCGACGACCAAAGCCGAAACGGGTCACGATCTGCCGCTCACTGCGTCGGAGGCCGCCGATCTCGTCGGCGCCGACGTGTACGAGCGCGTGCGCGACCTTTCGATCCGGATCTACGAGATGGGTGCGGCGCGCGCCCACGAGAACGGGCTCGTGCTCGCCGATACCAAGTTCGAGTTCGGCGAGCTCGACGACGACATCATCGTCATCGACGAGATGATGACCCCCGACTCTTCGCGCTACTGGCCGCTCGACGCGTACCGCGTCGGAACGTCGCCGCCGTCGTTCGACAAGCAGTACGTGCGTGACTTCATGGACAGCACCGGGTGGGATCACGAACCGCCGGCTCCGGCCATGCCGGCGGAAGTCATCGCCGCGACGAGCGCGCTGTACCGCGAGGCCTACGAGCTCATCACCGGCGCCAGCCTCGACGACTGGTACGGACCCGATGAGTAGGCCCTAGGCCCGATGAGTAGGCCCGATGAGTAGGTTGGCAAGATGACCACGTTCGAGGCGCGGGTCGACGTTTCGCACCGGCCGGGGATCGCCGATCCGGCCGGCGCGACGGTCGAGCGCGCGCTGCCCGCACTCGGTTACACCAACGTGACGCAGGTGCACATCGGCAAGGTCATCAGCCTCGTGATCGACGCGGCCGACGCGGATGCGGCTCGGGCGCAGGTTGAGGAGATGTGCGAGCGGCTGCTCGCGAATCCCGTGATCGAGTCGTACGAGGTCTCGGTCTCCGCTCTGGAATCCCTCCCGTGAGCGCGCGCATCGGCGTCGTGCAGTTCCCCGGCACCAACTGCGAGCTCGATGTCGTGTGGGCGGTGGAGCAGCTGGGTGCGCGAGCCGAGCTGTGCTGGCACGCCGACGCGACGGTGAACGGCGTCGACGCGGTGGTCGTCCCCGGCGGGTTCGCGCACGGCGACTACCTGCGTACGGGTGCACTGGCCCGCTTCTCGCCGGTGATGTCGGCGGTCACGGAGTTCGCCGCCGCGGGCGGCCCGGTCGTCGGGATCTGCAACGGATTCCAAGTGCTGACCGAAGCCCAACTCCTGCCCGGCGCGTTGCAGAAGAACGCGGGGCTCAAGTTCCTGTGCGAGACCGTGAGCCTGCGCGTGGAGACGACGTCGACGGTGCTGACCAGCGCATGCACTGTCGGCGAGACCCTGCGGGTCCCGATCAATCACTTCGAGGGCAACTACGTTTGCGAACCGGCGACGCTCGACGAGCTGCGCGCCGAGGATCGGATCGTCGTCCGCTACGTCAAGAATCCGAACGGCAGCATCGACGACATCGCCGGGATCTGCAGCGCCGGCCGCAACGTCGTCGGCCTCATGCCGCACCCGGAACGCGCGTCCGATGTGATGCTGGGCTCGTCCGACGGTGTCGTGCTGCTGCGCTCCCTGCTCGCGGCGGCCGGCACCCGCGCGGCGGCGTGATCACGTCCAACCGTACGAAGTATGCGTTCGGCGACTTCGACATCGCGCGCGAGCGCATGGCGATCGTCGCCGACACCTTCGAGGCGCCGACCCGCAGACTGCTCGCCGATCTCCCTCCCATGCAGCCCCGCTACGTCCTCGACATGGGTTGCGGGCCCGGCCACGCGTCGGCGTTGCTGCAGGCTCGCTTCCCGCACTCGGAGGTCACGGGCCTCGATGGGTCGGCGGCGATGGTCGACGAGGCGCGCGGCCGCGTGCCCGGCGCGTGGTTCACGATCGCCGACGTCACCGGGCCGCTGCGACTCCCGGCCGACGTCGTGTACGCGCGGATGTTGCTCGGGCACCTTCCCGACCCGGAGGTCGCGGTCGCACGCTGGGCGGCTGCGATCCGGCCACCGGGGTTGATCGTCTGCGAGGAGCCCGTGCGCTATCTCAGCGCCAACCCGCTCTTCACCCGCTACGAAGCCGCGGTGACCGCGGTGGTATCGGCGCGCGGGGCGACACTCTGGGCCGGTCCGGTGCTCGACACCGATCCGCCCGGGTGCAGACGCGTGCTCGACCGCGTGGTCGAACATCCGGTACGCGTGGGTCGCGCCGCCGCGATGTTCTGGCGCAACGCGGTCACCTGGGCCAACGAGGTCGCCGGCTCCGAGCAACTGATAGAACCGCTGCGTACCCTCGAGGCCGACGACCCCGACGAACACGTTCGGTGGGAGATCCGCCAGACGGTCTGGTCGCGAACCGCGAGGTAGCCATGAACGACGAAGCAGAGCTCGCCCGCGCCGCGATCGACGCCATGCAGGACGCGTTCGGCGAGCACGACGGCCGGGTCGTCCACGTGAAGGGCGCGTGGGCCGACGGGACGTTCACCGCGACACCCGAAGGGGGAGCACTGTGCCGCGCTCCTTTCTTGCGCGGGACGCCGGTGCCCGCGTTGGTGCGCTTCTCCAACGGCGGCGGGAACCCGGTCGTGCACGACGGCGATCGCGGCGGCCGCGGCATCGGCGTGAAGCTCGAGCTCGACGACGGCGCGCGTACCGACCTTCTCGGCATCTCCGTTCCGTTCTTCACGGCGCGCACACCGGAGGATTTCGTCGCCTACGTGCGGCTCGCGCGTCGAGATCCCGACACCGGCCAGCCCGATATGGCGGCGATCGGTGCGTTTCTCGAGGCGCACCCCGAGACCGCGGCCGCGCTCGGTGCGGCCGGCGCGCTCCCGCCTCCGGCGAGCTGGCTCACGATCTCGTACAACGGAATTCACACGTACCGCTGGATCGCACCCGACGGCGCCGCGCAGTGGGTACGCACGCGGTGGATGCCCGAGGGTGGCATTGAGACGCTCACCGACGTAGAGGCCCAGGCGCGCGACCGCGACTACCTCGCGGCCGACCTCCGGGATCGTCTGGCGAGCGGGCCGGCAGCGTTCACGCTCCTCGCGCGCCTCGCGCGGCCGGGCGACGCGCTCGACGATCCCAGCGCGGCGTGGCCGGAGGACCGAGAGGCAGTGCCGGTCGGTCGTCTCGTGTTGGAGCGCGCGATCGACGGGGCCGAGACGCCGAGCGATATCCGCGTGTTCGATCCGATGCGGCTGTGTGACGGCATCGAGCCGTCCGCCGATCCGATCCTGCACTTCCGGCCCAAGGTCTATGACGTGTCCGCCCGCGGTCGGTGGACGGGCGAATAGCGCGCGGTCGAGAGACGCCGGTCAGGCGCCGCGCGTGATGCCGGCCTTCTTCAACACCTCGGGCGGTACACCGAACTCACGCCACGCGCCGTAGGAGATCCTCTTCTTCGACGAATACGACTTGGCAACTTTGGCGAATTCCTTCTCAAGATGGCCGAGGTCGGGCGTGCCGGCCTGCATAGATGCCAGCTCCACTTCGAGGTCCCGGCGCTCCTGCAGCAGGTTGAGACGGGCGAGCCCGGACGCCTCTTTGATTCCGTCGCCAACCGCGACGAGGCGCTTCTTCACCGTGTCGGGCGTGCGCTTGCGGCCGCGCTTGGGCTTGTTCGCTTCGAGCGCCTCGAGGTAGCGACCGACGATTCGAGCGTGGTTACGACCCTCGGCGAGCGCCTCCTTGTGCGTATCCGACATCGGGCGCTTCTTGGTCCTCGTAGCCATGCTCAACCTCGCCGAATCCGGGCTGTCTGTATTTCGAAATATCGGGGTCGTGCATCTTCGCGCATTGACGAGGCGCGAGTCTCATCGCCGCACGCGCGATGCAGGCCGGCGTGCCCGCGAGTGCTCACTAGTCTCCGACGTGATGGAACGGCCGCTCCACCAACAGCTGGGGATGACCGACGACGAGCTGGCCGCAGTCGTCGCCGAGATCGGGCGGGAGCCGACGGATCTCGAGCTCGCGATGTACGCGGTGATGTGGTCGGAGCACTGCTCCTACAAGTCGTCGCGCGCGCACCTGAGTCGATTCCCGACGACGGCGCCGTGGGTGCTGGTCGGGCCGGGGGAAGGCGCGGGCGTCGTCGACATCGGCGACGGCATCGCGGTGGCCGTTCGGATCGAGAGCCACAACCACCCCTCCGCGGTCGAGCCCTACGAGGGTGCGGCCACGGGCGTCGGCGGCATCATCCGCGACATCTTCTCGATGGGGGCGCGGCCGATCGCGCTCATGGATCCGTTGCGATTCGGATCACTCGACGACGCGCGCACGCGCTACCTGTTCGAAGGCGTCGTGTCGGGCATCAGCGGCTACGGCAACTCCGTCGGCGTGCCGACCGTCGGCGGCGAGGCGGTGTTCGACGACACGTACCGCGACAACCCGCTCGTCAACGTGCTGTGCCTCGGCATCCTGCCGAAGGAGCGGCTCGTGCTCGCGCGGGCAGAGGGCGCCGGGAATCTCGCGGTGCTGCTCGGGAGCTCGACCGGTCGCGACGGGATCGGCGGCGCGAGCGTGCTCGCGTCGGCCGGCTTCGAGGAGGGCGGCGCGGTGAAGCGGCCGTCGGTGCAGGTCGGCGATCCGTTCGAGGAGAAGCGGCTCATCGAGGCGTGCCTGGAGTTGCTCGATCGCAGGCTCGCGGTCGGCGTGCAGGATCTCGGCGCGGCCGGACTGTCGTGCGCCGCGTCGGAGACCGCGGCCAAGGGCGGCGTCGGCATGGACGTCGATCTCGCGCGCGTTTCGAAGCGCGAGCCGGGGATGAACGCGGTCGAAGTGATGACCTCGGAGAGTCAGGAACGCATGCTCGCGATCGTCGAGCCCGGACGGCTCGACGAAGTGCTCGACCTCGCGCGCAAATGGGAGATCCGGGCGACGGTCGTCGGTCGCGTCACGGATTCCGATCGCTTCCGGGTGTTCGACGGGTTATTCGACGCGCTCGGTGTGCCCGGCGAGAACCCGGCGCCGCCGATCGGCGATACCGCGCCCGAGGTTTCGTCGGATCGGGAGCCGGTGGCCGACGTGCCGGTCGGAAGTCTCGGTGACGGCCCGCTGTACCACCGCCCGACCGAACGACCGGCCGCGCAGGACGCGTTGGCGGCCGACGATCCCGCGCCGCGGCTGCGCGCCAAGTTTCCCGCGGGGTCGAACCTGAGCGGTGAGCTGGTCGCGCTCCTCGCGACGCCGACCATCGCCGACAAGACATGGGTATCGCGCCAGTACGACCATCAGCTGTTCCTGTCGACGGTGGCCGGGCCGGGTGCGGACGCCGCGGTGTTACGGGTGAAGGGCACCCGCAAAGCGCTCGCCCTCGCGACCGACGGCAAAGGGCGCTTCTGCCACCTCGATCCGCGCGTCGGCGCGCAGCTCGTGGTGCTGGAAGCCGCGCGCAACGTCGCCTGCTCGGGAGCGCGACCACTGGCGCTGGTCAACTGCCTGAACTTCGGCGACCCGGAGCACGCCGAGGTGATGTGGCAGTTCGTGGAGGTCGTCGAAGGCATGAGCGAGGCGTGCGAGACGCTCGGCGTGCCCGTGATCGGCGGCAACGTCTCCTTCTACAACGCGTCGAGTGGCGCCGACATCCACCCGACTCCGGTCGTCGGCGTTCTGGGACTCATCGACGAGCTCGACGGCCCGTTGCTGGCGGCGCGCGTGGCGGAGGGGGAGTCGATCATCGTGCTGGGTGACACCCGGGCCGAGCTCGGCGGCTCGGAGTGGGCGGCGGTCGTGCACGGCCTCGACGGCGGAACGCCGCCGATCGCCGATCTCGACGCGGCAGTGAGATTGCACGCGCTCGTGGCCGACCTCGTGCGCGAGGGCGAGGTCGAGGGAGTGCACGACGTGAGCGACGGCGGGCTGGCGGTGGCGTTGTGCGAGATGGCGTTCGCGGGGGAGACGGGCTTTCGCGTCGATCTCGCGACCGCGCCCGGCGCGCGGGAGTGCTCCGCGGCCGAGGCCGCGTTCGGTGAGTCGACCTCACGGGTGGTCGTCTCCGTCGCCCCCGATCAGGTGGCGGCCGCGCTCGGCGCCGCCGCGGCAGCACGTGTCCCGGCCGCCGTGGTCGGACACGCCGGCGGCGACCGGTGCATCGCCGACGGCGCGTTCGCGGTCCCGCTCGCAGACGCGCAAAGAGCCTGGCAAGAAGCCATCCCCAACCTCATGGCCAAGTCCTGAAACCCACCATCAGATGGTGGGATTTGGCCCTCCTCAGCGCGCGCAACCCTGCTATCTGATGGTGGGGTTTTAGTCAGGCGAGGTTGTGGGACTCGAGCCAGGCGATGACTTCGGATGCGGATTCGGCCGGTTTGCGACCCGCCGTCTCGACGCGGATCTCGGGGTCGAGCGGGGGCTCGTAAGGGTCGGACACCCCGGTGAACTCCGGGATGTCTCCGGCCCGGGCCTTCGCGTAGAGACCCTTCACGTCTCGAGCCTCACAGTCTTCGATCGACGTGGCGACGTGCACCTCGACGAAGTTGTCGATCCAGGCGCGCACCTCGTCGCGCACCGAGCGGTACGGGGAGATCGCCGCCGTCACGGCGACGACGCCGTTACGTGCCAGCAGCGACGCGACGTACCCGATGCGGCGGATGTTCGTGTCGCGGTCTTCCTTGGAGAACGTGAGCCCCTTCGACAGGTGCTCCCGGATCTCGTCGCCGTCGAGCAGCTCGACCCGCCGGCCGCGCTTCCGCAGCTCCTCGATCACGATTTCGGCGATGGTGCTCTTCCCGGCGCCCGACAACCCTGTGAACCAGACGCAGCATCCTTCCTGTTCAACCGTGCTGTCGCCCATGGCGTCGCAGGATACGGGAACGTCGTCACGGCATGAGATACTGGTGACCTTGTATTCGGACCTTTCGGGACCTCGCGACGCCTGTGGCGTCTTCGGCGTGTATGCGCCCGGCCAAGCGGTCTCCAACCTCACCTATCTCGGCCTCTACGCGCTCCAGCATCGCGGCCAGGAGTCGGCCGGGATCGCGTCGAGCGACGGCGAGACCATCACCGTCATCAAGGACATGGGTCTCGTCACGCAGGTGTTCGACGAGCGCCGCCTCGCGCCCCTCGACGGTCATCTCGCCATCGGCCACGTCCGCTACTCCACCACCGGTTCGAGCACGTGGCGCAACGCGCAGCCGGTGTACCGGTCGGTCGCCGACGCCGGCTTCTGCCTCGGCCACAACGGCAACCTCACGAACACCGAGGTGCTCGCGGGTGAGCTCGGCATGCTCCCGGGGGTGCTCACGACCGACAGTGAGCTCATCGGCGAGCTGCTGGCACGCGAATACAGCGACACCCCGCGGTCCGACGGTCGCGATCTCGAGCACGCGCTCGAACAGGTGCTGCCGACGCTGGCGGGCGCGTTCTCGCTCGTGTTGATGGACGAGGCGCACGTGTTCGGCGTACGCGATCGTCACGGCTTCCGCCCGCTCGTGCTCGGTCGCACCGAGGGCGGTTGGGTGCTCGCGAGCGAAACGTGCGCGCTCGATATCGTGGGTGCGCACTTCGTCCGTGACGTCGAGCCGGGCGAGCTGGTCGCGATCGATGCGACCGGCGTGCGGTCGATCCGGTTCGCCGAGCCCAACCCGAAGTTGTGTCTGTTCGAGTTCGTCTACATCGCGCGCCCTGACACGCAGCTCTACGGCCAGAGCGTGCACGGCGCCCGTCAGCGCATGGGCGAGGAGCTCGCGCGCCAAGCGCCGTGCGACGCGGCCGACATGGTGATGCCGGTTCCCGAGTCGGGCGTTCCTGCCGCGCAGGGCTATGCGCGCGCGTCGGGCATTCCGTACGGCGACGGCTTCGTGAAGAACCGCTACGTCGGTCGCACGTTCATCCAGCCGAGCCAGAAGCAACGCGGCGCCAGCGTTCGCCTCAAGCTGAATCCCTTGCGCGACAACATCAAGGGCAAGAAGCTCGTCGTGGTCGACGACTCGATCATCCGCGGTACGACGACGCGTCAGACCATCGCGTTGCTGCGCGAGGCAGGTGCGATCGAGGTTCACTTCCGCGTCTCGTCGCCGCCGTATCGCTGGCCGTGCTTCTACGGCCTCGACACCGGCCAGCGCTCCGACCTCCTCGCGGCCGACATGTCGGTCGGTGAGATCTCCGACTACCTCGGTGTCGATTCGCTGGCCTACCTCGATCTCGAGCGGCTGGTAACGGCCACCGGTTCCCCTCCCGACGCGTTCTGCGACGCGTGCTTCACCGGGAACTATCCGGTTCCGGTGCCCGAGTACGACACGAAGCTCCTGCTCGAGCCCGAAGCGCGAGATCACATCGCGATCGACGAGGTCGAACGCGCGTGATCCAAGCGACCGCTCTCTCGAATCTGATCTGATCGCATGGCGCCTCCCGACGACACGGAGCGATTGACGTACGCCGACGTGGGTGTCGACATCGCGGCCGGCGAGAAGGCCGTCGAGCTCATCAAGGCGCACGTCCGGTCGACGTTCCGCCCCGAGGTCGTCGGCGACGTCGGCGGGTTCGGTGGCCTGTTCGCCGTCGACTGGAAGCGCTACCGCGATCCGCTTTTGGTGTCGTCGACCGACGGGGTCGGCACGAAGTCGGTTGTCGCCCGCCTCGCCGGTCGCCGGGACACGATCGGCATCGACTGCGTTGCCATGTCGGTCGACGACATCGCCGCCCAGGGCGGCGAGCCCCTCTTCTTCCTCGACTACATCTCCGTGGGCGCGCTGGTCCCGGAGGAGATCGACGAGATCGTCGCGGGTGTCGCCGACGGGTGCCGTCAGGCCCGGTGCGCGTTGCTCGGCGGCGAGATGTCGGAGCATCCCGGTGTGATGGAACCGGGCGAGTTCGATCTGGTCGGTTTCGCGGTCGGTATCGTCGAACGCGCTCGGGTGCTCCCGCGTGATGTGCGTACGGGCGACCGCGTCGTCGGCATCGCGAGCCCGGGACTCCGGTGCAACGGCTACTCGCTCGCACGTGCCGCGTTGCTCGATCGCGGCCGGCGAGATCTCGCGGGCGCGGCGTGGCCCGGCGCCCACCACTCGCTGGCCGCGGAGCTCCTCCGACCCAGCGCGATCTACGCGCCCGCCTTGCTCAAGCTCGCGAGTGAAGTGTCGGTGCACGCATTCGCGCACGTCACCGGCGGCGGCATCCCGGGCAACCTCGCACGGGTGCTTCCCGACCGCTGCGACGCGGTCGTCAAGCGAGGCGATTGGGAAGAGCCCCGGATCTTCACCGAGATCCAGAGCGCCGGTGCCGTGCCGCAAAAAGAGATGGAGCACGTCTTCAACCTCGGTCTAGGCATGCTCGCGGTCGTGCCCGCTAACGCCGCGTTACACGCGGTCGACGTGATCCGCGCGGAGAAGCATGACGCCTGGCTGGTCGGCGAGATCGTCGACGGTCACGGCCACGTCCGCATGGAGCAGCACTAGCTCAGGCGAGCCAGTGGGCGCGCACCCACGTCCACTCGGAGCACGAGGGGCAGGTCATACGCCGGTTGTACCGGATGCTCGGGATCGGCGGCAGCCAGAGCGAGAACGGCAGCGTGCTCAGCGCGAAGTCGACGTAGGTGAGGCGCGTCGACGCGCCGCACGAGTTGCACTCGACCAAGACGGTGCCGGGCCGGCGGGTGTCGGAGAAGAGCGCGGCTTTGCCCATCGGATCGCGTTCGGGGTGCGCGGGCCGGCTGTGGACCTCACGCAGGTATCCGCTCACGCGTTCACCCTTCCGTCGTGCAGCAGCGCGGCGATCGCGCGGTATGCCTGGGCGCCGGCGGAGCGCGGCGCGTGCTCGAGAATGGAGACGCCGCGTCCCGGCGCCTCGGCGAACCGCACCGTCTTGGGGATCGGCGGTTCGAGCACGGCGAGACCGAAGCGGCTCTGCACGTCGTCGAGCACCTCGCGCGCGTGGCGGCCCCGCGAGTCGAACATTGTCGCGATCACCCCACGCACCTGCAGGTAACGATTGGTGAACTCGCGCACGTCGGTGATCGTCTCGAGCAACTGGGCGACGCCGCGATGGCCGAGCGCTTCGCATTGGAGCGGAACCAGCACCTCGTCGGCGGCGGTCAATCCGTTGACCGTCAACACACCGAGCGACGGCGGGCAGTCGATGAGCACCGTGTCGTACGAGTCACGCACCGGTTCGAGCGCGCGCCGGAGCGCGTGCTCGCGGCCGGTCTTGCTCAACAGATGGAGCTCGGAGCCGGCGAGATCGACGTTCGACGGCAGCAGCTGCACGCGACCCGCGTCGATGATGGCGTCGTCGGCCTTTACGCGTTCCAACAGCACGTCGTGCAGCGTCGGCGTGCACGTCTCGGGTTCGAGGCCGAGGGCGAAGGTGAGGCAGGCCTGCGGATCGAGATCGACGAGCAGCACTCGTTCGCCCAGGTCGGCTAGCGCGAGGCCGACGGTTTGGGTCGTCGTCGTCTTGGCGACGCCGCCCTTCTGGTTGGCGATCGCGAACACACGCGCCACGCCGGCGGAGTCTACGAGCGGCCGTTTCCGAATGTCCGGTGGACCGCCCGGAGTCTCCGTACTTGCTCCCGTAGGTCCCGCGCCCTAGACATGGGTCCGTCGGCCTATCGGGTACACCTGTGTCCCCTTTGTGACATCGCTGACGCAATGACCTAGTATGTTCGGAACCCAGTAGGGGTGTAGCGGCAAGGGTGGGAAGGCGTTCCTGGCGGACGCAGCGCGCGATTCGGCGCCGATCCCGGACGGCAGCCGGAACTGGATTGGATGACGAGGTGGAGCACATGCAACCCCGCGACGACGACGCCCTTCTCACACCCTCCGAGGTCGCCGCGATGTTTCGCGTGAACCCGAAGACCGTGACCCGCTGGGCGCGAGCCGGGAAGATCTCGGCGATCCGCACCCTCGGCGGCCATCGGCGGTTCCGTGCGAGCGAGATCCGCCAGTTCCTCGAGCAGGTCGAGCAGACCGACCACCTCTAGACGGCGACCGCGAGCGGCGTTGCGCTCGGCACTTCGAAGTGGCCGGGACCGGCGTCGATCCGGTGACCCCACGCTTTTCAGGCGTGTGCTCTGCCAACTGAGCTACCCGGCCGTGTCTATTTGTTGGCTAGCGCTTCGGCTCCCATCCGGTCGCCTCGGCTGACGCCTCCCGCCTTACCTCCACGGGCATTGCACTCATTGCTCGTGAGCGCGGTCCTGACGGGATTTGAACCCGCGGCCTCCGCCTTGACAGGGCGGCGTGCACTCCAAACTGCACCACAGGACCAGTGAACACGGAGCTCCGAGTTGCCGGCGCCCCGTCGCACCCCCAGGGGAGTTCGAATCCCCGTTACCGCCGTGAAAGGGCGGCGTCCTAGGCCACTAGACGATGGGGGCCCGTTTCACCTGAGAGGGGGACAGGGTAGCAGCGTCCCCGAAGCGGTCCCCGGCCGGTAAAGGGCGCGTCGAGGATCGGTCGCTAGCTTCTTCGCATGTCTCGAGCCGTCGCCATTGCCGTGATCGGCGCGACGCTCGTCCTGGGCGCGTGCTCGGGAGGCAATGGCAAGTCGATCGCGGCGACAACCGCGTGCCCCCTGCTCGCCCAGCTCGCCCAGACCGGCGACCGAGTCGCCCGCGCGGACGTATCCGATCCCGCAACGTTCGACGCGACGCTGCGGACCGCCGTCACCCAGTACGTCCGCACCGCGAAACGCCTGCGGTCGGCCGTGCCCCTGGGGCTGCGCGGAGATGTCGAGCGGATCGTCGCCGCCGCCGAGCAGCACCGGTTCGGAGATGCGGCGGCCGCGCGGGCAGACATCGACAAGTACGCGCAGGCGAAATGCGCGGCCGGCTCCTCCGAGTAATCCGCACGGAGCCGCGCCGCGTGTTGCCACGTAATCTTTCCTTCGGGGTCGCTAGCTCAACTGGCAGAGCGTCGGGCTTTTAACCCGCAGGTTCCGGGTTCGAGTCCCGGGCGGCCCACCCTTCTCACCGGCGATAACGGGCTCTACGCGTTTGAGTGGGGAGCGCGGGTTCGGATGCGTGGTGGTGTTGGCTGGTTCGGCCAGGTGATCCCGCCGGTGTGGAGCAGCACGCGGAGCCGGTAGTTCTCGAATCGTCGGAAGCCGTGCCCGCAACGCT
>JBBQER010000066.1:0-23452 GCA_038320885.1 Acidimicrobiia bacterium
CTCGAGGTGCTGCCGTGGTCGGTGCAGTGCGTGAAGTGCAAGGCCCGCGGCGAGCGGCGCCGGTGATCGGACCCCGACGAGAACGCCAACGCGTACGCGCTGGGTGATCGGCGCGATCGCCGCGATCGTCGCGATCGATCAGCTCACCAAAGCATGGGCGGTCGCCGCGCTCTCCGACGGTCCGGTTCACGTGATCGGCGACAACGTCGGATTCGAGCTGACCCGCAACGGCGGCGGCGCATTCAGCCGCTTCCAGGGTATGACGCCGGTGCTCGCCGTCGGCGCGATCTTCGTCACGTTGGTCCTGGCCCGCGTGCTGCGGCGTACGACGGACACCGTGCTCGTCGTCGCGCTGACCCTGGTGCTCGGAGGAGCGCTCGGGAACCTCGTCGACCGGTTCGCCCGGGCGCCCGGCTTCCTGCGCGGCCACGTGGTCGATTTCGTGGCCGTGGGGTGGTGGCCGGTGTTCAACGTCGCCGACTCGTGCGTGTCGATCGGCGCCGTACTGCTGATCGTTCGCTCGTTGCGCGCGCCGCGCCCGGCAGAGGCGCACGGGAAACCGTGAGCGAGCCGATGGTGGTTCCGGGTGTGCTCGCGGGGGAGCGGGTCGACCGGGCCGTCGCGCTGCTCACCGGGTGGAGTCGCGCCGACGTGCAGGTGCTGTTGGCGCGGGCCGCGATCGTGATCGACGGCCGTGCGGTCAACAAGAGCCACAAGCTCGTCGAGGGCAGCGTGATCGAGGTGCTCGAAGAGCCCGCGGTCGGCGCGCCGCCCGAGCCGGACCCGACCGTCGCGATCGACGTTCGGTACGCCGACGACGACGTGATCGTCGTCGCCAAGCCCGACGGCCTCGTGGTGCATCCCGGTGCCGGCCACGCCGACGGGACACTGGTGAACGGTCTGCTCGCCCGATTCCCGGATGTCGCCGCGATCGGGGACCCGTACCGCCCCGGCATCGTCCACCGGCTCGATCGCGACACCAGCGGTTTGCTAGTCGTCGCCCGCTCTCCGCGCGCGTACGACAGCCTGATCGAGCAGATCTCGACGCGTTCGGTCGACCGCAGCTACGTGGCGCTGGTGTGGGGCACGCTTTCTTCACCGCGGGGGGTCATCGACGCGCCGATCGGCCGTTCGACCGCGCGCCGGACGCGCATGGCGGTGCGAGAGTCGGGCAAGACCGCGCGCACCGAGTACGAGGTGCGCACCACGTACGTCGATCCCGAGTGCAGCCTGCTCGACTGCCGGCTCGAGACGGGGCGCACCCATCAGATCCGGGTGCACCTGAGCGCGATCGGCCACCCGGTGGTAGGCGACGCGACCTACGGAGGGTCGAGGGTCTCGATCACCCTCGGCCGCCCGTTCCTCCACGCGACCCATCTCGCGTTCGACCATCCCGTGACCGGCGAACGTCTCGCGTTCGACGACGCGCTGCCGGCCGCGCTCGCAGCAGTTCTTACGAACCTGGAATAGCGTCGTCGCCGTGCGAGCGGTCGAGTTCAATCTGAAGGACCCGGCGTTCGGCGCGGAGCTGGTCGAGGTCGACGAGCCCGAGCTCCCGAACGAGGAGTGGGCACGGGTCGCGGTGACCGTCGGCGGCATCTGCGGCAGCGACCTGCACCTGTTCGGCAACGGCGAGCTCCGGGCGCCCGCGCTCGCGGGCTTCTGGACGTTCCCGTTCCTCCTCGGTCACGAGATCGCGGGACGGATCGTGGAGACCGGGAGCGGTTGCGACATTCCGCTCGGCACCCGCGTCGCCGTGGATCCCGTGATCGCGTGCGCGGTGCGCGGCATCTCGCCGGTGTGCCGCATGTGCGCCGCCGGGATCGAGTCGTGCTGCCTGAACCTGGGCAGCGCGGTGCTGACCCCGGGAATGTCGATCGGCTTCACGGCCGGGCTCGGCGGCGGCTGGGCCGATCAGGTGCTCGCGCACCACACGATGCTGCACCCGCTCCCCGACGCGGTTCCCGATGCGATCGCGAGCCTGCACGAGCCGGTCTCGGTCGCGGTGCACGGCTTGTTGCGCAAGCCGCCGCGTGACGGTGACCCCGTGCTCGTCGTCGGGGCGGGGATCATCGGGCTGGCGACGGTGGCTGCGGTCCGGGCGCTGTTCCCTGCGTGCGAAGTCACGGTGACCGCGCGCCATGCCTACCAAGGTGAGGCCGCGCGCGCGGCGGGCGCGCACCACGTGGTCGCCGCGCAAGACGAGTACGCGCACTTCGACGAGCTCGCCGCGATCTGCGGCGCGTCGGTGCACGGCCGCCGCGACGGGCAGATGTTGCTCGGCGGCTTCCCCTACGTGATCGAGGCGGTCGGCGGCCTCGAATCGGTCACGGAGTCGATTCGCCTCGTCGACAACTGGGGCACGGTGCTGTTCATCGGCGCGGGCGGTGCCGGCGAGGTCGATCTGAGCGCGCTGTGGTTCAAAGAGGCCGAGCTCGTCGGCGCCTGGAACCACGCGCACGGCGTGCACCCGACCCGCGGCACGCACCACTCCATCGACCTCGCGCTCGAGGTGCTCGCGGCCGGTGGTCTTCCCGAGTCGACCGTCACCCACGCGTTCGCACTCGAAGCCGTGCGCGAGGCGGTCGGCACCGCGATCGACAAACGCAACAGCCACGCGATCAAAGTCGTCTTCCACCCCGACGCGGCACCCTGACGGCCCGACGAGTCCGAACTGTTTGCATCTCAACGCGCTTTCCGCAGTTGGATGCAAAATGAACGAGCGCTGACCGGCGAGCTAGGCGGTCTCGTTCTCGCGGTCGCGGTGGCCGATTCGGGTGCGCTGGACGAGTTCGGCGAGGGTCACGTGCTCGAGCACGCGGCGGCTCTCCTCGTCGACTCCCACCCAGACCTCCTGGAGGATGCAATGGCCCTCGCAGTGGTCGGGGTGCTCCGACATCGGGAGCTGCGGACCTTCGACCGCGGCGACGATGTCGGCAAGGGTGATCTCCTCGGGCGGGTACGCGAGCACGTAGCCGCCGCCCACGCCGCGCTTCGACCGCACGAGCCCGGCGCCCTTCACCGACAGGAGGATCTGCTCCAGATACGGCTGCGGCAGCGAGGTGCGCTCCGCGATCTCCTTGACCGACGTCGGGCGTTCGCTCCCGCGTAGCGCGAGCGACAAGAGTGCGCGGGCGGCGTAGTCGCCGCGCGTCGATACCTTCATCCGCCCATGCTCGCGCGTCGGAGCGCCGGCCGGTGTCGCCGGGCGCGTCCGGTCCCGGCCTCCGGCCCCTACGCTCGGGGTGTGGATCCCGTACTCCCTGCGCTCGACGGCGCGTGCGTCGCGGGCATTGTTCCGGCGCTGTTCGGCCAGGTCGACGACGCGTGGATCCCGGAGATCGCACGGACCGCCGACGCCGTCGTGCTCGTCGTCCTCGACGGCCTCGGCTGGAGCGCGGCCCAGGATCACGCGGGGGTAATGCCGCGTCTGACCGCCATGGACGGTGGCCCGATCACCACGGTGGCACCGTCGACCACCGCCACCGCACTCACGTCGATCGCCACCGGACTGGCGCCCGCGCAGCACGGCATCGTGGGCTACCGCATGCTCGTCGGCGACGAGATCCTCAACGTGTTGCGCTGGTCGGCGTCCAACCGCGGTCGATTGCCGGAACCGAACGACGTGCAGCGCTATGCGCCGTTCCTCGGCCGGGCGGTGCCGGTCGTGACGCGCACCGAGTTCCGCGACACCGGTTTTACGCGGGCGCATCTCCGCGGCACTCGCCTCGCGGGTTGGCACACGACCGTCGGGCTCATCGAGCAGTGTGCGCGCGCGGTGGAGGCCGGTGAGCCATTCGTCTATGCGTACTACCCGGGGATCGACGCGATCGCGCACGAGTTCGGGTTGCAGGACGGCGTGTTCGCGAACGAGCTCACTTTCGCCGACCGGTTGGTCGGCGAGCTCGTCGACGCGTTGCCGGCGAGCGCGACGGTCCTCGTCACGTCGGATCACGGGCAGATCCACCTCGAAGCGGAGTCGTGGATCGACATTCCCGAGCTGGGCGCGCTCGCCACGACCATGGCCGGAGACGGCCGGTTCCGGTACCTCTACGCGGCTCCCGGCGGCGGCCGTGACCTGCTGGCGGCGGCGCGCGAGCTGGTATCGGACCGGGCGTGGGTGTGGTCGCGTGCCGAGCTCCTCGAGATGGGCGTGCTCGGCCGCGATGCGTCCGGGAACGTGGCCGCGCGCATCGGCAACGTCGTGCTCGCCGCGCGCGAACCCGTCGCGTTCGTCGATCCCGCGCTCCCGAACGAGCGGAACCTGAAGTCGGGGCACGGCAGTCTCACGCCCGACGAGATGTACGTGCCGCTCGTCGCGGCACGCGGCACCCGCTCGCGTTAGCGCCGCACTTCCATTGTCGGCGGTTCAGCGCTCGGCATCGCGGTGCACCTTCCATGCCCAGAGCACCAAGGGGATCTGGAGTGGCAACCGGCCGTAGGCCGCTGCTCGTTCGGCCACGGGTCTCGCCCGCCAGTCGACGGCCATCTGCACGTTGGCCGGGAAGACCGCGATGAACACGAGGGCCGCGGCCAGGCCACCGCCGCGCCGGGTCGAGGGCCGGGCCAGGGCCGCCGCGCACGCGAACTCGGCCGCCCCGCTCAGGTAGGTCCAGGTTCGAGCGGAGCCCGGTAGCGCATGAGGAACGATCTCGTCGAAGAACCCGGGATTGACGAAATGGGCCGCGCCGGCGAAGCCCAGGAGCGCGGCCAAGCCGAGGGCAGGCCCGTTGAGGAGGGGTGGGTTCGAGGTCTCCACCGGCGCATCCTCGCACGGTCGACAACGACTCGGTTCACGGCGTAAGTTGTCGAATGACAGCCGTGTAATTATCCACAGCTTTTTCCCCATGGGTTGTGGATAACGGGGGAGCGGAGCCCTTGCCAGCCAGCCAGCGCGATTCGTTCGTCCACCTGCATCTGCACACCGAGTACTCGATGCTCGACGGTGCATCGCGGATCGGCGACGTGGTCGCGGCGGTCGCCGCCGACGGCCAGCCCGCGGTCGGCATCACCGATCACGGGAACATGTACGGCGCATTGCCCATGTACAGCGCCGCGCGCGCGGCCGACGTGAAGCCCGTGATCGGCATGGAGGGCTACTTCACCAACACGTCGCGGTTCGAGCGGCCGAAGCGGGTCGACAACGAGATCTTCCACCTGACGATGCTCGCCGAGACCAACGAGGGTTACCGCAACCTCATCAAGATCACGAGCTCGGCGTTCCTCGAGGGCTACTACTACAAGCCCCGCAGCGATTGGGAGCTCCTCGAACGGCATCACCGAGGCATCACCGCCACCAGTGGCTGCCTCGGCGGGTTGGTGCCGCAGCTGATCCTCGCCGGAGAGGAGAAGGCCGCGCTCGAAGCCGCGGCGCGCTTCCAGGATCTGTTCGGGCGCGACCACTTCTTCATCGAGCTCCAGGACCACGGCATCGAAGACGACGTGCGCGTGTTCAAGCCGCTGCTCGAGATCGCGCGCAAGCTCCAGGCGCCGCTCCTCGCGACCAACGACAGCCACTACACCCACAAGGAGGACGCCGAGGCCCACGACGCGCTCCTGTGTGTGCAGACCGGCTCGCTCAAGACCGATGCCAAGCGGCTCAAGTTCGAGGGCGACGACTTCTACATCAAGTCGGCGGCCGAGATGCGCGACGTATTCCGCGAGCTGCCCGACGCGTGCGACAACACCCTGGTGATCGCGGAGCGGTCGGAAGTCGAGATCGAGTTCGGGCAGGCGATCCTGCCGTCGTTCCCGGTGCCGCACGGCCAGGACGAGAACTCGTATCTGCGCGAGCTCACCATGCACGGCGCGCGCGAGCGCTACGGGCAGAAGCCACCGCAGCAGGTGATCGACCGCATCGAGCACGAGCTCGACGTTGTCAAGTCGATGGGGTTCTCGGCGTACTTCCTCGTCGTGTGGGACCTCGTCCGCTACGCGAAGTCGCGCGGTATCCGGGTGGGTCCCGGGCGGGGGAGCGCGGCGGGCTCGTGCGTCGCCTACTGCCTGCGCATCGTCGACGTCGACCCGATCAAGTACGACCTGCTGTTCGAGCGGATGCTCAATCCCGGTCGCCAGCAGATGCCCGATATCGACATGGATTTCGACTCCCGCTACCGGGGCGAGATGATCCGTTATGCCGCGCAGAAGTACGGCGAGGATCACGTCGCGCAGGTCATCACGTTCTCGACGATCAAGGCGCGGGCCGCGGTGCGAGACGGTGCGCGTGTGCTCGGCTACCCCTACGTCGTCGGCGACAAGATCGCCAAGCTGATGCCGCCGCTCATCATGGGCCGCGACACGCCGCTGCGCGCGTGCTTCGAGCCGACCGAGAAGTACGTCGACGGCTACAAGATGGCGACCGAGTTGCGCCAGCTCCGAGACGATGACCCCGACGCGCGTCGGGTGATCGACGTCGCCCTCGGGCTCGAGGGCCTGCGCCGCCAGGACGGCATCCACGCGGCCGCGGTGGTGATCACGCGCGAGCCCCTCACCGAGTACGTCCCGATCCAACGCAAGCCCGAACCCGGCACGCCCATCGAAGACGCGCCGATGGTCACCCAGTACGAGATGCACGGCGTCGAAGACCTCGGTTTGTTGAAGATGGACTTCCTCGGGCTGCGCAACCTCGACGTGATGGAGATCGCCCTCGACCTCATCGAGCGGTCCACGGGCTTCCGGCCCGACATCGACGCGCTCCCGCTCGACGACCCCGCCACGTTCGCGCTGTTGCAGAAGGCCGACACCATGGGCGTCTTCCAGCTCGAAGGCGGGCCGATGCGGGCCCTCCTGCGCTCGCTGAATCCGGAGACCTTCGAAGACGTCGCCGCCGTGATCGCGCTCTACCGGCCCGGGCCGATGGCGCAGAACTGGCACAACGAGTACGCCGATCGCAAGAACGGCCGGAAGTCGGTCACGTTCGACCATCCCGACCTCGAGGAGATCCTGGGCCCGACGTACGGGTTGATGATCTACCAAGAGCAGCTGATGCGCGCATCGCAGAAGCTCGCGGGTTACTCGCTCGAAGAAGCCGACAACCTGCGCAAGGCAACCGGGAAGAAGGTCCGCGAGCTCATCGCGAAGGAGCGGGGCAAGTTCGTCGAGGGCTGTGTCCGCAACGGTCACACCGCCGAGTTCGCCGAGCGGTACTTCGACACCATCGAGCCCTTCGCCGACTACTCGTTCAACAAGTCACACAGCGTCGGCTACGGCTACATCACGTACCAAACCGCGTGGTTGAAGGCGAACCATCCGGTGCCGTACCTCGCGGCGTTGCTCACGAGCGTGAAGAGCAACCTCGACAAGGCGGGCGTGTACCTCAACGACTGCCGCCAGCGCGGCATCGACGTGTTGGTTCCCGACGTGAACGCTTCGGCGAGCGACTTCGCCTGCGAGCTCGCGGCCGAAGCGGGCCAACAGGACGCGATCCGCTTCGGGCTCTCGGCGGTGCGCAACGTCGGCGAGGGTGTTGCCGAGCTGGTCATCGCCGGTCGCGGCGACGGTCCGTTTGCAGACTTCTACGAATTCTGCGAGCGGGTCGAGCCGACCGTGCTCAACAAGCGTGCGATCGAGTCGTTGATCAAGGCCGGCGCGTTCGACTCGCTCGGTCACCCGCGCAAGGGCCTGTTGCAGGTGTTCGAGCCCATCGTCGACGCGACGCTGCGGCGGCGCCGGGAGCGCGATCAGGGAACGATGAGCTTGTTCGACCTCGGCGTCGGCGCCGCCGACGACAGCCCCGTGTTCGACGACCGCCTCCCGATTCCCGACGTCGACTTCGACAAGTCCGAGAAGCTGCGAGCGGAAAAGGAGATGCTCGGCCTCTATGTGAGCGACCACCCGCTCATGGGTGCCGAAGCGGCGCTGCGCCGGCACGTGGAGTGCTCGATCGCGGACCTGGCGGAGCTCGACGACGGCTCGATCCGCAGTGTCGCCGGCGTGGTCACCGGATTGGCGCGCAAGTACACCAAGCGCGGCGATCTCATGGCGACCTTCGTGTTGGAGGATCTGGCGGCCGCCATCGAGGTGATGGTGTTCCCGAAGACGATGCTCCAGTACGGCGAGCTGCTCGACGCCGACGCGATCGTGGTGTTGAAGGCGCGCATCGACGGCCGGGAAGATACGCCCAAGCTGATGGCGATGGAGATCACCAGGCCGGAGCTGCATCTCGACGGCAGCCCGCCGCTCACACTTCGGGTCAAGGCCGGCGTGCTTGACGACGACCGCGTCGCCAAGCTGCGCGAGCTGTTGCGGACCCATCCGGGACACAGCCAGGTCTTCGTGCGCGTGGTCGGTCCCGAGAAGGAGACCGTCCTCCGCCTCGGCGACGAGTTCAACTGCGAAGCCCGCAACGGCTTGTACGCCGAGCTCCGCGTCCTCTTCGGCGCCGACTGCATTGCTTAATGGTCGCACTCGCTGCGGCCGGCGAAACTCCGGCCGCGGTCGCTCGCCGGTCCGGCCAGTTCGCTGTGCTCACGGCGTCATGCGGGCAACGATCTCTTCGACTGTTTGCTCGGGCGTCTGGTCGGAGTTGTCGATCCAGGTCCCGACGCGTGGTGTCTCGTCGTAGAGGATCCGGTCGAGCTGGGCGACGGTCCAGTCGCCGTCGTAGCCGCGCTTGTGTCGATGCTCGTCGCGCCACTCGACGATCTCCGGTCGAGGCGCGAGCACGATGACGTCGAGCGGGCGCGTCCGCACCATCGTCTCGATCTCGCCGAGCATGGCGCCGATCACACAGTCCTGCCAGACGGCGGTGTAACCGGCCTCGGCGTAGCCGTCGGCGGCCCGCGCGGCGAGCGTGTAACGCAGCCGCAGCTCGGCATCGAACGCGTCGGTGTTCGGCGCCGCGTTCCCGCGGACGATCATGCGGCGGAACCGGTCGCCGCGGAGGTGTGCGGACCGCTCGAAGCGCTCGGCGAGCAACTGCGCGACGGTCGACTTTCCCGCCGCCATGACTCCCGTGACGAGCACGATGCGACCGCGAGCCTCAGCCATGGCCAGAACCGTACATATACGATCCCCCGATGCGGATTGGGATTTTGGGGGCGACGGGACCTGCGGGTGGTGGCCTGGCGGCGCGGCTTGCGAGCGTCGGGCACGAGGTGTTGTTCGGGTCGCGGTCGGCGGACAAGGCCGAGCACGCGGTCGGGGAGTTGCGCGAGAAATGGGGTGAGCGCGTCGCGAACCTGCAGCCGTGCGACAACACCGCGGCGTGTGACGCGCCGGTGGTGATCCTCGCGGTGCACGCCGACTCGGCCATCCCCACGGTGCAGGAGCACGCCGAGCACTTGCACAACAAGGTCGTCGTGTCGATGGCAAACAACCTCGTGAAGAACGGCAACGAGTTCAACGCGGTGCTTCCGCCTCATGGATCGGTGGCGGCCGAGATCCAGGCGCTGCTCTGGCGCTCGCGCGTATGCACCGCGTTCCACTTGGTCCCCGCGGCGGAGTTCGCGGCGCTCGACTACGTGATGGAGAGCGACGTGGTCGTGCTCGGCGAAGACGATGCCAAGGCAACGGTGATGGACATCACGGCGAGCATCCCCGATCTTCGTCCGCTCGACGGCGGATCGATCCGCAACGCGGTCGGCATGGAGACCTTTGCGGCAGTGCTGCTCACGGTGAACGTGCGGCACAAGATGCGTGCCAGCCTGCGACTCACGACCGTCAGGTGACCGGCACCGTCGACCTCACGGGCCGGATCGTCGTCGTCACCGGCGCGTCACGAGGAATCGGGAAGGGCCTCGCGATCGGGCTGGCCGGACTCGGCGCGAGCGTCGTGTGCGCGGCGCGCAGCGAGCGCAAGATGCCGGGCGGCCTGCCGGGCACGATCCACGATACGGCCAACGCCATCAACGTCAACGGCGGCGCCGCGCTCGCGGTCCGCTGCGACATCGGCGAACCGGCGGAGATCACACACCTCGTCGACGCGACAGTCGAGCGGTTCGGCGCGCTCGACGTGCTCGTGAACAACGCCATGGCTCCCACGCAGGCCCTGTTCGACGAGTCGACGGTGGAGCAGTGGGACGAGTCGATGCGGGTGAACGTTCGCAGCCTCTATCTCTTCGCCCGCGCCGTCGTGCCGGTCATGGCCGCGCGCGGAGGCGGCAGCATCGTGAACATCTCCTCGCACGCAGCCGATCACGCGACGACGCCGTACATGCCGCCCGGCTATCTCTTCTACACCGTCGCCAAGGCCGCGCTCGAGCGGTTCACCAGCGCACTCGCGCCGGAGGTCAAGCCGCTCGGCATCGTGGTGAACGCCCTGCGGCCCGGCGCAGTGAAGACCGAGATGACGGAGCTCCAGTACGGCCAAGACCACGACTGGAGCGGCTGGACGACTCCGGAAGACGTGGTCGCGCCGGTCGCGACGCTGGCGTCACTGGCCGGGTCGGACTTCACCGGCAACGTCATCGACGTCGGCGGCTTCGGCAAGACCTGGCCCTAACTATGCGGCTACGACCTCCGGCCCTCGATCGCCCGTGCGACGTCGGTCAGACGACCGGGCCACCGGATCCGCGCCTGGCTCGACCTAGGGTTCAGGGATGACCATGCGCCTCTACGACACTGCCCGTCGTGAGGTGGTGCCGTTCGACCCGCCGCCGATGGTCCGCATGTACGTGTGCGGCATCACGCCCTACGACTCGACGCACCTCGGCCACGCCGCGACCTACATCACCTACGACCTGCTCATCCGGCGGCTCGAGGAGCTCGGCCACGAGGTGCGCATGGTGCGCAACATCACCGACGTCGACGATTCGATCCTGCCCAAGGCGCGGGAGCTCGGCATCCCGTACCTCGACCTCGCCGCGGCCGAGATCGAGAGGTTCCAGGGCGACATCGCCGCGCTCGACCTTCGTCCGGCGGTGGCCGAGCCTCGGGCGACCGATGCGGTACCGCACATCGTCGAGCTCGTCGGCCAGTTGCTCGACTCGGGCCACGCCTACCTGAGCGGGGGATACGTCTACTTCGACGTCTCGACCTTCCCCGACTTCGGGAAGCTCTCGCACTATCCCGAAGACCGCATGATCAAGCTCGCGCGCGCTCGGGGTGGCAACCCCGACGATCCGCACCGGCGGGCGCCGCTCGACTTCGTGTTGTGGCAGCCGTCCCTTCCCGACGAGCCCGCGTGGCGCGCGCCGTTCGGCATAGGCCGGCCCGGCTGGCACATCGAGTGTTCGGCCATGGCCCTGCACGAGCACGGCTCGACGCTCGATCTCCACGGTGGCGGCAGCGACCTCATCTTCCCGCACCACGAGAGTGAGATCGCGCAGAGCGAATCGATCACGGGCGAACCGCTGGCGCGGCACTGGCTGCACTCGGCGATGGTCAGCTACGAGGGCGAGAAGATGTCGAAGTCGCTCGGCAACCTCGTGTTCGTGAGCGACGTGTTGAAGATTGCCGACCCGCGCGCGATTCGCCTGGCGCTGATGCGTCACCACTACCGCTCCGGCTTCGAGTGGTACGACACGGATCTCGACGAGGCGGTCGCGTTGTTGCACCGGCTCCTCGCGGCGGCGGAGCGGCCCGACGGCCCCGACCCTGCGCCGTTCGCGCAGCGGGTGCGTGACGCGATCGACGACGATCTCGACGCGCCGCACGCGCTCGAAGCGCTCGACGATCTCGCCAGCGCGATTCTCTCCGCCGATTCGACGCTCTCTGCCGGTTCCGACCCGAGCGCGCCGACAGTTCTTCGCGAGCTCGGATCGCTCTTGGGCGTCGCCCTCGACCGTCCGATCAGCATCGGATCCGACGCCTAACGCGAGCACGAAATCGCCACGGAAACGAATGGCGCCGTTGCTAGCCTCGACCGACCCGCGCCCCTCGCCGAGTAGAGAACATCATGAGCCAACAGATCACGGTCACCTTGCCCGACGGTTCGGAGCGCGAGGTCGAGCCGGGAACGACGCCGGCTGATGTGGCGGCCGCAATCGCGCCCCGGCTCGCGAAGGCGGCGGTGGCCGCCAAGGCCGACGACGAATGGATCGATCTCGGTCGTCCGCTCGATCACGACGTCAAGCTCGCGATCATCACGCCCGACACCGCCGACGGACGAGAGGTGCTGCGCCATTCGACTGCGCACGTGCTCGCCGAAGCGGTGACGCGACTGTTCCCCGGCGCCAAGTACGCGATCGGTCCCGCGATCGAAGACGGCTTCTACTACGACTTCGAGTTGCCCGACGGAAAGACGTTCAGCGACGACGATCTCGAGAAGATCGAAGCCGAAATGCGCGCGATCGTGAAGCAGGATCAGCGCTTCGAGCGCGAAGACCTCACCTACGACGACGCGCTGAAGGTCTTCGCCGACCAGCCCTACAAGCGCGAGATCATCGAGAAGGTACGTGCCGGTGATGCGACGGGCGAAGACGCGGGCGAAGCGGCGGGGGAGAACGGAGTGTCCGTCTACCGCAATCGCGCCGGTGACGAGGAGACGTTCGTCGACCTGTGCCGCGGTCCGCACGTGCCGTCGACCAAGCGGTTGGGCGTCTTCAAGCTGACGAAGGTCGCGGGCGCGTACTGGCGGGGCAACGAACACGGCCCGATGCTGCAGCGCATCTATGGCACCGCCTGGGAGTCGAAGGACGCGCTGGCCGAGCACCTGCATCGTCTGGAGGAAGCCGAAGCGCGAGATCATCGCAAGCTCGGCGTCGAGCTCGACCTCTTCTCGTTTCCCGAGGAGATCGGCTCGGGCCTGGCCGTGTTCCACCCGAAGGGTGCGCTCGTGCGACGGATCATGGAGGAGTACTCGCGCGAACGGCACGAAGTGTCGGGCTACGAGTTCGTGAACTCGCCGCACATCAGCAAGGCCGGCCTGTTCGAGACCTCCGGCCATCTCGATTGGTACGCCGACAGCATGTTCCCGCCCATGCATCTCGAAGAGGGCGGGCAGGGCGGCGAAGGCACGACGTACTACCTCAAGCCGATGAACTGCCCGTTCCACGTGCTGATCTACCGGCACCGCACGCGCTCGTACCGCGAGCTGCCGCTCCGCATGTTCGAGTTCGGGGCGGTCTACCGCTACGAGAAGTCGGGTGTCGTACACGGGTTGACGCGTGTGCGCGGCATGACCCAGGACGACGCCCACATCTTCTGCACGAAAGAGCAGATGGCCGCGGAGCTCGGATCGCTCCTCGATTTCGTGCTCGAGCTGCTGCGTGACTTCGGGCTCGACGACTTCTACCTCGAGCTCTCGACCAAGCCCGAGGTCAAGGCCGTCGGGAGCGACGAAGAGTGGGACGAGGCGATCGAAGCACTGCGCGCCGCGGCCCAGGGCAAGGGCCTCGATCTCGTGATGGACCCGGGCGGCGGCGCGTTCTACGGACCCAAGATCTCGGTGCAGGCGAAGGATGCGATCGGCCGCACGTGGCAGATGTCGACGATCCAGCTCGACTTCCAAACGCCGCCGCGCTTCGGGATCCACTACGTCGGCGCCGACAACGAGCGGCACACCCCGATCATGATCCACCGCGCGCTGTTCGGATCGATCGAGCGCTTCTTCGCAGTGCTCCTCGAGCACTACGCCGGCGCGTTCCCGGCCTGGCTCGCGCCGGTGCAAGCGTCGATCCTGCCGGTCGCCGATCGTCACGACGACTACGCCTACGAGATTGCGGCGCGGTTGAAGGGCGAAGGGTTCCGCGCTGAGGTGCTCGACGGCTCAGCCGGTGCGCTCGGAGCGCGGATCCGCCGGGCCAAGACCGAGAAGGTTCCGTACGTGCTCGTCGTCGGCGATACCGATGTGGAGAACGGGACCGTGGGCGTGAACGCGCGCGGCAGTGACGACCCGGACCGTGACGTCGCGCTCGACGACTTCGAGGCGCGCCTCGGTTCCGAAGTCGCCGAACACCGTTGAGCCCATCGTGAGTTCACAGTGAGTTTGGAACGCCTGTGGGCTGGTTGGCGCGCGTCGTACGTGTCCGACCCCAAAACCGGGAGCACCGACGACGGCTGCGTCATCTGCAAGCTCGTGGCTGCGACCGACGACAGGGCCGCACTCGTGTTGGAACGCACACCCGAGACGATCGCGGTGATGAACCTGTACCCCTACGGCTCGGGTCATGTGATGGTCGCGCCGACGCGCCACGCGGCGAGCTTCGAGGATCTCGACGGCGACGAGCTGAACGCGGTCACGCGCGCCCAGGTACGCGCGCTGCGGGCGATCCGCGCCGCCTACAACCCCGACGGCATGAATCTCGGCGTCAACATCGGCCGGGCCGCTGGTGCCGGCGTACCCGGACATCTCCATGTGCACCTGCTCCCGCGTTGGAGCGGTGACACGAACTTCATGACCAGCGTGGCGGAAGCGCGCGTGATGGCCGAAGACCTCACCACCGGCTACGAGAAGCTGAAAGCGGTCTGGGACCGGTAGGTTCACGCGAGTGGACGACGAGCCGGAGACAGCAGCAGGCGACGATCTCCCCGAGGAGCTCGACGTCACGGCGTTCGTGGGTCCGTACGTGTTCCCCGACATCCGTCGCCGGCGCATCGCGGCGGCGCTCTATGTGATCGTGGGCGGCGCCGCGCTCTGGGCCGGCCTCGCGTCCGCGAACGGCGGGCTGGTCCTCGGCGCGGCCTTCCTGGGAGTGATCGCGGTGTATCACTTCGTTGCCGGTTGGCATCTCGAGATCGATCAGACCGAAGCGCTCGCCGTCGCGAGCCGGACCGTGGGATTCCCGGTGGGGCACGCGTCGGCGCAACTCGCCTGGCGCGGTCTGCTCAGCCGGCCCGCGTGGCGCATCCTCGTGTACAGCGCCGACGAACCGCCGAGCATCCGGGGCTTGGTCGAGCTCGACGCGGTTGACGGTCACGTGATCGGCGAGTACACGGAGCGCAATCCCGAAGACTGGTCGGAGCTCGGACAAGGGAGTGTGCTGTGAAGAAGTTCGCCGCTGACTTCAAGAAGTTCATCCTGCGTGGCAACGTGCTCGACCTCGCAGTCGCGGTCGTCGTCGGCGCGGCGTTCAACTCCGTCGTGCAGTCGTTCGCCAACGACGTGCTCATGGGCTTCGTCGGCGCGATCTTCGGCAAGCCGAACTTCGCCAACCTCGAGCTCCACCTACGCGGCTGCACGGGGCCCGCCAACAATCAGGTGTGCAACGGAACCGTCGCCTACGGCCAGTTCCTCACCAACGTGTTGAACTTCCTGATCATCGCGTTGGCCGTGTTCGTGGTGATCAAGACGTTCGAGAAGCTGCAGAGCATGCGCACCGTCGAGGAGCCGGAGCCCGAGCCCCTCACCCGGGGCGAGGAGCTGTTGACCGAGATCAGGGATTCGCTGGTGTCGCAGGAGCACTAGTCGGCGTGACGCCTTCGGACTGTCCCGGGACCGACTGCTCACCCCCAACGACGACACAACCGGCGCCCGCGAGTGCGTAGATGCGCCCCCAGGCCGCGAGCAGTCGCGGGTGCTCACTGCGGTACCACGCCGAAAACGCGACGTCGTCCTGGACCACCGGCACCGCCACCGCGCTTGGCTCGACCGATACTTGCGAAACCTCGAGATCGATCATTGCCCCGTCAGAGTCACGGGGAGCGGATAACCCTTAGTGGAGGAGTCGCGACGCCTGGCGCCGAAGGCCTCTCCGAGGCGAATCCGACCGTTCTAGTGAACCTTCTCGGTTTCCTTGGTCGACGCCACGATCTTCTCCACGAGGTGCGCCGGCACGGGGTCGTAGTGCGAGTGGCGGACCATGAACCGGCCCCGCCCGCCGGTCATCGAGCGGAGGTCGATGGCGTAGCGCAGGATCTCCGACGAAGGGACGTTCGCGGTGATCTCGACCTCGCCCCCGCCGACCGACGCCGATCCCTGGATGCGGCCGCGCTTGCCGTTGAGGTCGCCCATGATGTCGCCCTGGCTGGATTCGGGCACGGTGACCACCAGCTCGCTGACCGGCTCGAGCAGCACCGGGTTGGCCTTCGACAACGCTTCCTTCAGCCCCATCGCGGCCGCGGTCTTGAACGCCATCTCGGAGCTGTCGACGGGATGGTGCTTGCCGTCGAAGCACGTGATTTTCACGTCGACGACCGGAAAGCCGAGCGCACCGCCGTGCTCCTCGGCCTCGGCGATGCCCTTCTCGACCGCGGGCAGGAAGTTCCGGGGGATGACCCCGCCGACGATGGCGTCGACGAACTCGTTGCCCACACCGCGCGGCTGCGGCTCGACGCGGAGCCACGCGACCGCGAACTGACCGTGGCCGCCGGTCTGCTTCTTGAGCTTGCCTTCGGCTTCCGCCTTGCCGTTGATCGTCTCGCGGTACGCGACACGTACGTCTTCGGTGTCGACCTCGACGCCGAACTTGCGGGAGAGCTTCTCGAGCGCGATCGACAGGTGCGTCTCGCCCATCCCCCGCAGCACCGTCTGGTGCGTCTCCGGGTTGCGATCGATGCGGAGGACGAGATCCTCTTCCTGGAGACGGTGCAGCGCGTTCGCGAGCTTGTCCTCGTCGCCCTTCGACCGCGCCTTGATCGCGACGGCGAGAACGGGCTCGGGCGGCGGCACCGCTTCGGCCTCGAAGGTCGTGCCCTTGGTGGCGAGCACGTCGCCGGTGCTCGTGTCGGCGAGCTTAGCGACGGCCGCGATGTCACCGGCCGCGACCTCGCCGACGGTGTCCTGCTCCTTGCCTCGCATGGTGAAGAGCTGGTGCACCCGCTCGTCGGCCTTCGTCCGGGTGTTGGCGAGCACATCGTCGTGCTTGACCGTGCCCTGCAGCACTTTGAACACGTTCACGCGTCCGACGTAGGGATCGACGATCGTCTTGAACACGATCGCCGCGGCCGAGCCGTCGCCCGCCGACGGTGCCGGCGCTTCCTCCACGAGGAACGTGGCGAGACGGTCGATGCCGATGAGTTTCGTCGCACTGCCGCAGAGCACCGGGAACACGGTGCCGCTCGCGACGCCGGCGGCGAGCGCGCCCGCCAGCTCTTGGATCTCGAGCTTCTCGTCGTTCAGGTAGCGCTCCATCAGGTCGTCGTCGCCGATGACGATCCCTTCGACGAGGGCATCGTGAACGGCGTGTTCCTCGGTCTCCATGTCGGCGGGGATCGACGCCTCGGCTCCGCTCGACGAGTCGCCCGAGTACGTGACAGCGGTGTCGTTGAGCAGCTCGATCACACCCGACAGCGATGCTTCCTCGCCGATGGGCAGCTGGAGCGGCGCGACGCCGGCGCCGAAGAGGTCCTTGAGCTGATCGAGCGTGCGCGAGAACGACGCGCGCTCGCGATCGAGCTTGTTGACGAAGATGGCGCGCGGTATCCCACGTTCCTCGGCGAGCTTCCACGCGACCTCGGTCTGCACCTCGACGCCCTCGACCGCGGAGACGACGAACAACGCGAGGTCGGCCGCTTGGAGCGCGGCGGCGACGTCACCGACGAAGTCGGCGTACCCCGGCGCGTCGAGCAGGTTCACCTTCACGCCGTCGATCTCGAACGGCGCCAGCGCGAGCGAGACGGAGATCCGGCGGCGCTGCTCCTCGGGATCGAAGTCGAGCACCGTCGACCCGTCCTCGACCTTTCCGAGGCGTGGGATCGCGCCGGCGGCGAGGAGGAGCGCCTCGGCGAGCGACGTCTTGCCGGCTCCGCCGTGACCGACGAGGGCAACGTTGCGGATCTTGGCCGTCGGGAACGTCTTCAAGAAAACCCCCGAAAGTTGGCGTCGTGCAGGTTCAGCGAGTCTACGAACGGATACCCCCTCTCGACCAGTGGTCCCTCGCCGCTGTAGCCCGTCCCGCCGAAGTCCGCCATGATGGGCTGCTCGCGATCGCGGTGGTACCCTCAGACTGCTCGCGGGCGCGAGCACTCACCCTGTCCCGCCCGCCCTGACAAGGAGTTCGTGGATGCTCGACCGACGCTGGCGCCATGGCGTCGAGCGAGGCCTGGGCCCGCTCGGCCGGGGCCTGCGTGGCCTCGGCGTGCCCGCCGACGCGCTCACGGTCTTCGGGCTGCTCGCTTCGGTCGCGACCGCGTTTCTGATCGCCTCCGGTCATCTGGTGTGGGCGGTGGTCGGCGTGATCGTCGCCGGCGTCAGCGATCTCCTCGACGGCGCGATCGCCCGAGGGAGCGGCTCGGACAGCCCGCGGGGTGCGTTCTTCGACTCCGTGACCGATCGCGTCTCCGACGCGCTGCTCCTCGGCGGCTGCGCGTGGTACCTCGCCGGCCGTCATCCCTACGAATCGATCCTGGCGTTCGCGGTTGCGGCCTGCTCGATGCTCGTCTCCTACGAGCGAGCGCGCGCCGAAGCACTCGGGCTCGATGCGCGCGGCGGGCTGATGGAGCGGGCCGAGCGGTTCGTGTTCCTCGGCGTCGGCCTCGCCTTCAACATCATCGCTCCCGTCCTGTGGGTCATGCTCGTGCTCACTGCACTCACCGCAGTGCACCGTTTCGTTCGCGTGTATCGCCAGGCCGCGCATCCTCCGCGTGTGCACACTCGCCGCGAGCGCCTGCTGTCTCGCGACAACCGCCTCGAGCAGAAGGACAACGCGCTCGCCGATCCGCGCCGGCCCGCTCCGCTGCGAACGTGGTGGACGGCCCGGCGGATGGAGGGCCGGCGGATGGAAGGGGACCGCACGCGTCGCCGACACCCGTCGGTGCGTCGCAACTCGCGTCCCTGAGCCGTGCCCGACCTGCGCGGCCGGCTGACGACACTCGCGTACCGCGCCGGATCCACTGCGGCGCAACTCGTTCCCGCTCCGGTCGCGACGCCGATCGCGCGCGCGATCGGGCGGGGCGCGGCGCCGTTCCTGACCGGCCAGCGCCGTATGGCGGCCCGCCACCAACAGCGCGCGACCGGACGCGACGACACCAGGGGTGTCTTCGACTCCTACGGCCGCTACTGGCTCGAGATGCTCCGGCTCCCGGCCGAGGTCCGAGCCGGGACCGTCCCTTCGCACTGCACGATCGACGGCTACGAGCACATCGAAGCCGGGCTCGCGCGGGGCAACGGCGTGATCCTCGCCCTTCCGCATCTGGGCGGCTGGGAGTGGGCGGGCGCGGCGATGGCGGCACGCGGTCACCGGCTCCTCGCGGTCGTGGAGAAGATCGAGCCGCCGGAGCTGCTCGCCTGGTTCGCCGAGCAGCGCGCGGCGATCGGCATCGAGGTCGTCACGCTCGGGCCCGATGTCGGTGTGGCGGTCCTGCGGGCCCTGCGGGACAACCGCATCGTGTGCCTCCTCTCGGATCGCGATATCGCCGGCGACGGGGTGGAGGTCGAATTCTTCGGCGAGCGCACCACGCTTCCCGGTGGTCCGGCCACCTTGGCCCTGCGCACCGGGGCGACGTTGGTTCCTGCCGCGGTCTACTTTCGCGGCGGGCGCGATCACCTCGGAGTGGTGCGGCCGCCGCTCGAAGTGAAACGGTTGGGTCGGTTGCGCGAAGACATCGCGCGGATCACCCAGGCACTCGCGAACGAGTTGGAAGCCCTCATCCGCGCCGCGCCCGAGCAATGGCACCTGTTACAGCCGAACTGGCCCAGCGACCACCAATGAACCTCCTACCCCCGAACGAGGAGTCGCGACGAGTGACGCGGCGCAGCCGCCTCTCCGAGGCGAATCCGACAATGGAAACGGGGTGAGCGCGTGCGTGTCGTCATGACCTCGCCGTATTCGCTCTCACGTCCCGGTGGCGTGCAGGGGCAGGTGCTCGGCCTCGCGCGCGAGTTGCGCAAGCTGGGAGTCGACGTGCGCGTCGTCGGTCCGTGCGACGGCCCGCCGCCCGAGCCCGGAATCGTGTCGGTCGGCCCCAGCGTCGAATGGAGCTCCAACGGCTCGGTCGCGCCGATCTCGCCCGGACGCGCGACCGCGCGCCGCACGCTCGAGGTGATGCGCAGCATCGAGCCCGACGTGGTGCATCTGCACGAGCCCGCGGTACCCGGGCCGTGCCTGAGCGCGCTGCTCGCGTTCGACGGCCCGATGGTCGGCACCTTCCACGCATCGGGCGAATTGCTGCACATGTGGACCCGGCCCGCGTTGAAGTCGTCGATGTCACGTCTCAGCGCGCGCGTCGTCGTATCGGAGTCGGCGCTCGAGACCGCGCGCGCCAACTGGTACGACGCCGAGTACGTCGTGCTGTGGAACGGCATCGAGACCGATCGCGTCACGGCGGCCGTGCCGACGCCGACCGATCGTCCCGCGGCGTTCTTCATCGGGCGCCACGAGCCCCGCAAGGGGCTGGCGGTCCTGCTGGACGCCTGGCGCACGATCGATCGCGATGCGGTCCTCTGGGTGGGGGGTGCGGGCCTGCAAACCGAAGAGTTGCGCGCCGAGACGGCGGCGACGAAGCGCATCGAATGGCTCGGGGCGATCACCGACGCCGAGCGCGATTCGCGCCTCCGGGGCGCGACGGTGCTCTGCGCGCCGTCGCTGCACGGCGAGTCGTTCGGCGTCGTGCTGCTCGAGGGCATGGCCGCGGGCACCCCGGTCGTCGCGTCGGCGATCGAGGGCTACGCCAACGTCGCTCGCGCTGATGTCGACGCGCTGCTGGTTCCCGCCGGCGATGTCGCCGCCCTGCAGCACGCGCTCCGGCGGGTCTTCGACGACCCGGCGTTGCGCGACCGACTCGTCGCCTCCGGCCGCGCGCGGGCCGAGGAGTTCTCGATGGCCCGGCTGGCCGAGCGCTACCTCGAGCTCTACGACCACGCGCTGGTCCCGGCTCGGTGACGACCGCGGGCGCGGGCGCGAGGGATCCCGCGATCACCCGGCTCGCCCTGGATCTCGCGGCCCGGGTTCGCGAAGCGGTCGCGCCGTCTCTCGGTGCAGCAGGCGCCCGCACCGGCGTCGGCCTCGCGCCCGGCGGTGACGTGACCATGGCGATCGACGAGATCGCCGAGCACGTGACCGAGCAGTGCTGCGCCGAAGCCGGCGACATCGCGTTCTACTCCGAGGACCGCGGCTACGTGGAGATCGGCCGGCCGCGCGCCATCCTGCTCATCGACCCCATCGACGGCACCCGGCCGGCCGCCGCGGGGCTCGAGTCGTGCTGCGTGTCGGTCGCGGTGCTGCCGGCCTCGCGTGACGCGACGCTCGGCGACGTGCAGTTCGGGGTCGTCCACGAGATCAAGGAGGATCAACGCTTCTTCGCGACGCGTGGGGAAGGCGCGCACGCCGAGCGCTCCGACGGTACGCCGGTGCCGATCGTGTTGTCGGCCAACGTCGATCTCCGCGCGCTGTTCTGGACCTCGGGGTTGCGCGGGCGCCCGGCACTCCCGACGGTGGTGCTGCTGGAAGAGCTGATCGACGGCTGCACGATGCACGGCAGCTTCTTCGATCTCGGGTCGTGCACCTTCGACATGACCCGCATCGTCACCGGTCAGCTCGACGCCTACGTCGACATGGGCTGGTTGATGGTGAACGAGATTCCCGAGCTCGAGCCTGCGTTCCGCCGGGCGGGTGACGGCCGGATCTGCACCAACTTTCCGTACGACGTCGCGGCCGCGGCACTCGTCGTCACCGAGGCCGGTGGCGTGGTGACCGCGGCCGACGGGGGACGGTTGGAGTCGAGCCCGGCGATCGGCTCCGGCGACGGCTGGGGTGTGGCCGTGCTCGCGAGCGCGTCCCGACCGTTGCACGACCGGCTGCTCGAAGCGACGGAACAAGGAATGCAACGCCTGCGGGCGCACGTTGTAGGCGAGTGATCCCCGACCCGGGGGATGGGGCCCGTACAATGGCGGGTCCGAGTTATCGCCCGATGGGAGACCCGACGTGGCCGCAGTGATCATCATCGTGATCGTTGTCCTGATCGCCATCGTGTTCGTCGTGATGTACAACGGGCTCGTCCGCCTGCGCAACCGCATCGATTCCGCGTGGTCGCAGATCGGCGTGCAGCTCGAGCGCCGGCACGACCTGATCCCGAACCTCATCGAGACGGTCAAGGGCTACGCGGCGCACGAGAAGTCGACGCTCGAGGGTGTCGTGGCCGCCCGCAACGCGGCGATCCAGGCCAAGGATGCCGGACCCGAGCAGCAAGCGCAGGCCGAGAATGTGCTGTCCGGCGCGCTCCGCCAGCTCTTCGCCCTGTCCGAGGCCTACCCCGACCTCAAGGCGAACCAGAACTTCCTGTCGTTACAGGAGGAGCTCACCTCCACCGAAGACCGGATCGCGTACTCGCGGCAGTTCTACAACGACAGCGTCATGAAGTACGACAACAAGATCGGGACGATCCCGTCCAACATCATCGCCGGAATGTTCGGCTTCAAGGGACGTGAGTACTTCAAGGCGGAAGAGGGTGCGACCGAGGTGCCCAGAGTCCAGTTCTAGTTCTCCCCGAGTCGCCGATCGCTCGTTCCGAGGTCCTCGTTGTACGAACAAATTGCTGCGAACAAACGCAAGACGTTCGTGCTCATCTTCGGGTTCGTCATCCTCCTCGGACTCGTCGGCGCGGCCTTCAACTACCTGCTCCGGGGCGGTGTTGTCGGCTTCGTGATCGTCGCCGTGATCGTGATCGTCTCGTCGACCGTCTCGTACTTCAACAGCGACAAGGCAGCACTCGCCATCTCCCACGCGAAGCCGGCCGATCCGCACGAGTACGCGCGGCTCTACAACCTCGTCGAAGGCCTGTGCATCGCGAGCGGCCTGCCCAAGCCCCGCCTCTACATCATCGAGGACGACGCGCCGAACGCGTTCTCGACCGGCCGGAACCCCAAGCACGCGGCGATCGCGGTCACGACCGGTCTGCTCGAGAAGATGAACCGGGTCGAGCTCGAGGCGGTGCTGGCGCACGAGCTCAGCCACATCCGCAACTACGACATCCTCGTGATGACGCTCACGGTCACGATGGTCGGGATGATCGCGTTGCTCTCCGACTTCTTCCTGCGGTTCATGTTCTTCAGCGGAGGTCGCGGCGGACGCGACAACGACAACGGCAACAACCCGCTCGCCATCGTGTTCATGATCTTCGGGTTCATTTTGCTGATCTTCGCCCCGATCATCGCGTACATCATGCAGTTCGCCGTGAGCCGTAAGCGCGAGTACCTCGCCGACGCGTCGGGTGTGCAGCTCACCCGCTACCCACCCGGATTGATCTCGGCGCTCGAGAAGCTCAAGGGCGACACCACGGTCATTCACTCGGCATCGAAAGCGACCGCGCACCTCTGGATCGAAGAGCCGCTCGACAAGGACACCCGCAAGGGTCAGCACCGTCTCAACCATCTGTTCGACACGCATCCGCCGCTTGACGATCGGATCAAAGCCTTGCAGGCAATGTGAAGGACACCATCCTGAGACTCTGGCGCACGCGTCGCCTCACGGTGATCGCATCGGTGGTCGCCCTTGTGGTCATCGTCGGTGCGATCGCCGTTGTCGCCGTGGGCGGCGGAGACGACAAGAAGGTCACGGTCAAGTCGACCACGACCACGGCCACGACCAAGCCGCCGAAGCCCGGGAAGCGCGCGCCCCTCACCGGTGTGGTCGACAAGAACGGCAAGTCGTTCACGCGGCCCGCAGTGACCGTCAAGATCAACAACACCCGCGCCGCC
>JBBQER010000067.1:0-22752 GCA_038320885.1 Acidimicrobiia bacterium
GGGTCCACGCTCGGCACGAAGACCACCCGGCCCATCGTCCCGACGTGGGAAGACCACGAATACTCGTGCGAGTACGGCTACGCCGACGGCGCGTTTCGGCTCTCGGTGAAGCAACTCGCCAATGCGACTGCGACCCGGCGCTACTTCGGAGCCCTCGTCACGCGTCTCGGAACGCGCCAAACGCTTCAAGGCCTCGGCGAAGGTGCCGCGACGACCCGGAACAACTCCGTCGTCGTCAGGAAGGACAACAAGGTCCTCACCGTCGACGTACACGACCTGCCCGCGCACTTCGGCAACCCGCCCGATACCCGAGGCAACGTTGCCATCAGCATCGCGGCAACGATCATGGGCTGCTGGACGGAGGCGTAACGGCTCCCGACCGGATGGAGCACGACGAGGCTGCCGCGCTGCTCGGCGCTTACGCTGCGCACGCGCTCGACGACGACGAGAAGCGTCGGGTCCTCGCCCACCTGGGCGCTTGTGTGCGTTGCCACGCCGAGGTGAGTCGGTACGAACACATCCTCAGCGTGCTCGGCTACCCAGGCCAACGTCACAACCGAGGCTGATCCCCACTGAGAACATCTCGGTGGAGTGATGCCCTTCCCTTGGAAACGGATCATGACCCTCAGCGCTTTGGCACTCAACTGCTCCCTCAAAACCGCGGGTTCCGCTTCGAGCACCGACAAGCTCATCGACGAGGTGCTCGCCGCACTCGCAACGCACGGCGTCGCGTCGGCCGGGACCGTACGCATCGGCGAACGCAACATCCTCCCCGGCGTCACCTCCGACGAGGGCGATGACGATGACTGGCCGACCGTCCGTCAACAGATTCTGGACGCCGACATCCTCGTGTTCGGGACCCCGATATGGATGGGCCACCCATGCAGCCACGCCCAGCGCGTGCTGGAACGGCTTGACGCGTTCCTCGGTGAGACCGATGACGCCGGGCGGATGATCTCGTTTGATCGCGTAGCGCTCGTTGTCGTGGTCGGCAACGAGGACGGCGCCCACCACGTCGCGGCCGAGCTCTTCCAAGGGCTCAGCGATGTCGGATTCACGATTCCCGCGGGGGGAATGACCTACTGGGTGGGCGAGGCGATGCACAAGACCGACTACCAGGACCTCGCCGACGGTAGCGACAAGACGAACCAGGCAACCGCGACGGCAGCCGCGAACGCGGCCCACCTCGCGCAACTCCTGAGCGCGACTCCCTATCCGAAGTCATGAGCAAGCGCACTGTCCGCGACGCCATCGCGGACAGGACGTGCGAGCTGCTCAGATCGATTCCGGCGACGAGCCGCCGACCGGAATGTGCGGTGCGCACACGCAGAATTCGTTGCCGCCGGGGTCGACGAGGGTCGTGAAGGCGTTCGTGTACCCCTGGGTGATCGAGTCGTAGTGGTGGAGCGCGGTCGCCCCGAGCTCGACGATCTCGCGCACCCGCGGTTCGAGCGCCTCGAGATTCTCGACGTACAGGTCTACGTGCCAGCGGTTCTTGACGACCTTGGGCTCGGGGACGACGTCGAACGACAGCCGCGGCCGCATGCCGGCGGGATCGACGAGGTACCCGGGAAGCACCCGCTGGTATCCGAGCACCGCCGCCCAGAACGTGGTGACGGCTTCGAAGTCATCCGCGCCGCAGTCGACGGTGATGGCGATCGTCTCCATGACGGGAGGCTATGACGCCGACCGCCGGAGAGCCTCG
The DNA here is from genome assembly GCA_038320885.1 of Acidimicrobiia bacterium. GTDB lineage: Bacteria > Actinomycetota > Acidimicrobiia > IMCC26256 > PALSA-610 > JBBQER01. The sequence goes on from JBBQER010000067.1 coordinate 1,706, forward strand.
ACGGCTCGGCGCTGGCGACGACGCGTTCCCGCCATCCACGCGCCGACAAGGAGTGCGAGTGCGGCCAGGACCGCAGCGAAGGCGAAGACCACATGGTGCAGATGCGGCTGATGCCGGAGCGAGGTGTCGATGGCGGAGCCGTCGGCGTGAACCGTTCCGCCCGAACAGTCGTGATTGGCCATGTGCACGCTCGAGAAGAAGCCGTTGCCTTTCGGATCCGGCCACACGGTGACCAGGTAACGATCTCCGGTGCGCAGAAACTGTTCCTCGTGCCTCTCGTAGCGGACGACCGCGAGTCGCCCGGCCTCCGGGCGGATGGGCGAAGCATCCCTGCCATCCGGCACGACGCGAACGACCCGGAAGGTCGCGGTCGACCCCCGGCGCTCGATGAGCGTTCCCACGAAGGTCCCGGCGGTCGGCGCCATGCTGCACTTCGAATGCGACGGCGTGCACGACGTCAGCAGCGCTCCGGCGCACAGCACTCCGAGCAACCCGGCGAACACGCGACAACGCACGATGATCCGACGCCTCGAGCGACGGAGCGGTTCCGTCAAGGCCGTATAGCGCTACGGTCATCCGGCCGGTGCGCAGACGATGTGGTGCTGCAGATGGAGATCGGGCGGCGAGATGCTGAGCACCTCCCATCCGGATCCCTCGATCAGCTCGAGCGCATGTTCCCGTGAGTACAGCGCGAAGAGGAGCGGCTTGTTCGGGCTCATGTCGCGGAACGGCACCGGTTCCTTGCGCCGCTCGGCCGGGGTCGCTTTCGACATCGCGCGCCGCAGCTCGGGGTCGGTCGACGCGCTGAGCGCCTTGGGGAACTTGTCCATCAAGCCGTATCCGCCCTCGGTCTCCTCGTCGACGAACAGCGTGTAGAAGAGCCGACCCGTCGGCTTCACGAATCGCCGCAGCAGCTTCAGCATCGTGGCGTAGTCGTGCGGCGCCAGATGCGTGAACACCGAGAACAGGCAGATCAGATCGAACTGCTGGCCGTCGATCGGCAACGACGTCTGCTCCGACATTATCTCGCCCGTCGGGTTGTAGAGCTCGTTGTGCGCGTTCACGTGCACGAAATCGAAGCGGGGATCGGTCACGTTCGCTTGCAGGAACTCGATCATCTCGCCGTACGCGTCGACACCGACGTAACGCTTCACCGGGATGTTCCGGTTCAGGAACGCCTGCGTGAACCGCACGCCGCACCCAAAGTCGAGCACGTCGGCGGCGCCGAGATCCGGAATCCCCAGGTGCTCGCACATATGCCCGATCAACCACTCCGCGCCGTCGATCGTCGCGTCTTCGTCGACAACCGAGTAGTTCCTCCGGAACTCGACGGGTACGTGCAGCTCCTCGGCGCTCACCGGGGCTGCTGCTCTCGCCCGAGCGAGCGGTACACAGCCTTCACCAACTCCTCGCTCCGAGGATCGCCCTTGGCGTCGAAGCGCAGGTCGTTCATCACGTAGCCGAAGCCGAGGCCGGCCGCCGGGTCCGCGAACGCCAGCGAGCCGCCCGCGCCGGCGTGGCCGAACGCACTTCGGGCGTTGGCGGCGCCGAACGACTTCCCGAGCATGAAGCCCAGCCCAAAGCAGCTCTCGGCCATCAACACCGCGTCCTTGCCGCACGCCTGCTCGACGGTTGCGGCGGCGACGGTCGAATCCTGCAACGTCCGCACGCCGTCGATCTCTCCGACGCACGACGCGTACATCCGCGCCAGCGAACGGGCGTCGCCGATCCCATTGGACGACGGCAGCTCGCACGCGTGCAGCGGGCGCGTGTTCCACATCTCGTTGTATCCGAACAGGCCGACCGGGCTGGAGAACACCTGCGTGAGCAGGAGATCCGGGCCGAATTGCTGCAACAGCTCGCCGAGGTCGCTCTTCGGGGGAACGAGGCGAGCGACGCGGGGTTCGATCTCCGCGGGGAGCCCGATCCAGAAGTCGAGCCCGAGCTCGTTCGCGATCTCGCCGCGCCAGTACGCACCGATCGTGCGGCCTTCGACGCGGCGGACGATCTCACCGATGATCCAACCGAACGTGCGCATGTGGTAGCCGTGCTGCGAACCCGGTTCCCAGATCGGGGCTTGCGCGGCGATCGCGCGCACGATGGGATCCCACGCCAGCGCCTCGTCGAGCGTGAAGTCGCCGACGACGTACGGCAAGCCGGCCTGATGGCTCAGGGCCTGGCGAACGGTGATCGCCTCCTTGCCGTTGGCCGCGAACTCCGGCCAGTACTGCGCGACCGGGGCGTCGGGGTCGAGCCGGCCGTGCTCGATCAGCCGGTTGGCGCACACCGAGGTGACCCCCTTGGTCGACGAGTAGACCAGCGTGACGGTGTCCGGCTCCCATTTGCGGGTCGTGGTCGCGTCGGCGAGCCCGCCCCAGAGGTCGACGACCGGCCGGCCGTCCACGTAGATGCACACCGCGGCGCCGACTTCGCCCCGCTCGTCGAAGTTCTCCGCGAATGCATCGAGGACCGGCTCGAAATCGTTGTCGACCCAGCCACCGATGTCCGCCACCAACACGGCGCGTACCCTACGCCGCACCGAACGCGGACGGCCGGGCCCGGGCCCGGGGCACGCCGGATGCGAGCCCCGAACCACCGTTTTGGCGGGTCGACCGAACGTCAGCCGCGGATCGACGGGACGCACAGCTCGGTGTTGCGCAGAACCCTGACGCCACCAATACCGAATTGGTTCTTGGCGAACACGGTGCGAGCCGCGAAGGCCGTGCTCGCCGGAGTCGCGAAGCACACCAGGTACTTCGTCGGATTCACGAGCGTCGGGGTGCCCGCAGCCGGATCCACGATCTTCTTCGTGGGCGCGCACATCAGATTCGGTACACCGACCTTGGTCTCGTGCGTGAAGAACTGGTCCGCGAGCGTCACCGTCGCCGGCCGCGTGAACGCCGGGGTTCCGGCCGGATGCACGACGGTGTAGCAGACGAAATGGTCGAGACCCGGCGGCGCGGTCTCGGGCGGAAAATTCGCCGGGGAATTCTCATCCTTCCATGACGGCAGGCAGAGCGATCGGATCGCGGTCGCTTGGAGCGCGCCCCTACCGAACTGGTTCTGGAACGTCGTCAGCGGTGGAATCGGCGCGGAGGCGTTCGGCTTCAGGCCCCAGCACTCGAGATGCGCAGCCGGGTTCGTGATCGGCGTCACGGCTCCCGACGGCAAGGTCTTCTTCGTCGGGTTGCAGTGCATCTCCAACGTGCCGATCGCCGCGAGGAAACCAGAGGGCGCGAAGACATTCTTCAACATGACTGCCGACGGTGTGGTCGGAAACGGCGTGGGTATGGCGGCCGTTTGCGCCGCGGTCGCGACATAGCACTGGAAGTGATCCAACGTCGGAGGGGCCGCGGCGGCCGGACCACTCGCAACAGAAACGGCGGCCGGGACGGCCGCCGTGAACAGAATTATCGAACCGAGAATCAGGCGGGAACGGGATCGTCGGAGTCGGGACATAGAACCTCCCAGGAGAGCCGACTTGGCGGCGCAACCATACGCCCGCAGCGTCGGGAGCCCAGCCGCGGTGCGCAACTCGACACGTCGATGTCACCGCCTGTTCGCGAAGACGCGCGCCGCGCGCGTACCCTGCGCCCGTGGCCGGAACGGAGAGAGCTCCCGAACCCGGCGTCGCCCGCTACACCCACGGTCATCACGAAGCGGTGCTGCGTTCGCACCGGTGGCGGACGGTCGAGAACTCGGCCGCATACCTCCTCCCCCACCTCGGGCCGCGCACCACCGTGCTCGACATCGGATGCGGGCCGGGCACGATCACGCTCGACATCGCGGCCCGCGTCGCCCCGGCGGCGGTGATCGGTATCGACGTTGCTCCCGCAGCCATCGAAGCCGCGCTCGCCGAACAGGAGCGCCAGGGAACGACCAACGCCGAATTCCACACCGGCGACCTGTACGCGCTCGATATGGACGACGACACGTTCGACATCGTCCACGCCCACCAGGTGCTGCAACACCTGCGCGACCCCGTCGGCGCGCTCCGCGAGATGCGGCGCGTCTGCAAGCCGGGCAGCCTGGTTGCCGCACGCGACGGCGACTACGAAGCGATGACGTGGTACCCCGCCGTTCCCGCGATGAGCGCGTGGCTCCGGATGTACGACGCCGTCGCCCGCGCCAACGAGGGTGAGCCGAACGCCGGCCGGTTCCTCTTGTCGTGGGCGCATTCCGCCGGCTTCACCGACGTGCAGGCCGGCGCGTCGACATGGTGTTACGCGACACCGGAGGACCGCGCGTGGTGGGGCGAACTGTGGGCGGACCGCATCACGCAGTCGGCGATCGCGACCCAGGCCGTCGAGATCGGCGCCGCGACCGAAGGCGAGCTCCGGAAGATGGCAGCGGCGTGGCGCCACTGGGCCACCGAACCCGACGGCTGGTTCGCGGTGTTGCACGGCGAGATCCTTTGCAAAGCCTGAGCACCAGGAATTACGCAGGCATCGCGAGTCCGCCGTCGATCACCAGGGTTTGGCCGGTGACGAACTTGGCGTCGTCGCTCGCGAAGAACACGCATGCTCCGGCGAGATCCTCGGGCTCGAGTGTGCTCTTCATCGCGGTCATCGCGGTCATGCCCTGGATGTACATGTCGGGCACGACCTTCTTGGTTGCCTCGGTCATCGTGACACCCGGCGCGATGCAGTTGACCGTGATGTTCCAGTTGCCGAGTTGCGCGGCCATGAACTTGGTGAGGCCGACGATCCCCCACTTCGTGATCGAGTAGCTGTAGTTGCCGAGGCCGGTGAAGTCGTCGTCGAACGCGGGGAACATGTAGGCGTAGGCCGCACCCGACGACTGGTTGATCACCCGGCCGTAGTGCTGCTTCGCCATTACCGGTGCCGCGGCCCGCGTCATCAGCCACGCGCCGTGCTGGTTCACGGCGGTGACACGCTGGAGGTACTCGTAGCTCGGGTCGAAGTTGTCGATGTCGTAGTAGAGCGCCGCATTGTTCACGAGAACGTGCACGGTGCCGAACGCCTTGACCGTCTCGTCGATGCAGTTCTGCGCCGAGTCGGGATCGGAGATGTCGGTCTTCACGAAGATCGAGTCGCCCTTACCTTTCAGCGCCTTCATCGCGCCCTCGGCGCGTTCCTCCACCACCTCGGCCACCACGACCTTGGCGCCTTCGGCGAGGAACCGCTCGGCGTAGGCGAGACCGATGCCCTGTCCGGCGCCGGTGATGATCGCGACCTTGTCTTCCAGACGTCCCATGAGGATGTTCCTATTTCTTCAGGCGGGCGATGAGATTGAAGCGCTCGGTCACGACCGGCTGCGATGTCGAAGCATCCGACCAGACCGTCTCCATGACGACGAATGTCATGCGCGCGGAGTCGGTTTCCTTCTCGTAGATGTCGGTGATCGACTGCACGCCGTCGAGCACGTCGCCGGCGACCGGCGTGCGGTGGTAGACGAACTCCTGCTCGCCGTGCAGCACCAGCGCGCCCCGCGCGAACAGGTCACCCATGATCTTGTGCATGGGGTTGCCGGTGCCGGTGGTCGGATCCGCGGGCTGCTCGTCGGCGCGGTAGGCGCCCCAGTACGGCGCCGCGAACGTGAACGTGGGCGGCGCGGGAACGGCGGCGAGACCCGCGGCGCTCACCGCTTCGGCGCGCCGGTAGACCGGGCTCGGGTCACCCACGGCCTTCGCGAAATTGGCGAGCACGGCGCGGTCGAGGACGACACGCCACGCGCCCGTTTGCGTCCCGATCACACTCGTGTCGACAGCCATCTTCGGCGCCTTCTCCCCGATCTCGTTTGGCGTGCCCGGCCTTGGCAGAGCGCGTTCTGCCCGCGCTACGGTGACGCTCACGTCAGTTTTCTTTCACCCAGGGGGAACGCGCAAATGGGCATGCTCGACGGCAAGGTGGCGATCGTCACCGGAGCGGGCAACGGGGTCGGGCGCGGCGAAGCGGTGCAGCTCGCAGACCACGGCGCCAAGGTTGTCGTCAACGATCTCGGCGGCTCGGTAACCGGGGAGGGCTCCGACAAGCGGGCCGCCGACGAGGTGGTCGACGTCATCACCAAGCGGGGCGGTGAGGCCGTCTCGAACTACGACAGCGTGACCGAGTTCGAAGGCGCCAAGAACATCGTCGGCACCGCCCTCGACGCGTTCGGCCGCCTCGACGTCCTCGTCAACAACGCCGGCATCCTGCGCGACAAGATGATGTTCTCGATGGCGCCCGAAGACTTCGACGCGGTGGTCAAGGTGCACATGTACGGCGCCTTCAACACCATGCACCACGCGTCGGTGTACTGGCGCAACGAGTCGAAGGAGGGTCGCCAGCCTCGCGCGTCGATCATCAACACCGTGTCGAGCGCGGGCCTCCAGGGTCAGGCCAGCCAGATCAACTACGGCGGGGCCAAGGCCGCGGTGGCCGCGATGACGATCATCGCCAGCCTCGAGCTGAAGCGCTACGGCGTGCGCGCCAACTGCATCGGTCCCGGCGGCGCGACCCGCATGGTCGCGCAGGCCATGAAGATCGACGTCAAGAACCCCGAGGACTACACCGAGTTCGAGGCCATGAACCCCGGCAACTCGGCGCCCGGTGTGGTGTGGCTCGCGTCCGACGAGTCGCTGCACGTGAGCGGTCAGGTCCTCCGTCTCGTCGGCAACAACCTCGCGCTGTACCAGGGCTGGACCATGGGCGAGCAGTTCCTCTCGACCGAGAAGGACGGCTCCGCGAAGCAGTGGAGCCCGTCCGACATCGGTCGCATCCTGAACCGCTACGCGTTCGGCAGCGAAGCCCCGGGCATCGACGCCCAGCGCCGCTCCTGACCCCGTGCCCTCGATTCCCGAGTTCGAGACGATCGTCTATGACGAGGGCGACGACGGTGTCGCGACCGTCACGCTGAACCGTCCCGACGTTCACAACGCGTTCAACTCACTCATGCAACGCGAGCTGCATACGTTGTGGCGCGCGCTGCGGCGCCAGGACTCGGTTCGGTGCATCGTGCTCACGGGCGCGGGCGAGAAGGCGTTCTGCACCGGCATCGATCGCATGGAGCAGATGGGCGGCGAGCGCTCCGAAACCACCGATCCCGACGTGGTCGGCTCGGGTGGCACGCCGTTCATGTTCAACGACCCCGGCGACAACATCGGTCCGAAGTCGTGCGACCTCTGGAAGCCGGTGATCGCGGCCGTCAACGGCATGGCGTGCGGCGGTGCCTTCTACATGCTCGGAGAGACGGAGTTCGTCATCGCGGCCGAGCACGCGACCTTCTTCGACCCGCACGTCACCTACGGGATGTGCGCGGCGTTCGAGCCGATCCACATGGCCGGCATCACGCCGTTCCCCGAGATCATGCGCCTCTCGTTGATGGGGAACTACGAACGGATGTCGGCGGCCCGTGCGTATCAAATCGGCATGGTGAGCGAAGTGGTTCCCGGCGACCGGCTCGCGACGCGGGCACACGAGGTCGCGGCGATCATCGCCTCGCAGCCGCGCCTCGCGATCGAGGGCACCGTGCGTGCGATCTGGTCGACCCGCGAGATGCCGCAGCGCGAGGCCGTCCGCCTCGGCTACGCGTACGTCGCGATGGGCACGAGCCAAGACTCGATCGCCGAGGGCCAAGAGCTCTTCGCCTCCGGGAAACGGGTCGACTGGAAGCTGCGCTGATTTCGTGAAGGGGACCAAACGAGTTGCCCTCGTCGGCGCGGCGCTTTCGGACATCGGGCGGGTCGATACCAAGACGCCCTACGAACTGCACTACCAGGCCGCTTCACGCGCGATCGCCGACGCCGGTCTCACCAAAGCTGACATCGACGGTCTGGCGTCGAGCGGTACTGGTCTGCTCTCACCGATCGAGATCGGCGAGTACCTCGGTCTGCGGCCCACCTGGGTAGACGGCACCGGTGTCGGCGGCTCGACGTGGGAGTTCATGGTCGAGCACGCGACGGCGGCGATTCTGGCCGGCCACGTTGAAGTCGTCGTGCTCGTGTACGGATCGACGACGCGTGCCGACCTCAAAGCCCGCCGCCGCGGCTCGAACCTCTCGTTCGGCGGTCGGGGCCCGGTGCAGTTCGACACGCCGTTCGGCCACGCGCTGATCGCGAAGTACGCGATGGCCGCGCGCCGCCACATGCACGAGTTCGGCACGACGATCGAGCAGATCGCCGAGATCGCGGTGTCGACGCGTTGGAACGCGTCGCACAATCCCGACGCCTACTACCGCGACCCGATCACGATCGACGACGTGCAGAGCTCGCGCATGATCGCCGACCCGCTCACCAAGCTGCACTGCTGCATCCGCAGCGACGGCGGCGGTGCGATCGTGCTCACCACCGAGGAACGCGCCCGAGACCTCCCGAAGAAGCCCGTGTGGGTGCTCGGCACCGGCGAGGCGACGTCGCACACGACGATGAGCGAGTGGGCCGACTTCACCGAGTCGCCCGCGGCGCGCAGCGGGCCGCTGGCGTTCGAGCGGGCCGGCGTCACGCCCTCCGAGATCGACGTGTGCCAGATCTACGACGCGTTCACCTCGATGGTGCTCCAAACCTTCGAAGGGCTCGGGTTCTGCAAGAAGGGTGAAGGCGGGCCATTCGTCGCCGACGGTCGCATGCGGCTCGACGGCGCGCTCCCCACCAACACCGACGGCGGTGGCCTTTCACACTGTCACCCCGGAATGCGCGGGATGTTCCTGCTGGTGGAAGCCGCGCGCCAATTGCGGGGCGAGGCCCGCGGCCGTCAAGTCGAGAAGGCCAAGCTCTGCTGTGTCAGCGGCACCGGCGGCTGGTTCTCGTCGGCGAGCACCGTCATTCTCGGCGTGGAGTGATCAGGAGCCCACCCACACTGGAGGGTGGCTCCTCGGCCAGCAGTTCTTCGTCGGCCTGACGGAGCTCGTCGAGGATCGCCACGAGCACGATCACGCCGAGCACGCCCAGGAGCGCGCCGGACAGGCCGTAGAGCTCCAGACCGCCGAACCCGGCGAACACGATCAGGAACGATCCGACCTCCACGGTCCTGTGCTCCGCGTACATCGTCAGGACGAACTCCGCGATCCCGATCGCGACGAATGCGAGCCCGACGACGACGGCCCGCGTCAACGACGCCGCGCCCGCGAACAACACGATCGGCAGCGCGCCGAGGAACACGCCGGCGATCGGCAGGAGCGTCCAGAACCCGGCCCACACGCCGAGTGCCGCGGGACCGGGCACGTCGGCCGTGCGCGCGATCACGTACGCCAGCACCCCTCCCACGATGGCTTCGAGCAGCTTGACCCGGGCCAAGTCGAGCCCGCGCCGGGTGCCGTGGACGAGCACCCGCTCCACCCGCCGCCGGCGCTTGGGATCGCGAATCTCCTCCAGTCCCGCCCCGACGATCCGGGGCCCGTAGACGGTGAAGAAGATCGTGAGGATGGTGCCCGCGACGAATGCGACGCCGCGCGTCGCCGCCGATTCGAGCACCTTCGTCGCCGAACCACCTGTCAGCCGACTCGGAAGGTCGTCGACGAGCGACTGGACGCGCCGGTGCAGGTGAACCTGACGGAGGAGATCAGAATTCTTCTCGAGCTCGGCCGCGCGCCGCGGTGCAGCTCTCTGCAGACTCGATGTTGCCGCGCTCACGTCGTTGACGATCCGGTATCCGACGAAGCCGACGCTGCTCAACGCTGCGATCACGAGCAGCAACACCACGATGCCGCGCGCCACCCATCGCGATCCGAACTCGACCGCCGGATAGAGCAGCACGGCCAACGCGCCCGCGACCAGCGCCCACGCGATCACCCGCTCGGAGTGGAGCGCGATCTCCAGCATCAAGATGGTGAGCGCGAGCAACGACATCACAGCCAGCGCGGATCGGACCGAGACCAGGACGTCGGAAACCCGTGCCGGCGACATGTTCACCGGAGGCTCCCCGGATACGTCGGTCATCACTCGTACGATAACGACGTGACGGCGAGCTTCGACGGACCCTCCGACGCCGCGATGCCGACGACGACGACGCCGGATACATCCGTTCCGGGCCAGCGCATCGACATCGACCCGCGTTCGGCCGTTCCGATCTGCGTCGCGTTCGCGATCCTGGCCGTGTCGATCTGGTTCGTCCGCCAGATCCCGCGCACGCTCGCGCTGCTCGTCATCGCGTCGCTGCTCGCGTTCGCGTTGATGCCCGTGGTCGAAGCACTGCGGCGGCGAACGGGTTGGAGCCGCCGCATCGTCGCACCGATCGTGCTGGTGGGCACCGGCATCATCGCGGCGACCACGATCGTGTTGGTCGCGGTCCCGACAATCAACCAGGTCCAGAAGTTCAAGAAGGACGTTCCCAAGACCGTCGATCAGCTCGGACAGCTGCCGATCATCGGCCCCCGCCTGCGCGAGGCCGACGCGTCGAAGAAGGTCCGGAAGTGGATCGACGAATTTCCCCGGCGGCTCGATGTCAACTCGACACCCGTCGCCAACGCGGCCGGGACGATCGCCGACGGCATCGTCGCCACGCTCTTCGCGCTCCTCCTCTCCATCACGCTCGTGCTCGACGGCGAGCGGCTCGTACGGATGGGCCGCCAGCTGGTGCCTCCTCGACGAAGACCCGACGCCGATCGCTACGCGGGCCTGATCTACGACATCGTCGGCCGCTACATCGCGGGCACGCTGTTCATGGCCACGCTCGCCGGCGTCGTCGTCCTCGTCGCGTCACTCGCGCTGGGCGTACCCCTCGCACCTCTGCTGGCGGTCTGGGTCGCGATCTGCAATCCGATGCCGCAGATCGGCGGCTTTCTCGGCGCGGTCCCGTTCGTCGCGTTCGGCTTGACGCGGGGTGCCGTGACCGGCGTGATCTGCCTCGTCGTGTTCCTCATCTATCAACAGACGGAGAATCACCTGCTCCAGCCGCTGATCATCGGGCGTGCGGTCCGGCTCACGCCACCGTCGACCATGGTTGCGGCACTCATCGGCGTCGCCGCGGGCGGCGTGATCGGCGGCATGCTCGCGATCCCACTGCTCGGCGCGAGCAAGGCCATCTACATGGCTTTGCGATCACCCGAGTTGGAGGTGCCGAGCGCGGGCTGGGTTCCCCCGGCCGAAGCCCTCCCTCCGGCACCACCGCTCCTCGACTAGGCCGCGAGCTCCAACGGCGCCCCGAACCACCCGCGGTGCACGATGTGCGTCACCGTGTCGAGCATCGTTTCGCCGTCGAAGTCGAGGCGGCGCGAGACGAGGAAATACGCGAAGCGCTCGAGCAGCGCCATCAGCGCCGAGATCGACGCGGCGCTCCCGCCCGCGCCACCTTCGTGCATGCGCCGGTCGAGCGCGTTGGCGATATCGGTGAACGAGCGGACTCCGAGCGCACCCACCTCGCGGTCCTCCACGTGGCCTTCCATCCAGGCCCGGATGACCGGACCGTACCGACGGTAAGTGCCGAAGAACCGCCCGAGGAACGCGCGCAGCTCGAGGTAACCCTCCGCATCGGGCCCAACCGGGCCGAGCGTGCCGGCGAGCGCACTGATCTCGTGGCCGCACTCCGTTGCCAGCGCGCGCAGCAGATCTTCCTTGTTGGTGAAGTAGAGATAGAACGTGCCGTGCGAGGTCCGCGCGGCGCGCACGATGTCGTCGACCCGCGCCGCGTGGAAACCGCGATCGGCGAACACGCGCATGCCGGCGTCGAGCAGCCGCCGCATGGTCTTCCGGCCCTGGGCGCGCAGCTCGCGCGACTGGGCGGGAGTTCCGGGGGATTCCTTCGCCCGCGCGCCGGTCGCTCGGGCACCGTTGCCGCGTCGCGGCGACTTGTACGCTTCGTTCATGATCCCCACCACTGTCGCGGAGGCCGCACGACGCTTCGGCGATCGTATCGCCTACGTCACCGAGCTCGGCTGGTCGCTCACGTACGCCGACGTCGATCGCGTCTCCGACGAGGTCGCGGCGGGACTCACCCGCGCCGGCGTGGGTGAAGGAGACGTCGTCGCGCTGGTGCTGCCGCCCGGTGCCGAGTACATGCTCGCCTACTGCGCGGCCGCCAAGATCGGCGCGATCACGGCGGGCGTCAACGACCGCCTGTCGACGCGCGAGCGATCGGCCGTGCTCGCGCTCGCGCAGCCGGCGCTGACGATCACCGACCGCACCACGATGCTGGACGACCTCCGCGTGCCCGACGCGGCGCCGTCGCCGCTCGCCGACGATCCCAACCGCCCGGTAGCGATCATCTTCACGTCGGGCACGACCGGCCTCCCGAAAGGCGCTTTGTACTGCAATCGCCAGCTCGCCTTCATCACGCAGACCGACACCGGCGGCGCGTGGGACACCGGAGGCCGCTCGTTCAGCGGCACGTCGTTCGCGCATCTCGGGTTCATGACCAAGCTGCCGGGCAGCCTGCAACGCGGTGGCACCACGTTCATCATGGAGCGCTGGCGCGCGGCCGAGGCGCTCGAGCTGCTCGCCCGCGAGAAGATGACGACAGTCGCGGGCGTACCCACGCAGCTCGCGCTCATGCTGCGCCAACCCGATTTCGATCAATTCGACCTCTCGAGCGTGCGCTTCATCATCGCGGGCGGTGGTCCGGTCACGCCCGGGCTCGCCGACGAAGCCCGGCGCCGGTTCGGCGCCGCGCTCGCCACTCGCTACTCGTGCACCGAAGCCGGCATCGGGCTCGGGACCGCGTTCGACGACCCCGAGGAAGACGCGGTGGTGAGCGTCGGCCGTCCGCACGCGAGCGTCGACCTCTCGCTGGTCGACGGCGACGATCAACCGGTGCCGGCCGGCGAGGTGGGCGACGTCTGCCTGCGCTCCCCCGCCATGATGTCGGAGTACTGGCGTGACCCCGAGCAGACGCGGGCCGCGTTCACCGATGACGGCTTCGTGCGTACCGGCGACCTCGGCTGGATCGACGACCGCGGCCGGCTCCGCCTCGTCGGCCGCAGCAAGGAGATGTACGTGCGCGGGGGGTACAACGTCTATCCCGTCGAGGTCGAGAGCGTGCTCTCGACCCATCCCGACGTCGCCGCGATCGCAATCGTGCCGCGCGCCGACGATGTGATGGGCGAGATCGGCGTTGCCGTCGTCGTCCCGCGTGATCCCGCGCGCGTCCCAACGCTCGACGCGCTGCGCACCTTTGCCGGCTCACAGGTCGCCGCCTACAAGTTGCCGGAGGCGCTCGTCGTGCGCGCCGACCTTCCGCTCACCGCGATGGAGAAGGTCGATCGCCGTGCGTTGGTCGTCGAGCTGAACGACCTCGTAACGTAACCAGGCATGGAGCTCGAGTTCACCGCCGATCAAGAAGAGCTGCGCGACTCCATCCACGCGGTGCTCGCGAACGAGAGCCCGGTTTCGCTCGCCCGCGCCGTCACCGAGGACCACGCGCGCCCGACCGCCTTGTGGGCGACGATGGTCGAGCTCGGATGGCCCGCGCTCACGATCGCCGAAGAGCACGGCGGCATCGGCCTCGGAGTGCTCGAAGCCGCGATCCTCGCCGAGGAGCTCGGGCGGGTCATCGCACCGGGGCCGTTGCTCCCCACGGTCTCGCAATACGTCCCCGCGATTCGCGAGGCGGGCTCACCCGAACAGCAATCGCATCTGCTCGGCCACGTCGCCGCGGGCGAGCTCACCGGGTCGCTCGCGATCGCCGAGCACACCGGGTCGTTCGATCCCGCCGACGTCGCCACGACGGTCACCTTCGACGGCGACCACGCCGTCCTCTCGGGAGCGAAGCGCTTCGTCATGGAAGGCGACGTGGTCGACGAGCTCGTGGTGGTCGCTCGGGTCGACGGCGAGCCCGGCGACGACGCCGGTGTGCGCGCCGTGGTAGTTCCGGTCGCGGCGGTCTCGTCCGAACCGCTCGAGGCGTTCGACGGCAGCCGCCGGCTCGTGCACGTCGGCCTCGAAGATGTTCGCGTCGAGCGGGATGCCGTGCTCGGCGATCCCGATGCGTCGGCGGCGCCCGCCCTGCGCCGGGCGCTGGAAGAGGCGACGGTGTGCCTCGCGCTCGAGATGGTCGGTACCGCGCAGGCGATCTTCGACATCACGCTCGAGTACGCGAAGCAGCGCGAACAATTCGGGGTGCCGATCGGCTCGTTCCAGGCGACCAAGCACAAGTTCGCCGACATGATGATCGCGCTCGAACGCGCCCGTGCCCTCGGCTACTTCGCGGCGCTCACGATCGCCGAGGACGATGCCCGGCGCACCAGCGCGACGTCAGTTGCGAAGGCCGCGGCGGGCGACTGCCAGCGCTTGCTCGCCAAGGAGGGCATCCAGATCCACGGCGGCATCGGCTACACGTGGGAGCACGACATGCACCTCTACGTGCGCCGCATCAAGTCGGGCGAGCCCCTGTTCGGCACCAGCCCCTGGCACCGCGCCCGCGTCGCGGATCTCCTGGGCGTCTGAACCTCAGTATCGGAGCAGGATCTCGGCGAGGATGTAGAACGCGACGATCAGGGCGAAACCGGCGTACATCGCGTTCTTGTGCGACTCGTAGATGACGTTGAGGCCGGTGTTGCCGCGGCCGCTGATCTTGCCGAGCGCGTTCGCCTCGAGGATCGCCAGCACCGCGATGCCGAAGGCGAAGTACACGAACCACTTCGCACCACCCGGCGCCGGGGAGAAATGGGAGCTCAAGTAGAAGTGTGATGCACCCACCATGAACACGAGGAGCGGGAGCGAGAAGATCGTGTTCTGACGAGACGCCATCGCGCTGGCCCGGGCCGCCGCGGGAGCGTTCGGGTCGGCTTCGCCGCCGTTCTGCACGTTGCGGGCGTTGGCGATCACGACCTGTTGTGCGGGCCAGATGACCATCCAGACGTTGTAGAGCATCGCGATGCCGAAGAGGATGCCGATGAGCAGCGTCACGCCCGCGGTCGACTTCCAGAAGTCGCCGCCGAACGTGTCCTTCGGAGCAACCGCGACGATGAGGAGACCGAACGCGACCGTCGCCGCGGCAGCCCAGCGGAACCACCAGAGCGCCCGCCACGTCAGTTTGTCGAACGCGTTGTTACGCGCGGCACCGTCCATCTCGGCATAGGCGGGCGTCTGCACGAAGTTGAAGAACCACAGCAAGCCCATCCACATGATCGCGACGACCACGTGCGCAATGGTGAATGCACCCTGGAGTCCGTACCTGGTGAAGATCGCCATGCGCTCTCGATTCCTCGTAGACCAATTCCGGCGTAGGACGGGTCGGAACGTACCAAAGTCTGACGCGCGGGTCAGGGTTGGTAGCGGCTCAACGCTCGGAGTGCGAAAGCCACCACGCGAAGAGCGATGCCACGTCGCCGTCGGACCCGACCGCGTGGGCCAGGCGGCCGCGATCGGTCTCGAACCACCACATCGCCGCCCGTCCGTTCTCCGACCGGCACGCGAACCGGCCGACGGCGCGCAACGGGTGCGCGGGCCGCGACCAGGCGCGCTCGTCGGGCGCTCCGTGCGCACACCGCACGCCTCCCGATGTATGCGTCGTCGAGGCCAAGGGGCCGATCGCGTTCAGGTACGCGGCGCGCACGCGACCTCGCCCGACCTGCATGTATTCGACCTGCACGCCGGGAGATCCGACCGCCTCGTGATCGATCCGCAAGGTCGCGATCCATACCCCGGTGAGCATCGCGAGCAGGGCGAACGCCACGACGGTGCGAACGCGACGCATCCCCGTCATCGGTCTAGGGTATCGGGATCTGACGCAGGATGACAATGTTTGACACATTCTGAGATGTTCTGACAGGATGCGGCGATGACCCGAACCGCCGCCCGAACCCGAACCACTCAACCGATGCTGGCGGTCCTCGTCGGCGCCGCCGCGACGGTCGCGGTGCTGATCGCTAGTCACCCCGCACTCGGCGACTCCACCCTCGCGATTGGGCCCGCGTCGTGGACCGGCGACGATCTGGCCATCGCATGCATGTGGTGGGGCGCGGTGATCGGGACCGCGTGGCTCGCGGTGACGACCCTCGCGTGCGTCGCCGCGCTGGCCCGCGGTCGTACCCGTGCCGCCCATCGGATTGCTCGCTTTGCTCCCCCTCTCGCGCGTCGCGTGCTCCAAGCTGCGCTCGTCAGCACCTGGGCACTCGTTCCCGCCGCCGCCTACGGGACACCTCCTTCGGGGCCGATCACGGTTCACGTCGATGGTCGCGGTCACCTCACGACGGAGACCCGGCGCTCGACCGCTCACGACCCGCCGGTCGTGCGAACGCCCGATACGAAGCCCGTGACGAGCACCACCAGCCGGGCCGCGACGATCCGCCGAACGACGAGCACGACCTCGCCCGCGGCGCCGCTGCCGACGATCCCGCGGCGCCCAGTTGCGCGCCCGCGACCTTCATCCTCTCCCACGAACTCACCGGAGCCCGTTACGGTTCCCGCCCGCGGACGCGTTCATGTCGTCGTAGCCGGCGACAACCTCTGGCAGATCGCGCGAGCCGAGGTGATCCGAGCGACCGGATCGAACCACCCGACCGACGCGCAGATCGCGCCGTACTAACAGCGCGTCATCGCCGCGAACTACTCGACGCTCCGTTCCGGCAACCCGAGCCTCATCTTCCCGGGCGAAACAGTGGAGCTCCCGGCCGGTTGAATCGCGCTCGCGTGAGCGAGCACCGCGAGCGAGCTGCCGGAGCCCCCGACCGTCAGCGAGGCGGGTATCCCGCCGAGTAGCGAGGGCGACAACGCAGGATTGACCCCCGGCGCCGGGCCCAGCGAGACTCCCGCGATGGGGATGTTGGACGGCAAGGTGGCCGTCGTCACGGGGGCCGGGCGCGGCATCGGCCGCGCGCACGCCCGACTGCTCGCGAGCGAGGGCGCGCGGGTGGTTGTGAACGACCTCGGAACCGCCACCGCGGGCGAGGGTGCCGACACGACTCCCGCTCGCCAGGTGGTCGACGAGATCGTCGCCGCCGGCGGTGAAGCTGCCTCCAACGCCGAAAACGTCGCAAACTGGAGCGGCGCCGAGGCACTCGTGCAGCAGGCGATCGACCAGTTCGGCCGGCTCGACATCGTCGTCAACAACGCCGGCATCCTGCGCGACGCGATGAGCTTCAACATCACCGAAGCCGAGTGGGACTCGGTGATCGAGGTGCACCTCAAGGGTCATCTCGCGGTGTGCCATCACGCGGTGAAACACTGGCGCGCGTTGGGGAAGGCCGGCGCAGAAGTCTCGGGGCGGATCATCAACACCGCGAGCGAGTCGGGGCTCTACGGGCAGGCGGGTCAGATCAACTACGCGACCGCCAAGGCCGGCATCGTCTCGATGACGATCGTGCTGGCGCGTGAGATGAAGAAGTACGGCGTCACGGCCAACGTCGTGTGCCCGCGCGCGCTCACGCGCATGACCGAGACGGTTGTCGGCGCGGCCGACTTCATGGGCGGTCCCGAGTGGGAGCCCGAGAACATCTCACCCCTCGTCGTGTTCCTCGCGAGCGACGCCGCCGCCGACGTGTCCGGTCAGGTGTTCGTCGTCTGGGGTACGAGGGTGCACCTGATGGAAGGCTTCACGCTCGCCAACACGCTCGATCGCGGCGAGGGGCGCTGGACGCCGCAAGAGCTCGCCGACCGCAAGGACCAGCTGTTCGCCGGTCGCCCCAGCAAGGTCCCGCCCATGGGCTTCGGCCAGTGAGCGAACAATGAACGATGGCTGACGACCAACCGGACGGACCGCTGCTGGTCGACCAGCTGCGCTTCATGGCCCGCAGCTATCCCGACTCGGCCGGCTACGTGGATCTCGACTCGAACACGACGCTCACGTTCCGCGAATGGGACGACCGCTCCAACCAGGCCGCGCGCTGGCTCGCCGACCGCGGCGTGAGCAAGGGCGACCGCGTCGCGATTGCGCTCCCGAACGAATACTGCCTGCGCTGGATCGTCGCGTACGCGGCGGTGCACAAAGCCGGCGCGGTGATGGTGCCCGCGAACACGCGGCTGTCGGCGCCCGAGCTGGTGACGATCCTCGGCCACGCCGAGATCTCCGCGATGTTCACGTGCGCCGGTCTGCTCGACCAGGCGCGCACCGTGCGGGCCGCGGTTCCGTCACTGCAATCGATCGTGAGTGCCGACGGGTCCGACGGCGACGCGCTCGGGTGGGACGACGAGATCGCGGCACTCGACGCGAGCGAGTTCCAAGTGCCGCTCGACGCCGACGACATGGCCGACATCATGTACACCTCGGGAACGACCGGCCTGCCGAAGGGTGTGTTGGTGCGGCACCGCAACATCGCGATGATGCCGAACATGGCCTCCCCGTGGACCGATCGCGGGTGGCTGCACGGCGCACCGCTGTTCACGTTCGCGGGGATGAGCTTCATCTTCAATCCGATGAAGATGGGCCTCACCGGTCTCTACATGCCGCGCTTCGACGTCGACCGCTGGTTCGACGTGGTCGAGCAGGACAAACCGATGATGATCTTCCTCGTTCCCGCGATGGCGGAGCTGATCACGGCCAGCCCGCGCTTCGACGCGTCCGATCTGTCGGCGCCGATGGCCGTCTCGATCGGGAGCGCGCCGCTCGCGCCGGCGACGCTGAAGAAGCTCCAGGACAAGATGCCGCAGGCGTCGGTCATCAATTCCTACGGCCTCACCGAAGCCGGGCCCGCGTTCATCACGATGCCGAAGGAAGAAGCGGCCAAGCGCATCGGCTCGGTCGGCAAGCCGATGGCGCCGATGGAGGTCAAGGTGGTCGACCCCGACACCGACGACCTCCGCGCGCCCAACGAAGTCGGCGAGCTCCTCGTACGGCTACCCGGCAAGCGGCGCGAGTACTACAAGGACGACGGGGCGAGCGCGGCGGCGTGGACCGACGACGGCTGGTTGCGCACCGGCGATCTCGCGTATCTCGACGAAGACGGCTTCGTCTACATCTCGGGCCGCATCAAGGACATGATCATCCGCGGCGGCAACAACATCTACGCGACCGACGTGGAGGCCGTGATCCTCGAGCACCCCGACGTGCAGGAGGCCGCGGTGATCGGCGTCCCGCATCAGGTGCTCGGCGAAGACGTCGGCGCTTTCGTCGTCTGCAAGCCCGGCACCACGCTGGAAGACGCCGCCCTCCTCGCGTTCTGCGCGGAACGCCTCGCCGACTACAAGCGCCCGCGCAAGCTCTGGTTCGTCGCCGAGCTCCCCCGCAATGCTACCGGCAAGGTCATGAAGCATAAGCTTCGGGAGCAAGCGGGGCAATAACGCCTCTTGACCTGCACTTACGCGCGATTCCCGCGAAGCATCTCGGTCACCCGTAAGGTAATGCTCGTATGGCCGAATCGGAGCTCTCGCTGCTGGTGCAGGAATGGGACTACCACCTCCGCGCCAAAAACCTCAGCCCCGCAACGATCTCCTCCTACATGGAAGCGGCCGCACTGCTCGACGCGTCGCTTGTCGCCGAGGGCGTCACCGAAGTCGCCGACATCAGCCGGCGGAACATCGAGAAGTTCATCATCGGCCAGTCGGAGCGGTTGTCGCCCGGCTCGGTGCTGACTCGATTCCGCTCGCTGCGGGTGCTGTTCAACTGGCTGGTCGACAACGAGGAGATCGAACGCTCGCCGATGGCGCGCATGAAGGAACCGAAGAACGCACAGCGGCCTCCCGACGTGCCGAGCGACGAGGACGTGCGCCGGCTGCTCAAGTCGATCTCGGGGCGCGACTTCGATGACCGCCGCGACCTCGCGATGTTGCGATTCATGTTCGACACCGGATGTCGGATCGGCGAAGTCATCTCGCTCCGCGTCGGCGACGTCGACACGCGAACAGGCGTCGCGCTCGTCCACGGCAAAGACAACAAGTCGCGCGTCTCCCCCTTCGGAGCCAAGACGGCCGGCGCGATCCTCGCCTACCTGCGCGAACGCCGGAAGCACCGCCTCGCCGAGCTCGAGCACCTATTCATCGGCCAGCGCGGACCGCTCAACTACCACGGGGCCTATCGCATCGTGCGCGGCCGCGCCGAGGCGGTCGGGCTGAAGCTCAACCCGCACCAGACGCGCCATTATTTTGCCCATACCTGGCTGAGCAACGGCGGCAACGAAGGCGACCTGCGCTCGATCGGCGGCTGGGAATCCAACACCGTGATGCGCCGCTACGGGGCGTCAGCGGCCGCGGAACGCGCCCGCGAGTCTCATCGGCGGCTGAGCCCGGGCGACCGGCTGTAGACGTGCAACGGCCCATCGGAGACATCATCCGCGAAGCACAAGGGGCTCTCGACAAGTCAAAATGGCTCGCAGTCATCGTGTTCTGCCCGAAGGGCTGTCGCGTCGGCGAGATCTTCCACACGGGCATCGGGCCCATATGGAGGCCGTGCCCGAAGAATCCAGCGGCGTTAGCGCGTCGACACGATCGGCTTAGGGAACGAATCCGGCCAACGGTCGACCTCGATACACGCATGGATGACCCGCGCGCCCCAGAAGTGTGGAACGCCGTCAGGCCGCGCTGGCGTTCTCGACCTGCGCCGCCTCTTCCGTTGACGGACGATCTCTTCCAAGACACCGATCCGGTGCCGGCCGATTGCAAGCACGGGTTCCCGTCGGTTACGGCGCGCGAATTGCGAAGCGCGTACCTGACAGCGATGGGACCGCCGAGGAAGAGCATCACACTCGGCTCGCGTACCCGGTAGCATTTCGGCTAGTAGTACCTAGCCTGAGCTGAAGCAGCTCGCCCCGGTACGGGTACCCGGAACGTCTTCGGAGGTTCCGCGCGTGCCACTCTCACCGAACGAACGCTCGCTCCGTGCGTCGATCGCCGCGAATGCCCGATGGGCTCGCGGCGGTCACGACGAGCAGGGCCAGAAGATCAGAGCCTCGAAGCTCCGACACTTCGAGAACGAAGTCGACCCCGACCGCAAAGCGTTGATTTCCTTGGCGATTCCGCCGCTCTTGAGCTCGAGCACAAGGGAGTGCATGCGGCGCACGACCCGGCTGCGCTGGTTGCCGATATCCATGTTCCGTTTCGCGAGCAGACGTAACACCTCGCTATGGCCGACCGCCTCAACGCGGCGCAGGCTCGGCGAACGAAGCGCTGCCACCGCGACGGAGAGCGCATCGTTCGGGTCGTTCTTGTTCGACCGACCGGTCGACAACAATCTCGCTCGCGACGCGAGCGTGGCCGGCACATCAACCACCATCTCACCCGCCGCGACAAGCTGCTGCGCGAGCAG
>JBBQER010000068.1:0-22590 GCA_038320885.1 Acidimicrobiia bacterium
TGGTGCTCGCGAAATCCGGTACGACCGGTGACGTGTCCGCATATCTCGCCGCGTACACCTTCTACCAGGTGCCCCACGGGCTCCTGGCCGTGTCGATCATGACGACGATGATGCCGGAGCTGTCGAGCAGTGCCGCGCAGCACGACCTCGACGAGCTCGCTCGCAAGTTCCGCCTCGGACTGCGGTACATCATCCTGCTCATGCTCCCGGCCGCCGTCGCCTTCGTCGCGCTCGCGCAACCGATGGTGGGTGTTCTCGTGCGCGGTGGCTTCCACCCCCACGACGCCGCGGTCACCGCCGACACGCTGCAGGCCCTCTCGATCGGGCTGGTCGCGTTCTCGGTGTACCTCTATGCCCTGCGCGGCTTCTACGCGCTGGCGGATACCCGCACGCCGTTCCTCGTGAACGCGATCGAGAACGGACTGAACGTCGCCCTCGCGTTGGCGCTGTTCCCGTCGCTGGGCGTGCAGGGCCTCGCGCTGGCGTGGACCGGGGCCTACTCGGTCGCCGCGATCCTTGCTCTCGTCATGCTTCACCGGCGCATGCCGAAACCCGTCGACGCGGTAGTCGGCGCCACGACGGTTCGGGCTCTGATCGCCGGCGTTGCGCTCGCGATCGTTGCCTCACCGCTTGCAGCCGCGATCGGACGCGAGACCGCGAACCGGGCCCTGGTGGCAACTGCGGCGGCGACGGTCGCGGGTGGCATCGCGTACGTCGTCGTGCTCGCAGTGCTGCGCGCGCCGGAGCTTCGATCGCTCTTCTCGAGCCTGCGACGCGCCCCCGCACCGCTCGACGTGTAACCATGGGTGGCGCGTTCGAATCGGATTGACGAATCGGACTCACCCCTCGAGGAGGAACCATGGCCGTTCGCGTCGTGACCGACAGTGCCTGTGATCTTCCGCCCGAGGTCTGCGAACGGCTCGGCATCGAGGTGGTCCCGCTCACGATCCGCTTCGGAGACCGCGAGTACGTCGACCGCAAGGAGCTGGACACCGAGGCCTTCTGGCAGAAGCTCGGGACCGCTTCGGTGCTCCCCGAGACCGCGGCGCCGTCGGTCGGCGCGTTCGAAGAGGCGTTCCGCGCGTTGCATGCCGACGGTGCCGACGGCATCGTGTGCGTCAACCTGTCGGCGAGCCTCTCGGCGACAATGCAGTCCGCCCAGGTCGCGGCGAAAGCGCTCGACGGGCTCTGCGAGATCGAGGTCATCGACTCGCAGACCGCTTCGATGGGCATCGGCAACCTGGCGCTGCACGCGGCGCGGCGCGCCGCCGAAGGCGCCGATGTGAACACGATCGCCGGCGAGGTCGTCGAGCGGCGGAGCCGGCAGCGACTCCTCGCCACGCTCGACACGCTCGAGTACCTGAAGAAGGGTGGTCGCATCGGCGGCGCCCGCGCAATGCTCGGCTCGATGCTGTCGATCAAGCCCATCATCACGGTCGTCGACGGGGCCGTCGAGGAAGCGGGCAAGGTCCGCACTCGGTCGAAGGCGTTGCAGTTCATCATCGACAAGATCCCCGAAGGGAACGTCGAGTCGATCTGCGTCCTCCACTCGGCCGCCGCCGATCTCGACACGTTCATCGAGAAGGTACAACCCAAGGTGCCCGGCGCCGAGATGGTCGTCGGCCGCATCGGACCGGTGGTCGGGGTGCACGTCGGCCCCGGCGCGATCGGGCTCACATGGATCGAGCGCAAAGCCTGACGAGAATTCCCCAGCGCCGATGATGGGCGACGAAGGCGACGATGCACTCGCCGCCGCGGCCGCGAGCGGCGACCGGGCCGCGCTCGAGGCGCTCCTCCGCCGGCACGCGGGCTTGGTCAACGCGGTGTGCCGGCGGGTGTTGTCGAATCCCGAAGACGCGCTCGACGCCGCGCAGGAGGCACTCCTCGCGATCGCGCGCAAGATCCACACCTTCGACGGGCGCTCGCGCTTCACGACGTGGTGCTACCGCGTTGCCACCAACGCCGCACTCGACGAGGCCCGGCGCCGGGCCCGGCGGCCCGCCCCCGTCGAATTCGTTCCCGAGCCGCGCACCGGGAGCCGGTCGATCGACGATCTCGTCGCCGATCAGCTCGACGTCGACGCCGCCCTGAGTCAACTCTCTCCCGACCACCGCGCCGCCGTCGCGCTGCGCGATCTCGTCGGCCTCGACTACGCGGAGATCGCCGAGGTGCTCGGCATCCCACCCGGAACCGTGCGGTCGCGCATCGCCCGCGGCCGATCCGCCCTCGCCGACCACCTCACCGAGCGCGACGACGCAGGGAACCAAACGGGTGGTTCGGAACATCCAACCTCGAGAGCACCATGAACGAACCCACACCCCTGAGTCCCGAAACCGTCGACGCGCTGCTCAGCGCGGATCTCGACGGCGACCTCGAGGCCGCGGCGCGCGACCTCGGTCTCAGCGCGGCCGAAGCGCGCACCCGGCTGAAGGCGACACCCGGAACCGATGCCCGCCGGGTCGCGCTGACTCGCGCGCGCGACCTCCTCGCGTCTCGACCGCCGGTCGAGGCTTCAGTAGAAGACCGGCTGATCGCCGCGGCGATGGCCACCGACGACCTCGCGGCTGTGCGCGCGCGTCGGGGGAAGCGCGAGCGGCAATGGCGGGTTCTGGTCGCGGCGGGCTCGGTGGCGGCCGCGGTCGCCGTGATCGTGGGTGTGACCTCGATGCAGCGTTCCGGGCACTCGAACGCGAAGTCGTCGGGCAAGGCGGTGTCGTCGCCGACACAACACGACACCGTGGGGGCCGAGAAGGGCACCGCGCCCCGCGCCCTCACGAACGACAACCAGGCCAAGCTCGGCGACGTGACCCGGGCCCAAGCGCTGCGCGCGCCGGCGCTGCAGCTCTTGGCGCGGGCGTCGAGGAAACCGGCCTCCGGCTCCTATCAGACCACGACGGGACAAAAGTCGGTGGGGTCTGCGCCGCAGCCGGTCGACACGCCGGGCAGCCCTGCTCTGCAGGACTCCTCGTTTGCGACCAGGGCGGCGCCGGCTTGCACGGCAACACGGCTTCGGCGCTACGACATCACGGCCCGACCCGCACTCATCGCGCGCGGCACCGTCGCCGGCGCTCCCGTCCTGATCCTGCTCTACGACGGCGCCGGCCATCCCTACGCCTACGTCATCCGGGTGCGGGACTGCTCCCTGGTCAGAAAGCAACCGCTGCGCTGACGCCACGGGCCCGCCGGCGGCGCGGCATGTACGCTGCGCCGCCGACACGAGGCCGGGGACGATGACATGAGCGACTGGACCACCGACGCCGCCAACGCGATCGACAACGCGGTCGGGCTCGTGCGCGAACGCACGGTCGAGCCCGCGCAAGCCGTCGCCCGCACCGTGATCTACGGCCTGCTCGCGGTGCTCGTGTTGCTGCCGGCACTCACGATGATGACCATCGCCTCCTTCCGCCTGCTGACCATCGCCGCGCGCGGGCACGTGTGGGTGCCGTGGTGCGTCCTCGGCGGAATCTTTGTAGCCGTTGGCTGTTGGTGCTGGTCAAGGCGCAACGCGCGGCCGAGCAAGTCCTGACCCCAGCGTGAAGATGCGCTCCGGCAGGTGATCCCGGGCGCAGACGAGGAACCATGGAAACCCGGGAAGTCATCATCGTCGGGTCCGGCCCGGCCGGGCTCACCGCCGCTATCTACACGGCGCGCGCCAACCTGCATCCACTCGTCATCGAAGGAATCGGTGCGGGCGGGCAGCTGATGCTCACCACCGATGTCGAGAACTACCCGGGCTTCGTCGACGGAATTCTCGGTCCGGAGCTCATGGCGCAGTTTCGCGAGCAAGCCGTGCGTTTCGGCGCGGAGTTCGTGACCGCCGACGCCGATCGCGTCGATTTCTCCTCGGACCCGAAGCGGGTTTGGGTGCACGGCACGGAGTACGCGGCGCACACCATCATCATCTCGACGGGCGCGCAGGCGCGCATGCTCGGGCTCGACTCCGAGCGCAAGCTTCTCGGTCACGGCGTCTCGACGTGCGCGACATGCGACGGTTTCTTCTTCCGCGGTCAGGAGATCGCGGTCATCGGCGGCGGCGATTCGGCAGTCGAGGAAGCAACGTTCCTCACGCGCTTCGCCGACAAGGTGACGCTCGTGCACCGGCGCAAGGAGCTGCGCGCGTCCAAGATCATGCAAGACCGCGCGTTCGCGAACCCGAAGGTCGAATTTCGCTGGAACAGCAAGGTCGAATCAGTGACCGGCGACGGCAGCGTCACGGGTCTGGTGTTGCGCGACGTCGAAACCGACGACACGAGTGAGCTCCCCGTGAGCGGCGTGTTCGTGGCGATCGGTCACGACCCGAACACGAAGCTGTTCGTCGACCAGATCGACCTCGACGAAGACGGTTACGTCATCACCGTTCCGGGCACGACCCAGACGTCGGTCCCGGGCGTGTTCGCGGGTGGCGACGTGCAAGACAAGACGTTCCGTCAGGCGGTCACCGCGGCCGGATCGGGTTGCGTGGCTGCGCTCGAAGCCGAGCGCTATCTCGAGGCACTCGGAGACCAGCGCTCCGGTAGTCAGATCTCCGGCGGGTAGAGTTGACTTCCCACGAAAGGATGCACAACCGTGGCTGACGGAATCATGACCTTGACCGACGCGACATTCGACGAAGGCGTCGGTGGCGCGGACGCGCCGGTGCTCGTGGACTTCTGGGCCGAATGGTGTGGCCCCTGCAAGATGATCGCACCCGTGCTCGAAGACATTGCCAAGGAGCACGCGGGCAAGCTGCAGATCGCGAAGCTCAACGTCGACGACAACCCGAACATCGCGCGTCGATACGACGTGATGAGCATCCCGACGCTTCTCTTGTTCACCGATGGCGAGGTGAAGAAGCGTCTCGTCGGCGCCAAGGGCAAGGCGCAGCTCCTCGAGGAGCTCTCCGAGTTCATCACTTGACGACGTGACCGCGTGAGCCCGACGACGCTGTTGCATTCCGGGGATGCCGGGCCCGCAGTTCGCGACCTGCAGGAGCGCCTCACGCGCTGTGGCTATACCGTCACGTTCGATGGGATCTTCGGGGACGAGACCCTCGCGGCGGTGCGGGAGTTCCAGACTCGGCGCCGGCTCCGGCTCGACGGGATCTGCGGACCCGAGACCTGGGGCGCGCTGATCGAGAGCAGCTACGGCCTCGGCGATCGCCTCCTCTATTCGCGCGCGCCGATGTTGCGCGGTGACGATGTGATCGACCTTCAGGGTCGCCTCAACGCGCTCGGCTTCGATGCCGGCCGCGAAGACGGCATTCTCGGTCCGGAGACCGAAACTGCACTTCGCCAGTTCCAGCGCGAGTACGGCCTCGAGCCCGACGGCGTGTGCGGGCCCGCGACGGTCATCGCGCTGGTTCGCGTCGGGAGTCTGGCCGGAGGTTCGGTCGCGTCGGTACGCGAGCGCGAGGCCATGCGCCGTGACGGTCGCGGATTGCGCGATCGCCGCTTGTTCCTCGTCGTCGACCCGGGCCTCGCCGCGCTCGGGGCCGGCGTCGCGCGTCGGCTGCGCGGCGAGGGTGCAATCGTGGTGCCGGACACCTCCGGCGACGAGCATGCCGTGCTCGCCGCGCAGGCCAACGCGTTCGGCGCCGACGTGTGCATCGCCATCGGCACCGGGACCGAAACCGGCGCGCGGTGCGCGTACTTTGCAAATCAGACGTTTCGGTCCGAGGCCGGGCTGTGCCTCGCCCGCGGTGTCACCGAAACGATGCGCGCCGTGCTTCCGCGCGTCGACGAGCCAACGGGCCGTACCTACCGTCTGCTGCGCGAGACGCGCATGGCCGCGGTGATGTGCGAGCTGTTCTCGCGTGACGAACCAACGGGCGCATCGCTGCTCGCGTCGAGTGGGCCCGCGCTCGCGCAGGCGCTCGCCGCCGGTGTGCGCAAGGGCATCGAGGAGCCGATCGAGGTCGCGTGAGCGCCGGCAGGATGTCGGCGCTCAGGATGTCGGGCGCTTCGCCTCGGTGATGACGCGGTAGATGCGCTCGAGGTCCTCGAGGGTTGCGAACTCGATCTCGACCCGGCCGCGACGCGGGGTCATGGTGATCTTCACGCGGGTCTCGAGGTAGTCGCCGAGCAGCTCTTCGAGCTCGAGGAGGCCCGGGGGCCGCAGCTTCGTCGCGCGCGCGGTCGGGGCAGCCGTCGGGCCTGAGTCCTCGCGCCGGCGAATGGCTTCCTCGACCTCTCGGACCGACAGCTCCTCCGCGACCGCGCGCTTGGCAAGCTGCTCCTGGAACGCTCGATCGGGCGTTCCGAGCAACGCGCGCGCGTGACCCATGCGGAGCGCCCGCTCCTTGAGGTGGCGCTGAATCGAAGGGGGCAGTTGGAGCAACCGCAAGGTGTTCGTGATGGTCGCGCGACTCCGGCCGACCCGGACCGCGACGTCGTCGTGGGTCAAGGAGATGTCTTCGATGAGCTGCTGATACGCCGCGGCCTCCTCGAGCGGGTTCAGCTCCTCGCGCTGGACGTTCTCGATGATCGCTTGCTGCAGCATCGAGGCGTCGTCCGCGGTGCGCACGATCGCGGGGATCGTCTGGAGCCCGATGCGGCGCGCCGCCCGCCAGCGCCGCTCGCCGGCGATCAATTCGAAGCCGTCACCACCCGCCCGGACCAGGACCGGCTGGAGCACGCCGACTTCCCGGATGGATTCGGCGAGGGCCGCGAGCGACTCCTCGTCGAAGTGCTCTCGGGGCTGCTGGGGATTCGGCCGGATAGCGGCGGTCGGTATCTCCTGGAGCCCGACCTCGTCCTTCGAGACGACGCCGGTCGGGATCAGCGCACCGAGACCTCTACCCAACCCGCCGGGCCGTGCCACGGCTCACCTCCTTTGCCAGCTCGCGGTAAGCGATGGAACCGCGGGATGACGGGTCGAAGACGATAATCGGCTCTCCGAACGACGGCGCCTCGGAGATCCGCACCGTGCGGGGGACCACCGTCCGGTACACCTTCGGGCCGAAGTGCTCGCGCACCTCCGCCTCGACCTGAACCGCAAGTCGCGTGCGCGCGTCGTACATGGTCAAGACGATGCCACGGACTTCGAGCTCGGGATTGAGGTTCGACTTGACCAGCGCCACGTTGCGCAGCAGCTGACCGAGACCCTCCAACGCGTAGTACTCGCACTGGATCGGGACGATGACGTCGTCGGAGGCGGCGAGACCGTTCACGGTCAGGAGCCCGAGCGACGGCGGGCAGTCGATCAACGTGAAGTCGTAGTCGTCTCGCGCGCTCTGCAGTGCCCGCTTGAGCTTGAGCTCGCGTGAGAACGCCGGGACGAGCTCGATCTCGGCCCCGGCGAGGTCGATGGTCGCCGGGCACACGAAGAGGTTCTTGACGCTGGTCGGCTCGACGCAGTCGTCGACCGGGGTGTCGTTCATGATGACGTCGTAGATCGAACCTTCGACATTGCGATGGCTGATCCCGAGACCGGTGGTGGCGTTCCCCTGCGGATCGAGGTCGACCACCAGGACCCGGTAGCCGATCTCGGCGAGGGCGGCGCCGAGGTTGACCGCGGTCGTGGTCTTGCCCACGCCACCCTTCTGATTCGCGATCGAGATGACACGCGGCAACGTCATCGACGCCGCAATCTGCTCCTCGGTGCGCTCCGGGTCGCCGATGGCGTTCTCCGCCATTTCCGGCTTGGCCGGCTTTTCGGGCGGTGCTTCAACCGCGACGTTCGCATCCTCGGCGGCGGGAGGCTCGGCCGGAATCTCCGGGGAGATGCCGGGGTTGTCCTCGAGCTCCACGGCAGGCGGGATCTCGACCGGGGCGGGAGGGGCAGGAACATCTCGCGGCACTGGCGACTCCGACTCTTCTGGGGCAGGGGCGGGCGGGGCCTCGGGGCGACTCGGCTGAGAGCTCGGCATCCGAAACCATCGCCGCCGCGTACTCCGGTCAGGCTCTTGCGTTGCCATCCAGCCTCCGAAGCGGCTTTCCGGGCCGGCGTTGTCACCCGCGCCCGGCAGTAAGGAATCGTTGCCTCAAACCGGTTTCGTGAACCCGGGCCCGGCGACGACGGCGGCAGCGTACTACGCGCCGACGCGCAGAATCTAGCGACCCCGCGTTCCACGTGAAACATTTCCTGCGGGCGGTTCGAGGGCGACGTTCCACGTGGAACACCCCATCGGGGGACGCCGTCACCACAGTGGACGTTTGGCGGGCTTGCCCTCCGACCTGGGCGTCGCCGGATCTGTTGGCCGGAGCTTGTCCAGACAGGTGAAGTGGACGGCCCGCTCGATCACCGGAGCGGCGGGGCCGAAGCCGAGATCGGCCAGGGCGGCGGCCGGCCAGCGCTCGGGCGGCGCATCCGGTGGATCGCTGACGACGAGCGCGCCGCCCAGCCGAACCAGCCCCGCCGCGATCTCGGCCGTGATCGCCGGGCGGGCGAAGCTGCGGGCGGTGACGATCTGGAAGGTCTCGCGGTAACCGTCGGCGTGGGCCCAGTACTCCGCCCGGCCCTGGAGGACCTCGACCCGGTCCTGGATTCCGAGATCACGGCTCCAACCCTCGAGCGCTGCGCACCGGCGGGCTGCCGACTCGACGAGTGCTCCGTGGCTCGCCGGCCACAGGGCGGCGAGCACGAGGCCGGGAACGCCTCCGCCCGTGCCCAGGTCGCAGAAGCGGTCGGGCTCGGTTCCGAGGTGGGCTACGGCCGCGTCCCGGAAGCCGAGGGCATGGGAGAGGTGGTCGGCCGGATCCCCCGGACCGAGAAAGCGCAGAGACTGGGCCCGAACGAGGACGTCGAGCAGTTCTGCCTCCGACGGCGTCACGCCGGGCTGATCACCACGCGGCGTCGGGGCTCTTCACCCTCGGAGCTGGTCGCGACACCGTCGATCTCGGCAACGGCGTCGTGGACGACCTTGCGATCCGGCGGGTTCATCGGCTCGAGCGCCCGCTCGAGATTGTTGGCGAGCACCTCCTCGGCGACCTGGCGGGCGAACGCGGCCAGGGCTTCGCGGCGGCGCTCGCGGTAGCCGCCGACATCGACCCGCAGGCGCGCGCTGCGACCACTGAGGCCGTGCTGGACGACGGCCCGAACGAGCTCCTCGACCGCCAGGAGGGTCTTGCTCTCGGGGCCGATGAGGAGCCCGAGCCCCTCACCCTCGATCGCAACGAGCACCGTCTCGTCCTCGACTCGAGCGCTCGCGGAACCCTTGAGACCCATGGCCTCGACCAGGCTTCCGGCGAACTCCGCCGCGTGCTCGGCCTGAGCCTCGACATCGAGATCCTGCGCTTCGGGGTCTGCGTCCATCTTCGCCTCCGGTCGATCACCACGGCCCGAGCTTGAGGGCCTCTCGCCTATCGTCTCCGCACTCGCCGCACCCGCGCCCCGACCTCGACCCCGACGTCGGGAGCGAGACGATGTCGGCCGACTGCCCTCGGGCTGGTCCGATTGCCCATCTGCCTTCTCGGGATCCCGGGACTCCGAGCTCGCCGGCGCCGCGACGCGGCCCTCGCCCCCTCGATTCGGGGAGCCCTCGCCGCGCGGCTTGCGGGAGGAGTTGTTCGGGCGTCGTTCGTTCGATCGACGGCGCCGGCGGTCGGGTGGCTTCTCCCGGGAGAGCGGCTTTACCCGGGCGCGGATCCGGGCGTCGGTCCGGCCGAGACCGAAGAGCCCGCCGCGCGGCTCGTCGATGACTTCGTACTCCAACTCGTCTCCGACGACGCCGAGACGGTCCAGCGCCAACTCGCGCGCGTCGTCCAACGTCCGGGCCGAGACCTCGATCCATTCCATGCTCAGCGCTTCCGCTTCTTCTTGCGGCGCGCGCCGGGGGTCATGCCCTGGCCGGCGCCGTCAGGCGAACCTTTGCCGTTCTGGCCCTTGGCGTTCGGCTGCTTCCCCCCGGGCGGTGACTTCGCGCCCGCCGCCGACTTCCGGTTGGCCGGTTTGCTCCTGGGCGGAGCGCCGTTGCCGCCGGCGTCCGTGACATCCTCGTCGACCGGCTTCTTGAGTGGCGCGCCCTTGGTCCCCGGTTTCAACTCACCAGCCGCGATCGCCTGGTCGTACATCTTGCCGATCACCAGATGCTGTTGGCCGATGCGCCAGATGTTCGACACGACGAAGTAGAGGGTGGCGCCGGCGTTGATCCCGAGCGTGATGACCCCGAAGATCACCGGGAAGATCTTCGTCATCGCCTGCATCTGCGCGTTCGGCGCGGCGTTGCCACTCTGCAGACTGCGCGCCTGCGTCTGGCGCACCTGGTACCAACCGGTGAGCACGACCAGGCCGACGAGGACGTAATAGGGGAGAACGGTCGGGAAGCCGTGCGCCCGGCTCGCGCTGATATCGAGACTCAACCCCAGAAAGCGCATCGCGGCGGGGGCGTGGTGCGAGATCGCTTTTCCGCATGCTTTGGTGTCGTCGAGGTGGCCGGAGCAGAGGTCGCCGTACAGCTTCCCGAGGGTGCCGCTCTTGGGGAGGTGCGACTGCACGCCGAGCGAGAACGTGCGGAACATCGCCATACCGATCGGGATCGTGACCAGGATCGGCAGGCAGCCCGCCAGTGGATTGATCTTGTTCTCCTGGTAGAACTTCAGCAGCTCCTCGTTCTGCTTGGCCTTGTCGTCCTTGTACTTCGCCTGGATCTTCTTGATCTCGGGCTGCACCCGCTGCATCTGGATCATCGACCGCGCCTGCTTGGCGGTCAGCGGGAACTGGATGAGCATGATCACCAGCGTCAGCAGGATGATCGCGAGCCCGAGGCTGTGGAAGGGCACGTAGAAGACGGCGAGGAGGTAGCCGATGACGCGGTAAATCGGGTCGAGGGTCACGTCAGTTCCCTCCCGGCTCCGCGTGCGCGGAGCGCGCATGCACCGGCACTGTCCGCGCTGGCGGCACGGGATCGAATCCAGATCCGCCGAGCGGATGGCAGCGCGACAACCGGCGCGCGCTCAGCCAGGCGCCTCGGGCGGCTCCATGGGCCTCCACGGCCTCGCGTGCGTACTCCGAGCACGACGGAACGAACCGGCACGACGACGTACGGTGGGAACTCATCTGCTGGTAGAGGTCGATACTTCGCAACAGGCCCCGCGCGGGGAGCGAGCGGGTCACGCCGGGTCCTCACGGAGCGCGCGCAAAGCCTTGGACAGGGAGTCGGACAGCCCCGAGAACGAGGGTGGGGTGGTCTGGGCACCGACGACACCGACGAGGTACGCGCGGCCGGGTTCGAATTCGCCCGCATGGGCTCGGGTCGCGGCGCGCAGGCGGCGGCGGACCTTGTTGCGCGCCACCGCGCCGCCGGCGCGGCGGCCGACGGCAAAGGCGACGCGCGGGGGCTCGGATGGCGACCCGACCACCGCATAGGTCACCATGACGACACCTCGACGCCGGCGCCGGCCCGTAGCCAGCGCGCGAAACGACGATCGCTCACGAATTGGCCAGATCAGGCCGACAGGCGGGAGCGGCCCTTGGCCCGGCGTCGGTGCAGCACCGCTCGCCCGGCCTTCGACCGCATCCGCAGGCGGAACCCGTGCTTCTTGCTTCGCTTGCGGTTGTTCGGTTGGAACGTTCTCTTCACGCATGGCCTCCTCGAGCGCCCGGGACATCTCTTCGATGGTCCCTGGGGCGGGGCGCGCCACCGCCTCCAACAAGAAACGGCACTTTCTTCAGCAAACGGCACCGTCAGAACTAGGGCGTTCGGCGCGCGGCAGAGCGGGAGTCTACGGCCGAACCGGCCCACGCGACAATCGGCCCGGCAATCAGACGTCGGGTCGGCCTCTCGATTGCGTGTTGCCAAGGGTGCAAGTGATGCCCTTGTTGCGTTGTCCACAGCGCTGATATGGTCCGCGACCCGGCCCCCGGCGCCCCGGTGTGCCCGGTACTTCCCCACATATCGCGCAGTTGGCGAACCGCTGACTGCGCCCGGGAGACGCCCCCGCGGGTGTTTCTGCACACATGTGGATATACCTGTGGACAACCTCGGGGAGCCGCCAGCGTGGGCACACCTGCAGCAGACGACCTGTGGGCAAAGGTGGCCGCGGCCGTCCGCGCCCAACTCTCGGAAGCCACCTGGAACACGTGGTTCCAGGGCGTGCACGCGCTCGATCTGAGTGACGACACCCTGATTTTGGGGGTCCCGAGCTCGGTGACCATCGAGCGGCTGCGCACCAGCTACCTCGGCCTGCTCGCTGATGCGGCCCAGGCGCTCACCGGGGTCCCCCTCGACATCTCGCTGCTCGTCGACACCACCCCGAGGCGCGAGGAGCTGGTCTCGCTCGATCAGCTGACGCCCGGTCCAGCGGCATCGACCTCGTTCGAGGACGCCCGGCGCATCGCGGAGACCGATGCCGGCGCCGCGTGGCCGACCACGTCGTTGAATCCCCGATACACGTTCGACCAGTTCGTCATCGGTGCCTCGAACCGCTTCGCGCACGCAGCCGCGATGTCGGTGGCCGAGAGCCCGGCCCGTTCGTACAACCCGTTGTTCATCTACGGGCCGGCCGGGCTCGGTAAGACGCACCTGTTGCACGCGATCGGTCATCACGTGCGCGAGCTGTTCTCCAGCAAGCGCGTTCGCTATGTGTCGACGGAAACGATGATGAACGAGTTCGTCGACGCGATGCGCTCGAAGCACATGCCGGGCTTCAAGCGCCGCTACCGCGAGGTCGACGTGCTGCTCGTCGACGACATCCAGTTCCTCGAGCGCACCGAGCAGCTCCAGGAGGAATTCTTCTATACGTTCAACGATCTGCACGGCCGCGGCAGTCAGATCGTCATCTCCTCCGACCGGCCGCCGAAGTCGATCGCCACGATCGAAGACCGTTTGCGCAGTCGCTTCGAGTGGGGCCTCATCACCGACATCCAGCCCCCGGAGTTCGAGACCCGGCTGGCAATTCTCCAGAAAAAGGCGGAATCCGAGCATCTCGACGGGATCCCCGACTCCGTGCTCGGGTTCATCGCGGAGAACGTCGTCGACAACGTGAGAGAGCTCGAAGGATCACTGATCCGCGTGGCCGCCTACTCGAGTCTTCATCGCGTGCCGCTCACCGAAGACGTCGCGCGCGAGGTGCTCTCCGATCTCCTGCCCGCGAGCCGGCCCCGGGTGATCACCCCGCAGCTGATCCTCGAGGAGACCGCCAAGATGTTCGGCTGGACCATCGACGACCTGTGCGGCAAGAGCCGGCGCCGGCCGCTCGTCACGGCCCGCCAAATCGGCATGTACGTCTTCCGGGAGCTGACCGACTACAGCTATCCGAAGATCGCCGAGGAGTTCGGAGGCCGTGACCACACGACCGTCATGCACGCCTGCGAGAAGATCCGCGGTCAGATGGCGGAGCGGAGAGTGGTCTTCGACCAAGTCAACGAGCTGATCGGCCGCATCAAGCACGGCAGTGGATAATGCTGTGGATTACTGGGGACAATGACCCCGCGACCAGGGACAACCCGGCGCCCGAGCCGAGTGTCCACCGACGCCTGTGGATACTGGGGACGAAGCGGTGAGGACACGCGACCATGCTGACCAGCCCCGAAAGCATGTTGTCCACAATCCACAGGCACTACTACTACGACTACCAAGAAATGCAACTTTGCATATGAGGAGGCCGAGGTGAAGTTCCGCTGCGAGCGCGACACCCTTGCTGAGGCGATCGCAACCGCCCAGCGCACTGTCGCAAGCCGAACGGGCGCGCTGCCAGTGCTCCAGGACCTGCGGATCACCGCATCGGGGGACGGCCTCGAGCTCGTCGGCTCCGACCTGGAGATCACCAACCGGGTCCAGGTGCCGGCGGAGGTGGAAGAGACCGGCGTGGCCGTCGTGCCGAAGATGTTGGGTGACATCGTGCGCAAGCTCGAGCCCGGCACCGTCGTCGTGACGGTCACCGGTGACGAGGCGGTCATCACCGCGGGACGGTTCTCGACGTCACTTCGTTTGAAGCCGGCAGAGGACTACCCGCGTTTGGCGTCGAACGATGGCCAGGGTGTTCGGCTCGACGCATCGGCGTTCGCGCTCGCGCTGCGCCAAGTCGTGCGCGCCGCGTCGAAGGACGATCTCCGCCCGATTCTGACCGGTGTGCTCCTGACCACGCACGCCGGCGGGCTCCGACTCGTCGCGACCGACTCCTACCGGCTCGCGGTACGAGACCTCAAAGGTGTGAGCATGCTCACCGAGGGCCAGCGCGTGCTCGTCGCGGCGAAGGGTCTGTCGGAAGTGCAGCGCCTCGCGGGTGACGGCGAGATCGAAGTCGTGTTGCGGGAACGCGATGTGGTGTTCCGTACCTCGCGCGCCGAGGTGACCGCCCGGCTCATCGAAGGTGAATTCCCCAACTACGAGCAGCTGATTCCCAGCGGCTACCCGAATCGGTTGATCGTTACGCGCGCGGCGTTGATCGAAGCGCTCGATCGCGTGCAGATCGTCGGTCAGAACCGCGACAACGCGGCAGTACGACTCACGATGAACGCGAGCGGGCTCGAGTTGTCGATGTCGGCGCAAGACGTCGGGAGCGCGCAGGAGTCGGTCGACGCGAAGTTCGAAGGCACTGAGCTGACCGTCGCGTTCAACCCGATGTTCCTGCACGACGGCGTCGACGCGGTCGACACCGACGAGGTCGTGCTCGAAACCATCGATCCGCTCAAGCCGGCAACGCTCCACGCCGCCGACAACGGCGACTTCTTGTATCTCCTGATGCCGGTGCGCACCTCCTGACTCCGAAGTCCGGCTGACGTCGATGCTCGCCGAGCCCGCGACCCGCTCGACCACGCGAGTGGGACATCTCTGGCTCGACGACTTCCGGTGCCTGCAGGGTGTCGATCTCGAATTGGATCCCGGCCTCACCGTGATCCACGGCGCGAACGGGCAGGGCAAGACGAGCGTGCTCGAAGCGATTGCCTGGATCGCGCGCAGTCATTCGTTTCGTGGGACAACCGACGCACCACTGGTTCGGAACGGCAAGGACCAGGCGATCGTGCGCGCCGAGATCATGAGTGACGATCGGCTGCAACTGTTCGAAGCGGAGATCCGCGCGAGCGGCCGCAACCGGGTGCTGTGTAACAAGCGTTCGATCACCCGGGCCCGTGATCTCCACGGCTTGTTGCGCGTCGCGGTGTTCGCCCCCGACGATCTCGAGCTCGTCAAGGAAGGCCCCGGCGCGCGCCGGGCCTATCTCGACGAGCTCCTCGGGATGCTCGCGGTGCGCTACGACGCGGCACGCGTTGACTTCGAAAGAGTGGTGAAGCAACGCACGGCATTGTTGCGGACCGGTGTCCGCGACGCGTCGGCCCAGACCACACTCGACGTGCTCGACGAGCAACTCGTCCAGGCCGCCGGTGAGCTCGTGCGTGGACGCCTGCAGCTCGTCGAGCGTCTGGGGCCCGCGGTCGACGATGCCTACGAAGCGCTCGCCGACGGCCCGAAGAACCATGTGTGCGAGTCCTACGAAGCGGATTGGGCGCCGGCACCACTCGGTATCGGCGATGTCGACGCGATCGACGACTATCTGCGCGCGGCGCTCGTCGCGCGCCGGCGCGCCGAGAT
The DNA here is from genome assembly GCA_038320885.1 of Acidimicrobiia bacterium. Lineage (GTDB taxonomy): Bacteria > Actinomycetota > Acidimicrobiia > IMCC26256 > PALSA-610 > JBBQER01. The sequence goes on from JBBQER010000068.1 coordinate 15,449, forward strand.
CGAACGGGGCGTGACCCTCGTCGGGCCGCACCGCGACGACTGGAAGCTGACGATCGACGGCCTCGACGCGCGCACTCAGGCGTCACAGGGCGAGCAGCGAACGCTTGCGCTCGCCCTGCGCCTCGCGGGTCGGGGCGTCGTGCACGAACTGACAGGCACGCCCCCCGTCTTGCTGCTCGACGACGTGTTCAGTGAGCTCGACGCGCGCCGGTCCAGCGCGCTGGTGCGCAACCTCCCGTCGGGCCAGACGCTGTTGACCACCGCGGGTGTGATTCCCGCCGACGTCGAGCCCGATCGCGTGTTGCGCATCGCCGCGGGTCGCGTCGAAGAGACGCGCGCATGAAACGCTCCCGCGAACCGGGGGAGCCGGTGCCACTCGGCGACTCGGTGGCCGCGGTCGGCCGGGAGCTCGGAATGGCGGCACCCGACGCGTTCGCGACGATCGCGGGCGCGTGGCCGGAGATCGTCGGCGCCGCGCTCGTCGGCCACGCGCACATCCGCTCGATCCGCGCCGGCGTGTGCACGATCGCGGTCGACGGGCCCGGCTGGGCGACCCAGTTGCGCTACGCCGAACGCCAGGTCGTGGAGCGCGCGCAGCGGCGCTGCGGACCCGGTGTCGTGACCTCGATTCGCGTCGTCGTGAACGGTCCCGGAGCCCCTCCCGAATAAGGCCGGAACGACCTTCGGACCGGCCCGGTTCTGGTACACTGTGAGAACCGAAGACACCCCCTCTCACCAGGCCTTTCGCGTGCCGGAACGGGGTGTGGGCAGCACGCTGACCAGGGCTTCCGCCGGAGCCCGTCGAAGGGGTACACGCGTGGCGTACGCGGCCAAGGACATCTCGATTCTCAAGGGCCTGCAGCCCGTGCGCGAGCGGCCCGGTATGTACATCGGTTCCACGGGTCCCACGGGCCTTCACCACCTCGTCTACGAGGTCGTCGACAACTCCGTCGACGAGGCTCTCGCGGGCTACGCGGACCGCATCGACATCACGATGCTCGCCGACGGCGGCTGCCGGGTGGTCGACAACGGCCGGGGGATCCCGGTCGACCCGCACCCCGAGTACCCCGACAAGTCGGCGGCGGAGATCGTGTTCACGATGCTCCACGCGGGCGGCAAGTTCGGCGGGGAGGGTTACAAGATCTCCGGCGGCCTGCACGGCGTCGGGGTCTCGGTCGTGAACGCCTTGTCGCGCCGGCTCGATCTCGAGATCGAGCGCGACGGCGGACGCTGGACCCAGACGTTTCTCGATGGTGGTGAGCCCGTCGGCTCGCTGGAGCGCGTGGGCGACTCCGACGGCCACGGCACGAGCGTCACGTTCTGGCCCGACGGCACGATCATGGAAGAGCTCGAGTTCCGCGCGCTGACGCTGCTCGAGCGCCTCCGCGAGATGGCGTTCCTCAACAAGGGTCTCGAGATCATCTTCCGAGACGAGCGGGTCGACCCCGTCAACGAGCAGACCTTCAAGTACGAGGGCGGCATCGTCGACTTCGTCGCGCACCTCAACGCCTCGAAGGAGCCGTTGTTCAGCACGGTGATCTCGTTCGGCGACACGTACGCCGAAGGCGAAGGCGAGTTCGCGCTCCAGTGGAACACCGGTTACTACGAAGGTCTTCACTCGTTCGCGAACAACATCGCGACCACCGAAGGCGGGATGCACGAAGAGGGCTTCAAGAAGGCGCTCACCAACGTGCTCAACCGTTACGCGCGCAGCAAGGGCGTGCTCAAGGACAAGGACGACAACCTCACCGGTGAGGACATCCGTGAAGGGCTGACCGCGATCATCTCGGTGACGTTGCGCAATCCCCAGTTCGAAGGGCAGACCAAGACCAAGCTCGGCAACACCGACATCCGTTCGTTCGTCGAGCGCGTCACGAACGAGAAGCTGGGCGACTGGCTCGAAGAGCACCCGGCCGAAGCGAAGGCCGCGGTGCAGAAGTCGCTCCAGGCGTCCCGGGCGCGCGCGGCGGCCCGCGCGGCCCGCGATCTCACGCGCCGCAAGTCGTTGCTCGAGTCGGCCGCGATGCCCGGCAAGCTCGCCGACTGCTCGTCGCGCGATCCCGAAGAGTCCGAACTGTTCATCGTCGAGGGCGACAGCGCCGGCGGGAGTGCCAAGAAGGCACGCAACCCGAGGTTCCAGGCGATCCTGCCGATCCGGGGCAAGATCCTCAACGTCGAACGCGCCCGCATCGACAAGATGCTGAAGAACGAAGAGATCCAAACACTGATCTCCGCGACCGGTACCGGGATCATGGAGGAGTTCGACCTCGCCAAGCTCCGGTACCACAAGATCATCGTGATGACCGATGCCGATGTCGACGGCAGTCACATCCGCACGCTGTTGCTCACGTTCTTCTACCGCCAGCTCCCCGAGCTCGTCACCAACGGTCACATCTGCATCGCGCAGCCACCGCTGTTCGGCGCCAAGATCGGCAAGGACGACCGCACGTACTTGAAGGACGAGGCCGCGCTCCGCGAGTTCGAAGCCGCGAACGAGGGCCGCAAGATCGAGATCAGCCGGTTCAAGGGTCTGGGCGAGATGGACTGGCAGGAGCTGGGCGAGACCACGATGAATCCGGCAACGCGTTCGTTGCTCCAAGTGTCGGTGGAAGATGCGGCGATCGCCGACGCGATGTTCTCGCAGCTCATGGGCGAAGACGTCGAGTCTCGTCGCAGCTTCATCCAGCACAATGCCAAAGACGTTCGCTTCCTCGACATCTGATCGGTGAGCGACACGGCGCGCGACACCACGCCCGGAGAAGGTCGACATGCCTGACGAAACGCAGTCCCTGGGCAGCATGGAGCCCATCGAGATCCAAGAGGAGATGGAACGCTCCTTCTTGGACTACGCGATGTCGGTCATCACGTCGCGCGCGCTGCCCGACGCGCGTGACGGGCTCAAGCCCGTACAGCGCCGGATCCTCTACGGCATGTACGACCAGGGCATGCGCCCCGATCGCCAGCACCGCAAGTCGGCGAACGCCGTCGGTCACGTGATGGCCGTGTACCACCCGCACGGCGATCAGGCGATCTACGACGCGCTCGCGCGCATGGCGCAAGACTTCTCGCTGCGCTACCCGTTGATCGACGGTCACGGAAACTTCGGCTCTCCCGACCCCAACGACCGCCCCGCCGCCCAGCGCTACACGGAGGCGCGCCTCGCGCCGCTCGCGATGGAGCTCCTCGGCGAGATCGACGAGAACACCGTCGACTTCACCGAGACCTACGACGGCCAGCATCAACAGCCCGTGGTCGTGCCCGCCCGCTTCCCGAACCTGCTGGTCAACGGCGGTGGCGGCATCGCAGTCGGCATGGCGACGAACATCCCGCCGCACAACCTGCGCGAGGTCATCGACGCAACGGTCCACCTGATCGACAATCCCGAAGCGACTGTCGAAGACCTGATGGCCTTCGTCCACGGTCCCGACTTCCCCACCGGCGCCACGATCCTCGGCCGGGCCGGCATCGCCGAGTGCTACCGCACGGGCCGCGGATCCATTCGCATGCGCGCGATTGCCGAGATCGACGAAGACGCGCGCGGTGGCCAGCGCATCGCAGTCACCGAAGTTCCCTATCAGACCTCGGTGGAAGTGATCGGCCAGAAGATCGCGGAGCTCGTGAACGACCGTCGCATCGAAGGGATCCGTGACGTTCGCAACGAGTCGGCGGGGGACACGACACGACTCATCGTCGAGCTGAAGCGCGACGCCAACGCGCAAGTGGTGCTCAACCAGCTGTACAAGCACACGCCGATGCAGACGTCGTTCGCCGCCAATGTGCTCGCGCTCGTCGACGGCGTCCCGCGTCTGCTCGGCTTGGTACAGGCGTTGCAGGTGTACGTCGCGCACCAGGTCGAAGTCGTCACCCGCCGTAGCGAATACCGGCTCGGCAAGGCGCGTGATCGTTCGCACATCTTCGAGGGTCTGCTCAAGGCACTCGACGCGATCGACGCGATCATCACGCTGATCCGCGGATCCGAATCGGCCGACGCGGCCAAGCAGGCGCTGATGGTCGCGCCGTTCGAGTTCACCGAAGTGCAGGCCACGCACATCCTCGACATGCCCCTGCGGCGCCTCGCCGCACTCGAGCGCCAGAAGGTGCGCGACGAGTTCGACGAGTTGCAGACGACGATCGCCGACCTCGAGGCGATCCTCGCCGACGAGCAGAAGCTCCGCGATGTGATCAAGGAAGAGATCATCGCCATTCGCGACAAGTACGGCGACGAGCGCCGCACTGAGATCACGACCGACTACAGCGACCTCGCCGACCTCGATCTCATCGAGGACGAAGAGCTGGTCGTCGTGTTGTCCCGCAACGGCTACGTGAAGACGGTGCAGGTCGACCAGTTCCGCGTGCAGGGCCGCGGCGGCAAGGGCGTGCGCGGCGGAAACCTCCGGGAGGAGGACTACGTCGAGCACCTGCTCACCACCACGGCGCACTCGTACCTCTTGTTCTTCTCGAACCGCGGTCGCGTGTATCGCCTGCGCGCCCACGAGATCCCGATGAAGGACCGCACCGCGCGCGGTACCGCGCTCGTGAATCTCGTCGCGCTCCAACCCGATGAGCACATCGAAGCCGTCATCGACACCCGCACCTACGAAGACGGCGCGTACCTGTTCTTCGCGACACGCAACGGCATCGTGAAGAAGACGCGGATGTCGGAGTACGACTCGTCGCTGCGGAGCGGTCTCATCGCGATCAACCTCAACGACGGCGACGAGCTGGTGCGGGTCATCCAGACGTCGGGGAACGACGACGTGTTCATGGTCTCGCGCCAGGGCATGACGATCCGGTTCTCCGAGAACGACGTGCGGGCGATGGGCCGTGCGACCGCGGGCGTGCGCGGCATGCGGCTCAAGAGCACCAACGACGCCGTCGTCAGCAGCGACGTCGCCCGCGACGAGGGCGTGCTGCTGTTCGTCTCGTCGAGCGGGCACGGGAAACGGACACCGATCGCCGCGTTCAACCGGCAGGGCCGGGGCGGTCAGGGCGTGCGCGGGATGCGCGTCACCGAATCGCGGGGTGGAGTGGTCGCCGCGTTCATCGTGGCTCCCGCCGACGAGATCATCGTGTTCTCCTCGGCCGGCAACCTGATCCGGATGGGCGTCGACGAGATCTCCGAGCAGGGCCGGGACGCCACGGGAGTGCGCGTGGCTCGGGTGGAGGAAGGCGATACCGTGGTGGCCGTTGCTCGGGTGCTCGAAGCCGAGCACACGGACGCGGAACCCGGCGAGGAGTCCTGAGCATGGCCCGCGCGAAGGCGGTTCTCGAATCGGTGACGACCCCGCCGGCCGTGCGTTCGGTGTGGCGCGATCGTCGGCGGGTCCGCCCGGCCCGACCGCGGCGGCCCTCGCGGGACGTCGCCTACGAGCGGCGCTACCGCCAGACCATCCGTTCGGTCGACATCTGGTCGGTGCTGAAGATCGCGTTGTGCTTCTACATGAGCGCGCTGATCGTCGTGCTCCTGGCCGGCGTCGTGCTGTGGTGGATCGCGTCGGCGGTTGGAGCCATCCACAACGTCGAGAAGTTCATCGGCGACCTGGTGAGCGACCAGCACTTCCACTTCTTGTCGTGGGAGGTCCTGCGCGGCGCGACACTCATCGGCCTGGTCGTGGTCTGCGTGCTCGTGGTGATCACGGTGCTCGCCGCGGCGTTCTACAACCTCTTCTCGGAGCTCACCGGTGGGCTCGAAGTGACGGTCGTCGAGCACGAAGACGAACACTGACGCTTGCACGTATTGGCCGGCTGGTGCGCGAACGCGTGCTGGTACGCTGCTCGCCGCTCGGGGGCTATAGCTCAGTCGGTTAGAGCGCATCCCTGATAAGGATGAGGTCGCTGGTTCGATTCCAGCTAGCCCCACACAGGCTCGTGGTCGCTCGTCGCTCGGGCCGGGTCGTCTCGTATGCTCCCCGCTGTGAAGATGTTCCGGCGAGTCCTGCTCGTCCTCGGGGTTGCCGGTGCCATCGGCGCGATCGCCCGGGTGCGGGGCAAGGGCGAGGTGGTCGAGACGACCGAGGGCGGTTGGCGCGAGCTCGACGGACCCGAGTTCCGATGAGTCGCGCATGACGGTCGCACTCGTTGTCGGCGCCGGCGAGCTCGGGACGCGCGCCGTTCGCCAACTGCTCGACACGCCGGGCTTCGCCACGATCCTGCTCTCCGACGTCGACATGTCGAAGGCGAAAGCGGCGGCCGATGCCCTCGGCCCATCGGTGTACGCGATCGAGTACACGCCGGGCGAGTCGATCCCACCCGACGTGGAGGTCATTGCATGCGCGCTGCCGTCCGGCGTCGGGCACGAAGTCGTCGCGGCCGCGATCACGGCGGGGGTTCCGGTCGCGTCGAGCGAAGACGAGCACGACGCCCTCGAGCAACTCCGCGCGTTGGATCAGAACGCACGCTCGTCGGGGGTCACGGTCGCGATCGGGTGCGGCCTCGCGCCCGGGTTGTCCGATGTGCTCGCCGTGCACGCGGCCGCTCTGTTCGAGAGCGTCGACGAGATCCGGGTCGCGCGCACCGGATGGGCCGGGCCCGCGAGCGTCAACACCGTCCGGCACGAGCGCCGCGTCCCGGTGCGCGCGTGGCGTGACGGCGGCTGGCGGGAAGAGCGCTCGCGCGGCGACGCGCTCGTGTTCTTTCCCGACCCGATCGGCGGCCGCGACTGTCGGGTCGTCACCGGGTCGACGCGATTGCTCGTCGACGCGTTCCCGACGGTGTCCCGATTGTCGGTGCAACTCGGTGAGCCACCGCGACGCACCCGCTTTCGCCGGCAGTTCGGCGACGAGGGCGAGTGGGGGGCCGCGCGCGTGGAGGTCTGGGGCCAGCGCGACGGCTCGCACGGTTGTGTCGCTTACGGAGTCGTCGATCGGACCGCGGTCGCCGCGGGCACCGTGCTCGCGGTCGTGACCGCGCGCCTGGCGGGCGTGATCGGGCCCGTCGTCAAACAGCCGGGCGTGCAGGGTCTGGGAGTTCTGGTGGAGCCCATTCCGTTCCTCGCCGAGCTGGCCCAGCGAGGCGTGCGGTCGGCAGTGTTCGAAGGCGTGCCGGTCGCCTAATCGCCCGGATCCTCTTGCGGGGTTCCGTTCCGACGCCGATGAAAGAGTCCTGCTAGAGATCCGCCCGACGCGGGGTTACGGTCGCACCGA
>JBBQER010000069.1:0-22588 GCA_038320885.1 Acidimicrobiia bacterium
GCTCAACTGCGACCCGTCCGAGCGTGAACTCGAAGCATTCGACGACGACGAGCTCGTGGCCGCGGCCGCGGTCCCCACACCGGAGCGCATCTTCCAGATCGAGGCCGCGCTCCGACGATTCGTGTCAGTCGAGCGCATACACGAGGCAACCGGCGTCGACCCGTGGTTCTGCGACCAGATCCTCCAGATCGTCGAAGAACGCGATCGACTCGCCGAGCTCGGGCTCGGCGCCATGACTCGCGCCGATTGGCGGCACGCCAAGCAGCACGGCTTCTCCGACGCCCAGCTCGCGTTCCTCTGGGGTCTCGATGCCTCCTCCATTCGAGCGGCGCGGCTGCAGGAGAACGTGCGCGTCACCTACAAGACGGTCGACACCTGCGCGGCCGAGTTCGACGCGCAGACGCCGTATCACTACGGCACCTACGAGGACGAGGACGAGATCGCACCGCTCACCAAGCCCGCGGTGCTGATCCTCGGGAGCGGGCCCAACCGGATCGGCCAGGGCGTCGAGTTCGACTACTGCTGCGTGCACGCCGCGTTCGCGCTCCGCGACGCCGGCTACGAGACCGTCATGCACAACTGCAACCCGGAGACGGTGTCCACCGACTACGACACGAGCGATCGGCTCTTCTTCGAGCCCCTTACCGAGGAAGACGTGTTGAACGTCTGCCACGCGCTGCAGGACGCGGCGAGCGGGCCCGGCGAGCTGGCCGGGGTGGTGGTGAGCCTCGGCGGGCAAACGCCGTTGAAGCTGGCCCGCACGCTCGAAGACGCGGGCATCACCATTCTCGGGACGAGCCCAGATTCCATCGACGCAGCAGAGGATCGCGAGCGGTTCAACGCGTTGTGCGACGAGCTCGGCATCCCGCAACCCGAGGGCGCGATCGCGCACTCGGTGGAAGAGGCGGTCTCGGTCGCCGCGCGCGTCGGGTATCCGGTGTTGGTCCGCCCCTCCTACGTGCTCGGTGGTCGCGCGATGGAGATCGTCTACGACGATACGGATCTGCGGCGAGCGATGGGCGAGCTCGCGCACACCGGCTCGCTCGGGCGGGAAGGCGGTCTCTCCGCGGAACGACCGGCGCTGATCGACCGCTTCCTCGAAGACGCGGTCGAGGTCGACGTCGACGCGCTGCGGGACCGCACCGGCGAGGTGGTGATCGGCGGCGTGCTGGAGCACATCGAACAGGCGGGCGTGCACTCGGGCGACTCGGCCTGCGCGATCCCGCCGCCGACGCTCTCCGCTGCAGTGTTGCAGAGCATCGATCAGCACACGCGCGCGCTGGCGAATGCGCTTCAGGTCATCGGTCTGATGAACGTGCAGTACGCGGTGAAGGACGGCACGGTCTACGTGATCGAGGCGAACCCGCGCGCGAGCCGCACGGTGCCCTTCGTCAGCAAGGCGACGGGCGTGCCGCTGGCCAAGGTCGCGGCGCGGGCGATGGTGGGCGCGACCTTCGCCGAGCTGCGCGTCGAGGGTCTGCTGCACCCGCCCGCGGAAGGCGGCCACGTCTCCGTGAAAGAGGCCGTCCTCCCGTTCAACCGCTTCCCCGAAGTCGACACGATCCTGGGCCCGGAGATGCGTTCGACCGGCGAGGTCATGGGTATCGATCGCACCTTCGGCATGGCGTTCGCGAAGAGCCAGGCCGGCGCCGGCAACACGTTGCCGAGCCACGGCACGGTCTTCCTGTCTCTGGCCGACCGCGACAAGGAGCACGGGCTCGTCGCCGCCCGGCGCTTCGCGGAGCTCGGTTTCGCCATCGCCGCCACGGCCGGGACCGCCGACATGCTCGAGCGCGCCGGCCTGCCGGTCGACACGGTGGTGGCGAAGGTCGGCGAGCAGGTCGGCGTCGACGCCGTGGATCTCATCTCCTCGGGCAAGGTCGACCTCGTCGTGAACACGCCCCGGGGTCGTGGCCCCCGTGCCGACGGCATGCACATTCGCCGCGCCGCGATCGTCCACGGCGTCGCGTGCGTCACGACGGTCGCGGCTGCCGTTGCCGCCGCGGCCGGAATCGCCGAAGAGGTCCGCAGCGAGCCCGAGGTGCGGTCATTGCAGGAGTACCACCGCGACGGCCAGCTCCGGCTGGAAGTGTGAGGCGCGAATCGTGAGGAAAACGCGATTCGCGGGCGGGGTCGTCGACATGAGCGTCGACCTCGGGCCCGTGTCGCTGCCGAATCCGATCGTCGCGGCGTCGGGAACGTTCGGGCACGGCGACGAGGTTGCGACGTTGTGCGATCCGCGCGAGCTCGGCGCGGTCACGGTCAAGTCGGTCGCCGCATTCGCGTGGAGCGGGAATCCGCCGTTGCGCGTCGCGGAAGCGCCCGCGGGTGGAATGTTGAACTCGGTCGGGTTGCCGGGTCCCGGGGTCGACGCGTGGATCGAACGCGATCTTCCCTCGCTCGAAGCGCGCGGCGCGCGCGTGATCGCGTCGATATGGGGTCGCACCGTCGAAGAGTTCGCGGCGGCTGCGGCTCCACTCAAGTCCGTCGCGCACCGGTTGACCGCGGTGGAGATCAACTTGTCGTGCCCCAACGTCGAGGCGCGCGGTGACGTGTTCGCGCACTCCGAAACCGCGACGCACGCCGCAACGCTCGCGGTCGTCGACGTACTCGGCGGCGCGGCGCCGACATTCGCCAAGCTGTCTCCCAACGTCACCGACATCGTCGCGATCGCCGACGCCGCGCTCGATGCGGGCGCGACCGGACTCACGTTGGTGAACTCGGTGATGGGTCTGCTGATCGACGCGCGCCGGCGCGCACCGCGTCTGGGCGCGGGCGGCGGCGGCCTCACCGGCGCGCCGATCAAGCCGGTCGCGTTGCGCGCGGTCTGGGACGTGTCACGCGCCCACCGCGGGGTCCCGCTGATCGGGACCGGGGGAGTGGGGAGTGGTGAAGACGCGGTCGAGATGATGCTCGCGGGCGCGACCGCGGTCGGCGTCGGGACCGCGACCTTCGCCGAACCGCGCGCCCCGCTGCGCATCGCGCGGGAGATGATCGACTGGTGCGCGGCGAACGGCGTGCGCCACGTTCGAGACCTGATCGGAGGACTGCGATGACCGCCAACTCGGAGCCCAACTCGGAGCCCAACCCCGTGGCCAACCCGGCAGTCCGTGACCGGCTGGCGATCGCACTCGACCTCCCCGATCTCGACGACGCGCTCCGGTTGGCCCGGGACGTCTCACCGTGGTTCGGCGTGGCCAAGGTCGGCCTCGAGCTCTACTCCGCCGCCGGTCCCGAAGCGATCGGGCAGATGAACGCGCTGGGCCTGCGGGTGTTCTGCGACCTCAAGCTGCACGACATCCCGACCACGGTCGGCCGCGCCGCGCGCGTGCTCGGCGGGCTCGGTGTCTCGTACCTCAACTTCCACGCGGCCGGTGGTGTCGAGATGTTGCGCGCCGGGGTCGAGGGCGTGCTCGAGGGCGCGCGAGACGCGCAACTCGCCGCGCCGGTTCCGATCGCGGTCACGGTACTCACGAGTGACCCCGACGCGTCGGCGTTCGACGCGCGCATCGCGTGCGCGATCGAATCGGGTTGCGGTGGCGTGGTGTGCTCCGTGCAGGAGATCGCGCGCGTGAAGCGCGCTCGTCATGATTTCGTCACGATCGTTCCCGGCGTCCGTCTCGAGGGCGGAGATCAACACGACCAGGCGCGAGTCGGGACACCCGTGCAAGTCGCGACCGCGGGCGGAGACGTGCTCGTGCTCGGCCGGGCGGTGAGTGCGGCGAAAGATCCTCGCGCGGTCGCGCGTCAGATCCACGACTCGATCGGCGACGCGCTCACGACTTCTCGCGTTTAGGATGAGCACGTTTTGGGAACTGGACGCGTTTAGCGCGAGCGGGCGACGCATGCAAGCCGTCGCCCAGTTGCGGCGAGGCGCGGGATCGGTATGCTGGCTCGTCGCCGTCCCGGGTGGTGGCGATCAGATGGTGACGGATCAAGCGGAGATTGATCGCACCGCTGATCGATTACGCCGTCACTCGGTTGATCTTGGAGGAGCCCATGGCGAACCCGCCCTTGCTCACACCGGAGCAACGTCAGCGCGCACTCGAGAAGGCCGGCGCCGCGCGTCGCCAGCGCGCCGAGGTGAAAGAGAAGCTGAAGATCGGCTCGCTGAGTCTCGGCGAGCTCTTCGACGCGACCGATCGCGGTGACGAGAGCGGCAACATGCTCGCCAAGCTGAAGGTCGTCAGCGTGCTCGAGTCCCTGCCGGGTGTCGGCAAGGTCAACGCCAAGCGTCTGCTCTCGGGACTCGACATCTCCGACGGTCGGCGGCTGGGCGGTGTGGGCGACAAGCAGCGCGAGCGGTTGCTGCGCGTCGTCGACGATCTGGACTACCGGCGCGACATCCTCGCCGAAGCGCGCCGGGCGGAGGAATCGACCGCTCGATGACGCTCCGGTGACGGCCCCGATACCCCTGTGAGCGCCGCGATGTCCCAGTGAGTCAGGGCGTCCTCGTCGTCCTCGCCGGGACCTCGGGGGCCGGGAAGGGCACGATCGGGCGTCGGCTCCGCCAGCTGTACCCGGATCTGCGCTGGTCGGTCTCGTGGACCACCCGGGCGCCCCGCCCCGACGAGGTCGAGGGCGTCGACTACCACTTCGTGAGCCGCAAGGAGTTCGAGCGCCTGCGGGACGAGGGCGGCTTCCTCGAATCGTTCGAGGTCTACGGCGATCTCAAGGGCACGCCCCGCCAATTCGTGGTCGACGCGCTCGCCGGTGGCCACGACGTGCTGCTCGAGCTCGACGTCCACGGCGCACTGGCGGCGCGGGAGGCGCTGCCCCATGCCCTGCTCGTGTTCGTGCGGGCGCCCTCGCGGGAGGAGCAACGGCGCCGGATCGAGGAGCGCGGGGCCGACGATCCGGAGGCCGTCGAACGCCGGCTGGCCCGGGCCGAGGCCGAGGAACGCATCGCCGGCGAGCAATTCGACGCCGTCATCGTCAACGACGATGTGGGTCGGGCCACGGCCGAGCTCGCTGCTATCGTGGAGGGGCGCCGGAGCGGTTCCCGCTGACGGGAAAGCCGGCTCCGCGCCTCTGTTTCTCTCTCCCAGGAGTATTGATGGCCGAACGCCGCGCGTCGCTGATGGACCCGAGGATCGAGCAGCTGATGGCGAAGGTCGACTCGAAGTTCACGCTGGTGACGCTCTCGTCGATGCGGGCCCGGGAGATCAACGACTACTACAACCAGCTCGGTGAGGGACTCGGCCGGATCGTGCCCCCGCAGGTCACCTCGGTGTCCCGCAAGCCCCTATCGATCGCGATGGAAGAGGTCGCGGCCGGCAAGATCCTGTTCGAGCGCATCGAACCGGTCGACGAGGACGAGGCGGCCGATGAGCTCGTCGCCGATCTCGACGCCATCGACCCGGGCGACGCTCCGGCCTGAGCCGAGCTCCGGCCGTGGCCAATCGAGTCTTGCCCGCACGGGTCGTTCTGGGGGTCTCGGGCGGCATCGCCGCGTACAAGGCGGTCGAGGTGTGCCGGCGCCTGGTCGACGCCGGTGTGCACGTGGCCCCGGTGCTCACCGAGGATGCGCAACGGTTCGTCGGCGCGCTCACCTTCTCCGCGCTGGCGTCGGAGCCCGCGCGCACGTCGCTGTTCGCCGGAGCGGAGGCGGGCGGTTCCGACCCCATCCCGCACACGCGCCTCGGTCAGACTGCCGACCTCGTGGTCGTCGCGCCGGCGACGGCCAAGCTGATCGGCAAGTACGCGGCCGGCATCTCCGACGATCTCCTCACCGCAACCCTGCTCGCCACGCGCGCTCCGGTGCTCCTGTGCCCGGCGATGCACACCGAGATGTGGGAGCACGCGGCCGTGCAGGACAATCTCGCGACGCTGACCCGCCGCGGTGTGCACGTGCTCGCGCCGGAGGCCGGTCGCCTCGCGGGCGGTGACGTCGGCCTCGGCCGGCTCGCCGATCCCGAACGCATCGTCGAGCAGGCGCTGGCGATCCTGGAGCTGCCGACCGGGCCGCTCGCCGGACGCCGCGTCCTGGTGACGGCGGGAGGGACGCGCGAGCCCATCGACCCCGTTCGCTACGTCGGCAACCGCTCGTCGGGAAAGATGGGGCACGCCATCGCGGCGGCGGCCCGCCGGCGTGGCGCGCACGTCGTGCTCGTGACCACGTCGTCGCTCCCGGTGCCCGCGGCTATCAGCGTGGTCGAGGTGGAGACCGCGGAGCAGATGCGGGACGCGGTTCTCGCGAGCGCGGATGGGTGCGATGTCGTCGTGATGGCGGCGGCGGTGGCCGACTTCCGCCCCAAAGCGGCGGCGCCCGAGAAGTTGAAGAAGGGTGACGGTGTGCCGGAGTTGCTGCTCGAGCCGACCGTCGACATCCTCGCCGAGCTCGGTGCCCGCAAGCGGCCGGATCAGCTCGTCGTCGGGTTCGCGGCCGAGACCGAGCGCGTCCGTGAGAACGCGGCGTCGAAGCTCGCGGCCAAGCAGGTCGACCTCATGATCGCCAACGACGTGAGCGCGGCCGACGCCGGTTTCGAGGTCGACACGAACCGCGTGATCGTCCTCGACGCGGCCGGCTCGGTCGAGGAGCTGCCGCTGCTGAGCAAGGACGCGCTCGCCGACTGGCTGCTCGAGCGCATCGAGGTCGCACTCGAGGCGATCGCGCCGCTTCGGGATGGCGACGGTCCGTCCGCCTAACATCCTCACCGGCCCGACGGCGGCCGCGCACGCGAAGAGGGGGAGTTCGTTGAGCAGGCACACGTTCACGTCCGAGTCGGTCACCGAGGGCCACCCGGACAAGATGGCCGACGCGATCAGCGACAGCGTCCTCGACGCGGTGCTGGCCGAAGACGCGTATGGGCGGGTCGCGTGCGAGACGCTCGTGACCACGGGGTTGTGCGTGGTGGCCGGCGAGATCAGCACCAAGGCGCACCTCGACATCGCGCGCATCGCCCGCGACACGATCAACAGCATTGGGTACACGGATGCTGCGTTCGGCATCGACGGCAAGACCTGTGGCGTGATCATCTCGGTCGACGAGCAGTCGCCCGACATCGCGATGGGCGTCGACAAGGCGATGGAGCAGCGGGCCGGCAACACCGACGTGTACGACGAAGTCGGCGCCGGGGACCAGGGCATGATGTTCGGCTACGCGTGCGACGAGACCGACGCGCTCATGCCGATGCCGATCTGGCTCGCACACCGCATGGCCGAGCGGCTGGCGCAGGTCCGCAAGGACAACGTGGTCGACTTCCTGCGACCCGACGGCAAGACCCAGGTGTCGGTCGAGTACGAAGGCGGCGTGCCGGTTCGCCTCGACACCGTCTTGATCTCCACCCAGCACGGACCCGGCGTCAGCATCGAGAAGGACATCAAGCCCGCGCTGATCGAGCACGTCATCAAGCCGTCGCTCCCGGCGCAGTTCGCAAACGACGACTTCAAGATCTTCGTCAACCCGACCGGCCTGTTCGAGCTCGGCGGCCCGCACGCCGACACGGGGCTCACCGGCCGCAAGATCATCGTCGACACCTACGGCGGCATGGCCCGGCACGGTGGCGGCGCGTTCTCGGGCAAGGACCCCACGAAGGTCGACCGCTCCGCCGCGTACGCCGTGCGTCAGATCGCGAAGGCCGTGGTCGCCGCCGGGTTGGCGAAGCGGTGCGAAGCGCAGGTCGCGTACGCGATCGGTGTCGCGCACCCGATGTCGATCATGGTCGACACCTTCGGCACGGCGGAGATCGATCCGTTCAAGCTCGAGTCGATGGTGCGTGAGGTGTTCGACATGCGGCCCGCGGCGATCATGGATCGTCTCGACCTGCGGCGGCCCATCTTCCGGCGCACGGCCGCGTACGGCCACTTCGGCCGCACCGATGGCGAGGGCTTCACCTGGGAACAGGTCGAGCCGTACGCCACCGAGCTGCGCCGCGCCGCGGGCGCGTAGGCCCCGGGGCGCGTGCCCCGCGTCTGTCGAGTCGCACCTGACGTCACCGCGGTCGAACGCGTCTTCGACTACGTCGTGCCCGACGCGCTCGCCCCGCTCGTGCGGGTCGGCGCGATCGTGCGCGTCCCGCTGCACGGCCGGCGGGTGCGCGGGTGGGTGGTCGCCGACTCGGTAACACCCGAGACCGAGGAGCGCCTGCTCGATGTGCTCGCCGTCGCGTCGCAGGGGCCGACCGCCGAGGTGGTCGCGCTGTCCGACTGGATCGCCTGGCGCTGGAGCGGACCCCGCGTCGCCGTCCTCCGCTCCGCCTCACCCCCCAACCGCGTCGCACCCGACCCCCCCGGACCCGAACCGGCGTGGGTTGGCGACCGTATAGGTAGCGAAGTCACGCCGGTTCGGGCGGTGGTGGTTCGGCGGGCGCCGTTGTCGGATCGGCGGGAGCTGGTCGCGTCGATGTGCGCCGACGACGGGTCGACGATCGTCGCGGTGGCCGACGCGTCGCGGGGTCGATCGTTGGCGGGGTTCCTGGGGCGGGCCGGCCGTGAGGTCGCGTTCTTGCACTCCGACGACACCGACGCGCAGCGCACCGCGGCATGGCGCCGGGCGGCGCAGGGGAGTTGCGTCGTCGTCGGCGGACGAACGGCCGCGCTGGCGCCGGTTCCCGACCTCGCGGCGGCCATCGTGGTCGACGACGCCGACGAAGCACTCCAGGAGGAACGTTCGCCCACGTGGAATGCGCGCGACGTGCTGCACGAACGCGCCGCGCGCGGGGGCGCGCCGTGGTCGGTCGTGTCGCCGGCACCCACCGTCGAATCGCTCGCGGTCGCCGGCGTCGAGCTCGACGCAGAATCCGAAGACGAGGAGGCGCGCGGCTGGCCGCGCACACTCGTGGTCGACCGGCGCGAGGAGCCACCGGGCGCGGGGCTCCTGAACGAGACGTTGACCGCAACGCTGCGAGATGCCGGTGGCCCGGTGGTGTGTGTGCTCAACCGGCGCGGACGACTGCGCGTGTTGGCGTGCGACTCGTGCCACGCGTTGTTGCGTTGGGACCGCGCCGCCGATCGCCCGATGGTGTGCGACGAGTGCGGCTCGACCCGTTTGCGGGTGTTGCGGGCCGGAGTCACTCGAGTGCGCGAGGAATTGGACGCATTGTTCCCGCGGCTACGGGTCCTCGACGTCGACGCCGATACGGCGGAAGTCGGCGCCGCCGACATCCTCATCGGCACCGAAGCGGTCCTGCACCGACCCGAGGTCCGCCGCCGCCGCCCGGCGGTCGTGGCCTTCCTCGACTTCGACCAGGAGCTACTCGCACCGCGCTACCGCGCGGTCGCGCAGGCGCACTGGCTCGCCACCCGCGGCGCGCAGCTCCTCGTCGGGCGACCCCGCGCCGAGACGCGGCTCGTGGTGCAGACCCGTCAGCCCGACCACGAGGTTGTCCGCGCGCTCGTGACGGGCCGGCCCGCGCTCGTTGCCGAGGCCGAGCGCGAGCGGCGCCGCGCGCTCGGCTTCCCACCGTTCGGCGCGCTGGCCGAGCTCACCGGCGACGACGCCGCGGTCGACGCGGCGGCCGACGCGCTGCGCGGCATCGAAACGATCGAGGTCCACGGTCCGACCGACGGTCACGCACTCGTCGTCGCGCCGAACGGCGACGCACTCGCCGACGCGCTCGCGACAGGCCACGCCGCGGGCCGGGCGATCGGTCGGCTGCGAACCGCGGTCGACCCGCCGCGGGTCTAGCGACCAGAACCCGGTGGACGATTCAGTACGATGTCTCGGTGGCGACTCACACCATCCGGCTCTTCGGCGACCCCGTGCTCAAGCAGGCCGCGGCGCCGGTCGCCGAGCTCGACGGCTCCCTCGACAAGCTCGTCAGCGCGATGTACGAGACGATGTACGAGGCGCGCGGTGTCGGTCTCGCCGCGACCCAGGTTGGCGTGCAACAGCGCTTCTTCGTGTACGACATCGCCGACGACACCGGTCCCCACGTGCTCGTCAATCCGGAGATCGTCGAGCAGACCGGCGAGTGGACGTACGAGGAGGGCTGCCTGTCGTTGCCCGGAATCGCGTTCGAGATCACGCGACCGAACGTCGTGACCGTGCAGGGCGTCGACCTCGACGGCAAGGAAGTCGTCATCAAGGGCGATGAGCTCCTCGGGCGGGTGTTCCTGCACGAGACCGACCACCTCGACGGCGTCCTCCTCCTCGACCGGCTCGAGCGCCGGCAACGCAAAGAGGCGATGAAGGAGCTGCGCGAGCAGGGGATGCGCGTGCCGACTCCGGGCGGACGGCAACACGCTCTGTGACGTCGAGCTGAACGCGGCCGCCGTGCGCCTCGTCTATCTCGGTACTCCCGACGACTCCGTCCCGCCGCTGCGCGCGATCGTGGAAGCGGGGCATGACGTCGCGATGGTCGTGACCCAGCCCGATCGCCGGCGCTCGCGCGGCGCGGGCACCGATCCGTCACCGGTCCGGCGCGCCGCGGACGAGCTCGGGCTTTCCGTTCGTACGCCCGACAAAGCGCGCGAGATCGTCGACGAGGTGCGTGCGTCGGGCGCGGAGCTGGGTGTGGTCGTCGCGTTCGGTCAGCTGCTCCCGGTCTCGCTGTTGGAGGCGCTCCCGCTCGGCTTCGTCAACCTCCACTTCTCGTTGCTGCCGCGCTGGCGCGGCGCCGCGCCGGTCGAGCGGGCGATCCTCGCGGGCGACGCGAGAACGGGTGTCTGCCTGATGCAGCTCGAGGCCGGTCTCGATACCGGCCCGGTGTTCGCCGGGCGGGAGGTGACGATCGAACCGACCGACACCGCGGGCGCGCTGCGGGCCCGCCTGGTGGGGGTCGGGACGCAGTTGCTGGTCGAGCAGCTTCCCGCGATCGCCGCCGCCACTCCCGCGCCGCAAGTGGGTGAGCCGACGTATGCCGAGAAGCTCACGGTCGAAGAGTTCCGGCTCGATCCGTCGCGCCGCGCGCTCGACCTCGACCGGGTCGTGCGCGCCGGCAACCCGCGACCGGGCGCGTGGATGACGGTCGGCGGCCGCCGCGTGAAGGTGTGGCAGGCAGATCCGATCGGCGCGCCCGACGGCGAGTGTGAAGCCGGCGTGATCACGGCCGACGCGGTGTTGTGTACGGCCGACGGAGCGCTCGCGCTCGAAGAGGTACAGCCGGAAGGCAAGCGGGTCATGGCCGCGAGCGCGTGGCGGGCCGGGTTGCGCGCGGACGCGCGGGTCGACGCATGACCACCCCCGTCGTCGGTCGTGCGAGTGCGCGTGCCCTGGCGGCCGAAGCGCTGCTCCGTATCGACGACGGCGCGTTCGCGCACATTCTCGTTCCCGAGTTGTTGCGCAAGCACGACTTGGAGGCGCGCGATCGCGCGTTCGTCACCGAGCTGGTCTACGGAACGGTCCGGATGCAGCGCGCCGTCGATCATTTGCTACAGCGGTGGGCCAAGCGTCCGCTCGACTCGCTCGATCCCGACGTACGCATCGCGCTCCGGCTCGGTGCCTTCCAGCTCATGACCGGTGTCTCGCCGCACGCCGCGGTCGGGGAGACGGTCGCCCTCGTTTCCGAGCGGGCGCGGGGGTTCACCAACGGTGTGTTGCGATCGCTCGCACGCTCCGGGCCGCCGTGGAGCCTGCCGCAAGGTGACAGCGTCAACGCGGTCGGCACGCGCACGTCGCACCCCGATTGGATCGTGCAGAGCTTCATCGACGAGCTGGGGCGCGCCGACGCGCTGGCGACGCTCGATCTCGACAACGAACCACCTGCGGTCACGTTGCGCGTGAACCCGATGCGCGCGACGGTCGAGGCGGCGACGGCCGAGCTGCAAGGCCTCGGTGTGGAGGTCGAGGCCGCGACTCTCGTTCCCGACGCGCTCCTCGTTCGGCACACCGGAGATCTGGGTGCGCTCGAGCTCGTGCGCGACGGACGCGTCACGCCGCAGGATCAGGGCAGTCAGGCCGTCGTCATCGCGCTCGATCCGCAACCGGGTGACCGCGTGCTCGATGTCGCCGCCGCGCCCGGCGGGAAGGCAGTGGCCGCGGCCGAGCGCATGCGAGACGACGGCACGGTGGTTGCCGTCGACGTGCATCAAGCGCGGGTTCGCACGATCATGCGCGCCGCCACGCGCTGCGCGCTGACCGCGGTCGTGCCGATCGCTGCCGACGGCCGCCGGCTCCCCCTCGTCGACGGGTCGTTCGACCGGGTGCTGGTCGATGCTCCGTGTACGGGGTTGGGTGTGCTCCGCCGCCGCGCCGACGCGCGGTGGAGGGTTCGGACGCGCGACGTCGCCGAGCTCGCCGGGCTCCAGCGCGAGCTGCTTGCGAGCGCGGCGCGCGCAGTGCGGCCCGGTGGCAGGCTCGTCTACTCGGTGTGCACGCTGACGAGCCTCGAGACGGTCGGCATCGATGCGTTCGCGGCATCGGAGCTGCCCGATTTCGTCGCGGTCCCGCCTCCGGGCGAGCCCTGGCGCCGTCACGGTCGCGGTGCGCTGCTGGTTCCGTCGGCGGCGCGCACCGACGGCATGTTCGTCCTCGTCTTGGAACGCTCCCAATAGGTTGGCCCACTAGGGTCCGCGGGATGAAAATCGCGCCGTCGATCCTCGCTGCCGACTTCGCGAATCTCGCGTCCGACATCGCGCGCGTGGCGAACGATGTCGAGTTGCTGCACGTCGACTGCATGGACGGCCACTACGTGCCGAACCTGACCATCGGCCCGCCGGTGGTTGCCTCGTTGCGTCCGCATACAGAGCTCTTCCTCGATTGTCACCTGATGGTCGACAATCCCGGCCGGCTCGTGCCGGCGTTCGTCGATGCGGGTGCCGACGGGCTCACGATCCACGTCGAGCTGGGCGATCCGAAGCCGCTGTTGAGCGAGATCGCCGCGCTCGGCATTCGCCGCGGGCTGGCGTTCGAGCCGGAGACGCCGTTCGGCGCGGTCGAGCCCTACTTGCGCGACATCGATCTGCTGCTGGTGATGAGCGTGCACACCGGTTACGGCGGCCAGCCGTTCATCGCGGAAGTGCTCGACAAGGTACGCACGGCCCGCAAGCTGATCGACGCCGAGGGCCTCGAGGTCGAGATCGAGATCGACGGCGGCATCAAGGTCGACAACGCCGGGCTTGCCGCGGCGGCCGGGGTCGACATCCTGGTTTCGGGAACGGGCATCTTCGGTGCCGACGATCCCGCCGCGGCTGCCCGCGCGATCCGCGCCGCCGCCGCGTGACGATGCTCGCGAAGGTGCTCACCGTCTCCGATGGTGTGGCGGAAGGCACTCGCGAGGACAAGAGCGGCCGAACGCTCGCGGATCGCCTCGTTGCGGCCGGCTACGAGGTGATCGACCACCGCGTGTGCGCGGACGGAACCCAAACCGTCGCCGACGCGCTGCGCGAGATGACCGATGGTTTCGCCGGGCTCGTGCTCACCACCGGCGGCACGGGCTTCGGGCCGCGGGACCTCACGCCCGAAGGGACGCGCGCGGTGATCGAGCGGGAAGCGCCCGGGATCGCCGAGGCGATCCGGCGCGTGAGCGACGGAGAGGGCCGCGGGTTCGGCATGCTGTCGCGCGCTGTCGCCGGTGCGCGCGGACAGGCGCTCGTCTGCAACCTTCCGGGCTCGGCGAGCGGCGCGGTCGAGGGCTTCAACGTGCTCGCGCCGATCGTCGCCCACGCACTCGATCTCCTCGCCGGCGGAAGACCCCACTGAATGGCGCACTGAACCGTGGACGCGGGAGCGGCGCTCGCCGCACTCGGCCGTGAGCGGTTCATAGTCGTGTCCCGGCTGTCCGAGAACTGGCACGGCGATGCCCACTGGCTCGTACGAGACCCGGAAGGGACGCGCTTCAGCCTGCGCGCGGTCACGTTCGGCCGCGAGATTCGGTGGGAGGAGACGCGCCGCCACGACCTCGCGGTGCTTTCGGCGCAGCTCGAAGCCGCCGACGCGTTCGTCGCGGCGGGACTCCCGTTCATGGTGCGCGCCGGCGAGCCCGCGGTCGTCGGGCATTCGTTCGTCGTGATGTTCGGCTGGCTCGACGGCCTGATCGCAACCACCGCCACGTCCGATCGCGCGTTTGCCGTCGGGCAGCTGCTGCGGCGCGTCCACGATCTCGCGTTGCCGGTCGACGATCGACTTCCGGAGCACGATGTTGCCGCCGCGGCCGAGCGGAGCCTGCACGAGCTTCGCGATGTCGCGGACGCGTCCTTTGCGGAGCAAGCACGCGAGATGATCGACCACATCCGGAGCTCGCCCGGTAGGCGCAAGCTCGTCGTGCACGGCGATTGCAACCTCCCGAACATCCTGTGGAGCGGCGACTCGGTGACGGGCATCGTCGACTTCGACCAGATCGGCGTCTCGGATCCCATCGAGGAGCTCGCGTGGAGCATGAAGTGGTGGTCGCGCCCGCTGGGACTCGCGGATCTCACGCACGACGCGGCGTTGGCGCGCGAAGTACTCGCGGGCTACGGCGGCGAAGGCGTCGACCGCGGAGTGTTGGCCGCCGCCATGTGGCTCACGGGCTGTCTCAATGCCAACTCCGTGCTGCACATGCTGCACGCCTCGGCCGACGCCCGGCCTGCAGTACTCGCCCTGTTGAGAGGACGCGCCGACGCACTCTTCGCACTCGTGGACTGACCGCGGCGTCAGCTCTACGGTGTCACCGTGATCCGCGCCCGTGCGAGCCTGATCGTCGCCGGTGCCGTCAGCGCGGGGGCCGCGATCTGGTTCGGGTCGACGTGGCTGGATCCCAAGCAGGGCGACAGCACGTGCTCGAACCTGTGGCATCCCGGCCGGTGGATGCACGTGCACGGTTGCCAAGCTCCGATGACGATCCGACTCGTGATCGCAGTGATGCTCGCCGGCTTCGCGCTCGGCGCGTTCTGGTTGAGCGCGACCAAGCCGCCGCCTCGCGCCCTGCTGATCAGTGTGGCCATCGTGATCATTGCCGCCGGGGCGCTCGTCGTGAACGAGAACATCAGGACGCAGGGCCGTTGGTCGGGTGCGGTCTCACCCGCTGCGTCAGCGCGGCCCGCGCACCCAGCTCGCGACTGACGCCACGTCGAACGGTTGCGCACTGTCGACGTCGAGGCGCGGTCCCACCGGCGGCCGGGACGCGTCGTCGGCGATCCACGCATCGAACGAGTCGCGGAGATGGTCGCCGTCGAAGTGGCACGGGTGGCGGACCCGGCCCGCGTACCGCTCGCGCGCCACCTCGGGTGCGCACGCGCACCGCACTTCCACGATCCCGGCCAACGCGGTCCACTCCGAGAGGTGGTCGGCGTGGACGAAGTGGTCGACGACCGCGCCGCCCGAGGACCGGACGAGCGAGGTCAGCACGGTCGCGGCGGCGATGCCGAGCTGCCTCGCCCAGACCTCGTCGCCGGGGCCGAGCGCGTCCCAGAGCGCTTCTTTGATCACGTCCTTGGAGAGGACCACCAGCCCGAGCTCCGGGCCCAGCCGCGGCGCCAGTGTCGACTTGCCGCTTCCGGGGAGGCCGCTGACCAGCACGTACACGCCGGGGAGTCTCGCATCCCAAAATTGAAACACGTTGCATTTTTCGCTCAGCTTGGTATTCTCAACGGACAAGTCAACACAACTGAGCCCTCGGGGTTGGGTGAAAGTCCCGACCGGCGGTGACGGCAGACCGTTGTAGACCGGCCGGAAGGCGTGTCTATGAACACTGCCCAAGCCCGCGAACGCCCGGCCGCCAGCCGGGCGCCGACCAGGTGTGATTCCTGGGCCGACGGTCAGAGTCCGGATGGGAGAGGGTCTCGACGCCGTTCTCGGCGGTCGCGCCTCGTCACGGGCGCGCCGGCGGGCGCGTTGTCGTTTCCGCGTTCCCGAACGCCACCCCGTCGAGGGCCGAAGCGAGGGACCGTGCGCGACGACGAGGCGATGGAGCGGGCGCTGGAAGTCAGCTCCGTCGCGCGCCGCCGGACCGCGCCGAATCCGTGGGTCGGCTGCGTGATCGTGCGCGACGGCGAGATCGTCGGCGAAGGTGCGTCGCAGCCACCCGGGGGCGCGCACGCCGAGGCCGGAGCGCTCGCGCGGGCCGGCGAGTCGGCGCGGGGCGCGACCGCCTACGTGACGCTCGAACCCTGCTCGCATCACGGCCGCACGCCGCCGTGTGCCGACGCGCTGATTGCGGCGGGAGTGGCACGCGTGGTCGTCGCGCTCGAAGATCCGGATCCTCGTGTGGCCGGCGCCGGGTTGACGCGGCTGCGCGACGCGGGTGTCGACGTCGACCTCGGCCTCGGTGCCGCGGCCGCGGCCCGAGCGCTCGCGCCGTATCTGCATCACCGGCGCACCGGGCGGCCGTTCGTGGTCGCCAAGATCGCGACCAGTCTCGACGGTCGCATCGCCGCCGCCGACGGATCGTCGCGATGGATCACCTCCGACGCCGCCCGGGCCGACGCCCACGAACTGCGCGCCGACTCACAGGCGATCGTCGTCGGCGCCGGTACCGCGCTCGCCGATCGCCCGAGCTTGACGGTGCGCGGCGCGGAACCCGCTCCGGGTCATCCGCCGCTGCGGGTGGTGCTCGACGGCCGCGGGCGGGTGCCGGCCGACGGGCCGCTCTTCGACACCGCGCTTGCGCCGACGCTCGTGATCACCACTGCCGATGCCGCGCCCGGCGCGATCGACTCGTGGCGCGCGGCCGGGGCCAAGGTCGAGGTCGTCGCGCCCGCCGCGGGCGGCACCGGCGTCGACCTCGACGAGGCACTCGCGTTGCTCGGACGCGAGGACGTGCTCCAAGTGCTCGTAGAGGGCGGCGGAACGCTTCTCGGTAGCGCGCTCGCGGCCGAGCTCGCCCAACGCCTCGTCGTCTACATCGCTCCACTCGTGCTCGGCACTCGCGGTGCGCCGGGGCTCGCGCTGGCCGGTCCCGATGCCATCGCCGACGCGACGCGCTACGACCTCGTCGACGTGCGCCGACTCGGGCCCGACGTCCGGCTTTCCTACGAGTCTGGCGAGGGAGCGTCCTGATGTTCACCGGCATCGTCGAGGAGCTCGGCTCCGTCCGCAGCGTCACCTCGAACGCGGGTGGCGCGCGATTCGTGTTCGAAGCGGAGGTCGTGCTCGACGACGTCGAGGTCGGTGCGTCGATCGCGGTCAACGGTTGTTGCCTCACCGTCGTCGCGCACGACGAGACCACGTGGTCGGCCGACGCGGTGATCGAGACGCTGGCTCGCACCAACCTGGGCGACCTCGGCGCCGGCGCCAGGGTGAACCTCGAACGCCCGGTGCGTCTGGCCGACCGGCTCGGCGGGCACATGGTGCAGGGCCATGTCGACGCGACCGGAACCGTGCGCGGCCGCGAACCGCAGCCCGACGGATCGGACCTCATCACGATCGAGGCTCCCGACGACGTGCTCCGGTACGTCGTGCACAAGGGGTCGATCACTGTCGACGGGGTGAGCCTCACCGTGGCCCGACGCGCCGACGACGCTTTCTCGGTCGCGCTCATTCCCCACACGCTCGCGGTGACGACGCTCGGCGCACGCGCGCCGGGAAACCGCGTCAACCTCGAAGTCGACCTCATCGCCAAGTATGTAGAGAGATTGCTCTCCCGAGAGGAAGTCACACCATGACATTCGACGAAGTGGAGCGGGCCATCGACGCCGTCCGGCGCGGTGAGTTCGTCGTGGTCGTCGACGACGAGGACCGCGAGAACGAAGGCGATCTCATCATCGCCGCCGATCAGATGACGCCCGACAAGATGGCGTTCATGATCCGCTACACGAGTGGCGTGATCTGCCTCCCGATGGAGGGCTCGCGCCTCGACGAGCTCCAACTGCCCTTGATGGTCGCGGGCGCCGACAACACCGAGGGCCAGCGCACCGCGTTCACGATCTCGGTCGACGCGAAGGTGGGAACGTCCACCGGGATCTCGGCGGCCGACCGCAGCACGACGGTGCGGGCGCTGATCGACGACGCGACCGTCAGCGCGGATCTCGCCCGGCCCGGCCACATCTTCCCGCTGCGCTACCGCGAGGGGGGCGTGCTGAAGCGGGCCGGTCACACGGAGGCCGCGGTGGACCTCGCCCGGCTCGCGGGCCGCTTTCCGGCCGGCGTGCTCTCGGAGATCGTCAACGACGACGGCACGATGCAGCGCCTTCCCGATCTGGAGCGCTTCGCCGCCGAGCACGGGCTCGTGCTCCTCTCGATCGCGGATCTCATCCGCTACCGGCGCCACCGCGAGAAGCTCGTGCGCCGCGTGTCGCAGGCGCGCATCCCCACGCAGTACGGCGACTTCACGGCGCACGTGTTCGAGTCGTTGCTCGACGGGACCGAGCACCTTGCGTTCGTGCGCGGCGAAGTCGCGGGCGCGCAGAACGTGCTCGTTCGGGTGCACTCGGAGTGTCTCACCGGCGACGTGTTCGGGTCGCTGCGGTGCGATTGCGGTTTACAGCTCGACCGGGCGCTGGCGAAGGTCGCCGCGGAAGGCAACGGCGTTGTCGTCTACCTGCGCGGTCACGAAGGCCGCGGCATCGGGCTCGGGCACAAGTTGCGCGCGTATCACCTGCAGGACGAGGGGCGCGACACGGTGGAGGCCAACATCGAGCTCGGCTTCCCGGCCGATTCGCGCGAGTACGGCATCGGCGCGCAGATCCTCGTCGACCTCGGTGTCACGACGATGCGACTGCTCACCAATAACCCGGCCAAGTACGGCGGCATCGACGGTTACGGGTTGGAGATCGTCGAGCGCGTGCCGCTGCAGACCGTGCCGACCGACGAGAACATCGCCTACCTCCGCGCCAAGCAGGACAAGCTCGGGCACCTGCTCGGCATCGAGGATCCCCAGGAATTGGGTGGTGCGTAGTGGGGACGTACGCCGCGCTCGAAGGTGATCTCGATGCGACCGGCATGCGGTTCGCGGTCGTGGCCGCCCGGTTCAACCTCGAGGTGACCGAACCGCTCTGCGCAGGCGCGGAGAAGAAGCTGCGCGAGCACGGTGCGGCCGACGTGACCGTGGCGTGGGTTCCCGGCGCGTTCGAGCTGCCGCTCGTCGCCAAGCGGTTCGCCGAGTCGGGCGCGGTCGACGCGGTGGTGTGCATCGGCGCGGTAATCCGCGGCGAGACCGCGCACTTCGAGTACGTGGCGGGGGAGTGCGCGGCGGGCGTCACGCGGGCATCGCTCGACACCGGCGTTCCCGTCGCGTTCGGCGTGTTGACCGTGGAGGACCGCGAGCAGGCGTTCGACCGTGTCGGAGGTTCCGAGGGGCACAAGGGCGAAGAAGCCGCGAGCACGGCGATCGAGATGGTGTCGCTGCTGCGGCGCCTGCCGTCGGCAAAGTCGCCATGACGTCGACGCGCTACGACCGCATCGGCACGTCGTACACGCGCACCCGGCGCACCGATCCACGCGTCGCCGGTCGGGTCAACGCCGCGCTCGGAGACGCGCAAACGATCGTCAACATCGGCGCCGGCGCCGGCAGCTACGAGCCCGCCGACCGTGAGGTCATTGCGGTCGAGCCCTCACCCACGATGATCGCCCAACGCGCCGTCGGTGCAGCGCCGGCACTGCGCGCCTACGCCGAGTCGTTGCCGTTCCGGGACAACACCTTCGACGCCGCGCTCGCGATCTTCACCGTGCACCACTGGAGCGACACCCGGCGGGGGCTGCTCGAGCTCGCGCGCGTCGCGCGGCGGCAGGCGATCCTGAGCTACGACGCGATCGTCGAGGACAACTTCTGGCTGGTCGAGGACTACTTCCCGGAGATCGGCGCGCTCGACAACGACAATCGCGAGTACACCTCCGAGGCGATCGCACGCGTGCTCGACGTGATGCAGGTCGAGCCGGTGCCGGTGCCGTCGGATTGCATCGACGGCTTCGCCGCGTGCTACTGGAACCGTCCCGAGGCCTACATCGACCCCGACGTGCAGGCCGGCATCTCCGGGATCGCGCGGCTCGATCCGGCGGTGCGCGAGCGCGGGACCGAGCGGTTGCGCGCCGACCTGGCGTCGGGTGCGTGGGACGCGCGCCACGGTCACCTGCGTGCCCTCACCGAGCTCGACGTCGGCTACCGACTCATCGTCGCCGGGCGCTGAAACCCCGCTCCGACGCCCGGAGCGACCGCTACCCTGACTCCTCGTGCTCCGATTGGTCCTGCCGAAGGGCTCGCTCGAACGGGCGACCCTCCAGTTGTTCGAAGACGCGGACCTCGCGGTCGTCCGTTCGTCCGACGTCGACTACCGCGCCGGCATCGACGATCCCCGCGTGATCGACGTCACGATCCTTCGTCCGCAGGAGATTCCCCGCTACGTGGCCGACGGCCTGTTCGATCTCGGTGTGACCGGACGCGACTGGGTCGAAGAGACGGGTGTCGACGTGGTCACGCTCACGCAGTTGCACTACTCCAAGGCGACGGCGCGCCCGTTCCGGATCGTGCTCGCGGTCGCCGGCGACTCGAAATGGACGTCGCTGTCGGAGCTGCCCGCCGGTGTCCGCGTGCAGACCGAGTACCCCGAACTCACGCGCCGCTTCCTCGAGAAGAACGGCGTCGACGCCGACATCTCGCTTTCCTACGGCGCGACCGAGGCCAAGATTCCCGAGATCGCCGACGTGGTCGTCGACGGCACCGAGAGCGGCCGGGCGCTGCGCGCGGCCGGGCTCAAGGTGCTCGACACCGTGCTCGTCTCGTACACCGAGCTGATCGCCAACCCGATCTCCCACACCGACCCCGCCAAGCGCAAGGCGATGGAGCAGCTCCAGACCCTGCTCACCGGAGCGCTCGAAGCGCGGGGACGCGTGCTCGTGAAGCTGAACGTCGAGGAGGCGAACCTCTCGGCGGTCATCGGCCTCTTGCCCGCGTTGAAGTCGCCGACGGTGTCGAAGCTGTTCGGCGAAGACGGCTACGCCGTGGAAACCGTCGTGGCCAAGCACGACATCAACACGCTCATCCCCGCGTTGAAGGACCACGGCGCCACCGGCATCCTCGAGATCCCGATCTCCAAGATCGTGCAGTGACCGGGAAGGTCACCGCGTTCGACGAGCAGCGCGGCCTGGGCGAGGTCACGGCCGACGACGCGACCGTCTTACCGTTCCACTGCGCCGTGATCGCCGACGGCACCCGGACGATCGACGTGGGCGCGGCGGTGGACTTCGAGGTGGTGCCGGGGCCGCTCGGCAAATGGGAAGCGGCGGAGGTCAAGCCGGTCTGAGCCGCGCGGCGAGGCGGGCCCGTACGTCGGGCCAATCACGCGCCGGGATCGCGAAGGTCGCCGTGTCGCGCGGCGTTCCTTCCACGCCGATGCGGAAGCTGTGCAGCACCCCTTCGAAGGTCGCACCGATCCGCGCGATCGCGGCGCGCGACCGCTCGTTGCGCGCGTCAGTGTTGAGCACGACGCGGTGGACCTTCCACACGTCGAATGCGTGCTCGAGCATCAGCAGCTTCGCCTCGGTATTAATCGCCGTCCGCTGCGCCGACGCCGCCAACCACGTGGCCCCGATCTCGATGCTGTCGAACGCGCGGCTTCCAACTGACCGCGGCCAGCACTGGGGATCGAGGAACGACGTCGACCCCACGACGTTTCCATCCGGAAGACGCACCGTCGCAAAGGCGAGCGATCGACCCGCGGTCCGTTCGTGCTCGGCACGTTCGACCCACGTTCGGATCTCGCCCTCGCCGTCGGGGACCGGCGTCCAGTCGTACGTCGAACGGTCCTCGGCCGCGGCGGTGACCAGACCGGGAACGTGAGCGACGACGAGGGGCTCGAGCCGGACGTGCGTGCCCGAGAGAACGACCGGCTCGAACGCGCTCACCGCACTCCTTACGGCGTCGGCGGGTCGGAGACCTCGACGAACAGCATCTGCGCCTGGGTCAGCGCGTCGTGCAGCACCTGCTCGTGCACGCCCAGGCGCGGGCCCAGGCCGTCGACGAGCGCGGCCATCGCGTCGATCGCGAGCCCGGCCGACGCGAGGTCGGGTACGGGTGGCCGGCCGGTCTCGTCGGGCGGGGTGATCACGCCGAGATGCACGAGCGCGACCTGCCA
This sequence comes from Acidimicrobiia bacterium, assembly GCA_038320885.1. Classification (GTDB taxonomy): domain Bacteria; phylum Actinomycetota; class Acidimicrobiia; order IMCC26256; family PALSA-610; genus JBBQER01. The sequence continues at coordinate 21,868 of JBBQER010000069.1, forward strand.
CAACCCGAGCGCGTGGTTCGCGATCACGTCTTCCACGGGCGTGGCGACGAGCCGGGCGTGTACCTCGCGCAGCGCCTCGATCTCCTCCTCGGTCGGCTCGGGCTGAGCAGGAGGCTCGCCGTCGGGGCCCGGTGGTGGGCCGTCCGATGGTTGGTGCTCGCCCGACGGTGTCCAGATGCTGCTCACGCTGGTATCCTCGCAGGTTGACAATCGAGGGGAAGTGGGATCGCCGTGAGAGCGGGAATCCCCACCCGGCCGGGGTTACCCGAGCCGGGTCCGTTGCACACAAACCGGCATCACCCCGAGTGGGAGGGGCCGGCGCGGCGGTGGACGCTTCCCAGGTCCGCCGTCGCTTTCGCGTCGGCGGCACAACCCAGAGAGGTGATGCCGCAATCTCCACGGACGACACCCGCATCAACGATCGCATTCGCGCTCGTCAAGTCCGCCTGATCGGTTCCGACGGAACGCAGTTCGGGGTCAAGACCCTTCCCGAGGCGCTTCAGATCGCCCGCGAGCAAGGTCTCGACCTCGTCGAGGTTGCCGCCGCAGCCGATCCGCCGGTCTGCAAGATCATGGATCACGGCAAGTACAAGTACGAGCAGGATCAGCGGCGCAAAGAGTCCAAACGCAAGGCCTCCAACGTCGTCATCAAGGAGATGAAGTTCCGCCCGAAAATCGACGGGCACGACTACACCACCAAGATGAAGCACGTCGAGCGGTT
>JBBQER010000070.1:0-22302 GCA_038320885.1 Acidimicrobiia bacterium
GGGCGTACGAATGGCACTGGAGCCTGGTCGAGGGCGCACCGCGGTCCCAATCCGCTCGGCCATCTTCGGCGCTGCGCTCTCGATCGTTGCACTGACCGCCTCACTCGTATTCGCGACGAGCCTCGACCACATGCTCAAAACCCCCAGCGCATCGGGTTTCACGTGGGATGCCTTCGTGGCCGTCGGCGATCCCGGGGCTGCCGTCCCGGCAGAGGCCGCCCTGCGGGCGGACCCGCGCGTCGAGGGCTACCGGCGGGGTGGCTACGTCAACGTGAAGGTTGGGGACACTTCGGTATTCGGCCTGGTGATCGACCGGCCCGGTCTGGTCCGCCCGGTGATCGCCGACGGCCGACGGCCGGTCGCGGCCGATGAGATCGCGCTCGGCATCGGCACGATGCATGCGACCCACACCTCGATCGGCGACAGGATCCATGTGGTGCTGGACGATGCTGAACACAACCCTCGTGAGGTCGGCATGAGGATCGTCGGGCAGGCCATCATCCCGCCGTCGCCGTTCGGGATCTCCCGACCGGGTGACGGCGTCGCGCTCTCGACCGCAGGATGGTTCCGAATCGATCCAGGCGCCCGGCAACTGATGAGAGAGGGCGCAGTTCCGTTCCTCGTGCGCTTCGCCCCGGGGGTTTCGGAGGATGCCGGTTTCGCGGCCATGCGAAAGGACGCCCCCACCGGCTTCATCGTGCCGGCCGAACGTCCGGGCGACGTGACCAGTCTCGCCCGTATCTCCGACGTCCCCGTCCTCCTCGCAGGTCTGCTCGGCGTCTTGGCGATCGGGACGCTGGCTCACACGCTGATCACGGGCATCAGGAGACGTCGCCGCGAACTGGCCATGCTGAAGACCCTCGGGTTCGTCCGCCGGCAGATCGGCGGCGCGGTCGCGTGGGAGGCGACGACCCTCACTGCGTTCGCGCTCGTCATCGGTCTCCCCGTGGGGATCGCCGTGGGTCGATGGTCCTGGGTGCGCTTCGCCGACCAGCTGGGCGTTCTTCCGGTCCCGGTGGTGCCATGGTTTGCAATCCTGATCGCGGTGCCAACCGCGCTGCTGATGGGAAACGTCATCGCGGCGCTGCCGGGACGCGCTGCGGCACGTACGCATGCTGCCCTCGTTCTCAGAAACGAGTGATGAAGATTCTGTCTGGCGAGCGACAACGAGCGGCTACAGCGTCGCCGACGCTTCTCGCTCGGGAACCTGACGCCGATGTCATCGCGCGTCCATCGCGCGGACGCCGTCATTCGGGCGCGTTCACCGTTGTCCACAAACTGAGCAGACCTGCAGTTCCGTGTTCGGCGACGTCCGCCGACGACCGCTCGATCGAGTTTGCAAGCAGGGGGTCGTGGGTTCGAGTCGCATCGTTTCCACAATCGTCTGCGTCGTCGCGGTTGATTCGCGATAACGGCGTGCTGAAGCCATTTGCATGGCGTCGCGCGGTCGCCTCGCTCGACAAGGAAATGTGTCTTGTTCGAACTCGCGACGGCGACGGGGCGCGCCGGCGGATCGAGACTGAGTTCCGTGCTGACCTGCGGTTCTGGCGCATCCCAGTACGGCATATCGGCGATGGGTGCACCTCAGGCCGTGAGCCGGGTCCGTGCCATCGCGATGAGGTCGCGCAATGGCAGTTCACCGCCTTTCGCGCAGAGTTGTTCGTAGGCGTCGTCGCCGAGCGCCGCGCGCAGCCGCGGTTCGTTCCCTTCGTGGAGGTGTGCCTCGAGCGGCTGGAGCTGGAGGGCGCGCTCGGCGAGGAGACGCACGGCCGCGCCGTGCATCGTCGTCGCGAGCTCGACGTCAGTGCGTAAGAGCGCTCGTGCGCACCCGACCAGCGCGCTCGCGGTCAACCTCGAAATTCCGTGCCGGTGCGCAAGGGACAACGCCTCGACCGTCCGCGCCAGCGCGGACGCGTCATCGCCCCGGCGACCGTCAACGTTTGCGCGGTTCAGGATCACGGTACCCAATAACTCGGGAATATCCAGCTCCCGTGCGATCCTCTCGGCCGGCTCGAATCCCGCGTCTGCCGCATCGACGTTGCCGGCAACCAGCTCCATGTCGCCGAGGTTGTTCCGGCTCATCCCCTCGGCCATACGGTCACCCATTTCGAGATATCCGGCGAGCTCTGCCGCGTAGTGGCGGCGCGCGCCCGCGAGGTCGCTGCGCGCGGCGAGGCCGATGGCGACGATTCCGTGCATGCGCGCTTCGGTGTCCGCATCCCTTGCCGCCTGGGCCGCCGCCAATCCTTCTGTGGCGATCTGCTCGGCGCTCGCGTTTCCATCCGTGAAGAACGAGAGCCACGCCGAGATGAACAAGGCATTGGCGAGGCCCCGGCGGTCGCCCGTCCTCCGGAAATGAGCGAGGGTCGGCTCGAGGGTCGCGCGGGCTCGGGTGTACTCGTCGATGCCGAGCTGCATGAATGCGAGGGCGGCCCGCGCGTCGGCCGTGGTCTGCTGATCATCAGCCCCGCAGCCGACGAGCGCGGCCAACGGTTCGACGAGGTCGCGGCAGCGCATGCGCAAGAACGCGTACCAATCGAGCGCAGTACCGAGCCGGAGTCCGGCGTCGATTTCGTCAAGCTCCCACGCCGCGACGAGCGCGGCACGGAGATTGTCATGGTCCGCCTCCAGCCGGTTGAGCCAGAGCCGCTGCTCGCTCGTCCGGACTCGCGGCGCCGCGAGCTCGGCCATCGAGCGATAGTGCGCGAGATACAGGCGCCGGAGCGACGCATTGGCATCGGCACCGTTCGCCGCGAGCTTCTCGGCCGCGTACTCCCGGATCGTCTCGAGCATGCGATATCGCGTCACCGGGCCCGTTTCGACATTCACGAGAGATTTGTCGACCAAGCCGGTCAACACGTCGAGGACGTCGATCGCGTCGATCTCCGCGCCGTCGGGAGTAACCGCTTCCGCGGCCGGCAGGTCCCAGCTGCCGGCGAAAACCGAGGCGCGCGTCAGAACGGCCCGCTCGCGGCCGTCGAGCAACTCGAACGACCAATCGATCGTTGCGCGTAGCGTCTGCTGGCGCGCCATCGCGGTGCGCGAGCCGCCGGTCAATAAACGGAAGCGTTGGTCAAGCCGCCCCAGCAACTCTTCGGGAGACATTGACCTCAGACGAGCGGCCGCGAGCTCCAGCGCGAGAGGAATGCCATCGAGCCTGCGACAGACCGCTGCGACTGCCGCCCCGTTCGCGGCGTCCACCGTGAAGCCCGGCTCGTGCAGGCGCGCTCGCTCGGCGAAGAGGCGCACGCTCTCGAACTGCGCGATGACGTTCGGATCCTCCTCGACCGCGTCGGGAACTCGAAGCGACGGCACTCGAAACACGACCTCCCCGGTAATGCCGAGCGGCTCCCGGCTCGTGGCGAGCACGTGCACCTCAGCGCACGAACGAAGCACACGATCTGCCGACGCGGCGACCGCGTCGATCAGGTGCTCGCAATTGTCGAGGACGAGAAGCAGACGACGGTCTGCGAGCGCCGTGACCAACCCATCGATCAAGCCCGTCCCACCCGTATGCATGCCGAGTGCGTCCGCGATCGCCGTCGGAACCATCGTGTCATCCGTGACGGGCGCCAGGTCGACAATCCATACACCGTCGCCCGATCCGTCGAGTAGCTCGGCGCCGACTTGCACAGCCAACCGCGTCTTGCCGGCTCCGCCAGGGCCGGTCAACGTTACGAGCTGCGCTTCTCGGACGAGCTCTCGCACCGCATCGACCTCGTCGCCGCGCCCCACGAAGCTCGCGGAATAGCCCGGCAGGTTGTTCGGCAGCGCGGGACTGTCAAGGGAACGCAGCGCCGGGAACGCACGGCGCAGGTCGTCTACCTCGAGCTGGAATACGCGCTCCGGCAGGCCGAGGTCCTTGAGCCGATGCTCACCGAGATCGCGCAACCGTGCACCTTCGGGAAGCGCATCGCCCAAGAGCCACCGAGTAGGTGCCGACACGACGATCTGCTCTCCATGGGCGATCGCCTCCAGCCGAGCGGCGCGATTCACCGTCGGACCGAAGTAGTCACCGTCGCGTTCGACGCACTCGCCGGAGTGCAGACCCATTCGGACCCGGAGCGCGACAGGGTCGCGCCACCTCTCCGCGGCGAGCGCGCGCTGCGCGGCCAGCGCGCCGGCGACCGCCGCGCGTGCGGTCGAAAACGCGACGCAGAAAGCGTCACCGACGGTCTTGAAGACGAACCCACCGGCCCCCTCGACGGCTGAACGCAACAAGTCGTCGTGGCGCGCCAGCGCGTCGCGCATGAGGGCGGGATGGTCCTCCCACAGGCGGGTCGAGCCTTCGATATCCGTGAACAGCAGTGTCACCGTTCCACTCGGCGAGTGCACGACTCGAACGATACGGCCGGGCGGACACTCGGCGCTGTGCCGTAGTAGCCGGGAGTGTCCCGCACCACGACCCCCGAATCTCGCGGCCAGGTGTCACCGATCGCCGGCTCGCCGACGTTCGCGATCGTGGCCTACGACATGCTGGTGTTCGCTACCGCTCGAGCCAGGGGAGGTCGGGGTTCCAGAAGAGTCGTATCGTCTCCACCGCGAAACCGCAGGCCTCGGCGCCTAAACGTCACGTTGACGTGGTAACGCCATGGTCGGCGGCATCGTCCTGTTCGCCTTCGGGCTCGAGACTGCGATGCACGACAGCGCGAAATCGTTGGAGGTCGTTCCGGCGCTCGGGCTCGTCGGCGGAATTGCGCTGTACCTCCTCGCCCACATCGCGCTCCGACTTCGCATCGGCGGCGGACTTGGGCGCGGGCGACCGATCGCGACTGGTGTACTGCTGGTTCTCCTGCCCATTGCGACACACGTGCCGGCCGAGGGTGCAGAGATGATGCGGCACCGCGAAGGGCGAGCATTCATCCGAGCGCGACGCGACGCCTTGACCATTGACGACATCGCTCGATTCAACGAGCGGCGGCAAACCTCCAACTGCTCCACGCGAGACGACTTCGACCGCTCGAATCGCTGCGAGACACACGGTTTGCTTGCCGCTCCGTAAAAACGGGCTTACGCTCCGCGCGGCAGTGGAGCAGGTGTTTGGGGGACACCGTGCGACGCTCGGTTTCTTTGCTCGCGTCGGTCACGCTCGTCGTAGGCGTGCTCGTCGTCTCGGCTTCGCCCGCGACCGCGGCACCGGCATGGTCGATCGTGCCCAGCGCGAATCCCACCGGGCCCCAGAGCGGGTTCCTCTACGGGGTCGCGTGCGCTACTCCCACGAGCTGCTTCGGCGTCGGCTCCAAGGCGGGAACGGCGACCTACATCCAGCGTTGGAACGGCAACGCGTGGTCGATCGTGCCGAGCCCGAACCCACCCGGCGCGACCACGAAGGATTTTTTCGCTATCGGGTGCGCGTCGGCGACGTTGTGCTTCGCGGTCGGTAGCTACGACACGGGCTCCTTCGAGAGCAGGACCGCGTTCATCGAACGATGGAACGGGACATCGTGGTCGCTGATCGAGAGCCCGAGCATGCCGCAGTTGTTCTTGGTCGACGTGGCTTGTGCGAGCGCTACCGACTGCTCGGCGGTCGGTTTCGCCGGCTCTCCCTCGACGACCGTGATCGAACACTGGAACGGCACGGCGTGGTCGATGGTCCCGAGCCCGGATCCCGCCGGCAGCACCAACAGCAGCCTGCGTGGAGTCTCATGCCCCAGTTCGACGAGGTGCTTCGCAGTCGGCGGCGCAGGCTTTCCCACGGGTTCTCGTACGCTCGTCGAGCGGTGGAACGGCGCCTCCTGGTCGATCGTTCCGAGCCCGAACCCGCCGAGCGGTGACGACATCGGCGCGTTCCTGGTGCACATCTCGTGCCCGACCGCAACGAGCTGCCTCGCCCTCGGCCAGGATCAATTCGCGGAGCAGCCGCTCGTCGAACGCTGGAACGCGTCCAGTTGGTCGATCGTCGCCCGCACGAGCATCTCGGCGGGGTCCTGGGAGCTCGCGGCGCTCGCCTGCGCCGCCGCGTCAACATGTTTCGCGGTCGGGTACGCCGACGGGCAATCTCTTATCGAACGTTGGAACGGGACCTCGTGGTCGAGCAGCCCGAGTCCGACTCCCGGCCGGCTCGCCGGTGTGGCGTGCAGCTCGGAAACAAACTGCTTCGCGGTCGGCGACCCGTTCGGCGACTCCGCGCCGCCGAGCCTGATCGAACGCTGGACCGGCGGCAGCGGCTGGGTGACGGTGCCGCATCCCAACGGCTCGATCGCGACCGGCACCTTGAATGCGGTCAGATGCCCGACCACAACCACCTGTTTCGGAGTCGGCTTCTACCGGCGCTCGTCGATCGCGACCGCGCCGCTCATCGAACAATCGGGGAATCCGAGTTGGACGGTCGTCGCCGTCCCGAGTCCCGCGGGCGCCGCGAACACCGAGCTCACCGGAATCGGGTGCCCGAGCGCGACGTCGTGCTTCGCCGTCGGGTGGACGCGTCGGTTCCAAGCTCCGCGGCAGAACTTCATCATGCACTGGAACGGATCGTCGTGGGCGATCGTTCCGGCCCCGCAACTCGCCGAAGGCAGCACCCGGCTGACCGGCATCTCGTGCGGGAGCGCGACGGGTTGCTTCGCGATCGGCACTGATGAGCTCTTCCTCGATAGGACGCTGGCTCTGCACTGGAACGGCTTGTCGTGGAAGATCGTTCCCACGCCCAACCACTCGGCCGGGACGCTCAACCGACTCGAGGCGGTCTCGTGCCGCGGCGCGACGAACTGCTTCGCCGTTGGCTCGTGGGAGGACCCGAACACTTCGGACTCGGCGAAGTCGTTGATCGAGCGGTGGAACGGCTCGAGCTGGACCATCGTGGCGAGCCCGAACGTGGCGCCCACCGATCGGCTGACCGGCGTGTCGTGTCCGAGCGCGACCAGTTGTTACGCGGTCGGCACCATCAACTTCGGAAAGACCTTGGTGGAGCGTTGGAACGGCAGCGCGTGGTCGATCGTCGCGAGCGCGAACTCCTCCACGGGCAGCGTCTTCTCGGGGATCTCGTGTGCGACGCCGACCAGTTGCTTCGCGGTGGGCTCTTCGGCCTCCGGTACGAACCAAGAGCATCGTGTGACGTTGGTCGAGCATTCGAACGGCGGCGCGTTCTCGATCCAGCCGAGCCCGAACGCGCCGGTGACGACCGACAACAGTCTGCGCGGTATCACGTGCGCGAGCGCGACGCGCTGTGTCGCCGTGGGATCGTCCAACGAGGAATCGTTCCCCCGCACGCTCATCGAGCGGTACGGCTGTCGGAAGCCCTCGCAGTTGCGGTGAACGGCACCGAAACGAGGAGGAACTGATGCGGAAGTTCTCGGCGCGACCAACGCTGACCATACGCGGCCGCAAGTTCAAGGGTTTGCGAGGCTGGTCGGGCAAGCCGACCCATCCCCCGCTCACCGACGTTCCAGTCGCCGCTTACGTACTCGCAGCCGCGTTCGACGTCATCGCGACGTTCGGCCGGCACGACGCGTGGGCTCGTGACTTCTTTCGAGCAGGAACGTACGTGTTCAACGGCGGTGCCGCAGTCTCGGTGTTGGCCGCGCTGACCGGCTTCTGAAATTGGCTGCGTTCGACCGAGAAGGGCACCCAAGCGCGCCGCACCGCGAATGCCCACGCATGGACGATGATCACGGTCACGATCCTTGCGCTCGTCGATATTGCGCTGCGTCTCAACGCGTATCACTCGCGCACGTATCCCAGCGTCGCGATCCTCGTTCTCTCCGTCGTTGTTGCGCTGCTGGTCTCGATCGGCGCGACGTTCGGTGGGACGCTCGTGTACGACTATGGGTTCAACGTCGAGACGGCGGCCGATAGCCCGGTCTGGCATGTATCCGAGACCGATGTCCTCCCTGGCGACCAAACGGGTTGACGCACGTCTCGGGTCGGGGTCGCCTTGGAGCGGTGTACGCTGATCGATGAAGGCAGCACGCAGCATGCGCTGTTTTCGTTCAGGCGTGGCCCCGGACCCTGGTGGCGCAACCACCCAGTAGATCCGAGAGACGCCGGGTCCGGGCCGGACGACCGCAAACGGTTGTCGCCCGTTCGGGCTCGACGCCTCCTTACCGATGGACGGCTTGTCGAAGCCCGCTGCCGGCCTTCAGGGCTGACGTACGCGCGTCTCAACCGGCTGACCGCGCCAGACCGTGTGCGAAGCGAGTTCTCCAAAGGAGAGCAAATGAGTGTTGTGCAACATCATGAGGTCGCCGAGTCCGGCGACGCCCGAACCGATACGAAAACCGCGACCTCGCGGCTCGTCGTGAGCCCGGGACAAGTCATCGCCGGTGCCCTCGGTTTGGTGATCGCGGTGATCGGGGTCATGTCAGTGTCTCGGGGCGGCATCGACGGCACGTTGAACGTACCCATGGATCGGGTCGCCGGAATCGACCAGAGCGCGATGCTCGGCGCGATCGAGTTGGGGCTGGGTCTCTTGCTGATCCTCGGCGCCTTGAACCGCGCCGCGCGCGGACTCATCGTCGGCGTCGGTGTCGTCATGGTGCTCGGCGGCGTACTGCTCGGCGCAGCCGGACAGACGATCCTCGACGACGTCGGGACAGTCCACAAGACCGGCTGGGTGATCATGGTCGCCGGCATCATCGCCATCGTCGCCGGCAGCCTGGGCCGAATGGTCCGAACCCGCCACACCGTCAAGACCAACTCGCAACAGGAAGCGTGAGAGCACGATCATTCTCGGCATCATCTTGCTCCTCCTCGGCGTCGTGACCGGCATCCCCTCCTGTGGTCCGTCGGCGTGATCCTCGTCGTCGGCGCGATCTTGTGGCTCCTCGGAGCTGCCGGTCGCGAAGTTGGCGGAAGACGCCACTACTACTAGGTAGGGCGTCAGTTCCGCGTGCTTGACGACACGCGGGCCGGGCCGAAGCGCATGGCAATCGTGATCGCCGGTTATGGCGGAGGCGCCGACGCGGTGACCGAGATCGAGCGCGTGGAGCATCAGGCGCGTGCTCGTCTGATGCGCTAGGCCAGGGTGGTGAACAAGCGGCGAGAACGTGAATTCGGCCTCGATCGCGGCAAGGTGTTCCCGGCTGCCCACGCTCGATCGCTGCTCAATCCGGCGCGGCGACTCGTGCAGTCACCGCGCAGATCTGTGGCATCCATCGGACTCGCGCCGGATGCCCGGATTCTCGAACTGGGATGCGGCCCGGGCTTCTTCAGCCCGTGGATCGTGCGCGCCACCCGCGAATCGGTCGTGCTGCTCGATCTCCAAGCCGAGATGCTCCGAATCGCCCGCGACCGCGTTGCGTCAATAGGGACCGCGACGTTTGTGCAGGCCGACGGCTCGTGCCTGCCGTTGCGGGACGCGAGCTTCGAGGCGGTGTTCATTGCAACGGTGCTCGGCGAGATTCCCGACCAGGCCGCCTGCTTGGTCGAAGTTCGGCGCATCTTGCGTCCGGGTGGTGTGCTTGCCGTAGCCGAGACCAGACGAGACAGCGATTTCATTGCGTTCCCGAAGCTGGTGGCTCTTGTCACGCGATACGGGTACGAGCGAGTATGGAAACGCGGTTTCGGCTGGCAGTATGTCGCCGTATTCCGCGCGAAGTGAACCTCCATATGCGTCGAGCGAAAGCACCGCGTTTGTCGACGTGGGGAAGGGGTAGGGCGCCGTTGTGAATGGCGGGGGGACATGCGGGTCTCGGCTCGACGCGCTCGACGGACTACGCGGCCTCGCGGTCGCGGCAGTGCTGCTCTACCACTCGCAGTTCGATTTCGCCCGCGGCGGCTACCTCGGCGTCAGCCTGTTCTTCACGCTTTCCGGCTTTCTCATCACGAGCCTCTTGCTCACCCAAGTTCGCGAGCGACATCGTGTGCGGCTGGCAAGTTTCTGGGCCCGGCGCGCCCGGCGCCTCTTGCCCGCGGCGGCATTGGCATTGGCCGGTGTGCTCCTCTACGGCGCAACGGTTGCGAATGCCGACCAACTGCGAGACCTACGCGTCGACGTCCTCTCGACACTGGGCTACGTCGCGAACTGGCGCTTCTATTTCTCCGGTCAGAGCTACGCGCGGCTTTTCAGCGCGCCGTCTCCGGTATTGCACTTCTGGTCACTCGCGATCGAGGAGCAGTTCTATCTGATCTTCCCGCTGCTCGTGGCGGTCGTGATGTGGGTGGCAAGAGGACGGCGCCGCGTGTTCGGAGTGGTCTTGTTCGCCGGCGTCGTCGCGTCGGTGCTCGCCAGCCGCGCGCTCTACCGGACCAGCGGTTCGTCACGCGTCTACTACGGCACCGACACGCGTGCGGCCGAGCTCCTGATCGGCGCGCTCCTCGCGGTGATCGTCGCCGGACGCGTCGCACCGATCCGGCCGGCTTCGACGCGCGCTCGCACCTTGGCGACCGTCGCCGGTGTCGGCGCCCTGGGCGTGATGGTGTGGTGGTGGGCGACGGTCGAGCAGGGCGCGCCGTGGCTGTACCGCGGCGGACTCGCGCTCCACGCGTGTTGCGCCGCGACCGTCATCGCCGCCGCCCGCGTCGACGGACCACTCGCGCGTTGCCTTTCGTGGCGTCCGCTCGCCGGGCTCGGCTTGATCTCGTATGGCGTCTACCTCTTCCATTGGCCCGTCTTCTTGTGGATCAGCGCGGATCGAACGGGGTTGGCGCCGATTCCGCTGCTCGCGCTGCGCCTCCTGATCACGCTGACGATTGCGATCGCGTCGTTCGTGATCGTCGAGCGGCCAATCCTGCAGGGAAGACGACTGCGGGGTGGGTACCCGAAGGTCGTGATCCCGGCGCTGGCGATCGCGCTCGTCGTCGCGCTCCTGCCGATCACCACGGCGGTCCCCGCGCCGAGCATCGTGTTGGCGCCGCTGAGCATCCATCCGAGCGCGTTGCATGTGACCCGCGTGAAGCCCACGAAGATCCGCGTCGCCCCGCTCGCGCCGCAGGCGGTGAGCCTCCACCGTTCGTTCTCGGAGGTCCGGCCGCTGCGCATCATGGTCGTCGGCGACTCCGTCGGGTTGAGCTTCGGGCGCGGGTTGGAGCTCTGGGCGGCCGAGACCGGCTCGGCGATCGTACAGAACGACGCGATCCGGTCGTGCAGTCTCGGGCGGCACCTCAACGTTCGGTTGCCGTTCGGCCAAGAAGTGCCGGTGCCGCGAGCGTGCGCGGAGTGGGATACGAAATGGCCCGAAACGATCGCGTCGTTCGACCCCGACGTCGTCGTCACGCTCTACACGATGTGGGAGATCGAATGGCGGCAGCTGCCCGACGGTCGCTGGGCGAAACCCGGCGATCCCGAGTTCGACCGGTGGCAGCTGTCCGAGTATCAGACCGCGACCGACATCCTCTCCGCACGCGGCGCGCAGGTGCTGTGGCTGAACACCGCGTGCGAGGGAACGCCGATCAAGCCGCACGATCCGTTCTGGATCCACAACAACCAGACGCTCCCCCGGCTCGCGGCGTCACGATCGGCGGCGCACATCGTCGACATGGACCACCTGTTGTGCCCCCACGGACCGCCGAATCCCGACTTCGGCGGTGTTCACGACGTCCGGCCCGACGGCTCACACTTCAGCGATGCGGGCGGGCTCGAAGTCGTGCGCCGGCTCATGCCCATCGTGCTCGGTGAGAAGCCCGCGCCGCCGCGGTTCTTTCCCCGTCGACCGGCGGTTCTCGCGCGCGCGTCCCGCTAGAGAGTCGGCGCGCCGGGACGACGTGCGGGCCGTCTGCAACCGGCGGAGGTATTGCGCGCAGAGTGATCGTCGCTACGGTGCGGCGATTCCGACGAACCGTGACGGCATTCGGGCATGAAGGAAACCACGACCGCGCAACGCTTGCAGCTCCTTCGCCACGCGTGGCGACAGCACTCGTTGCGCCGGCTGTGTCTTGCGGGTTTCGGCTTCCGGTTGGCCGAGCTGGCCGTGTGGATCGCGCTCACGGCGTACGCCTACTCGGCGGGTGGTGTCGGCGAGGCGTCGGCCGTCGTCATCGCCGAGCTCGTCCCCGCAACGATCTTCGCGCTCGCGGTCGGTGGTCTGATCCGGCGCAACGGTGCCGGGCGGGTGCTGCGGTGGGGCTTGGTCTTGCAGAGCGCGGGGATGCTCGAGGCGGCGGTGTTCCTGCATCAGGGCGAGAACTTCGCGGCGTACGTCGGCGCGATCGTGGCGGCCAGCGCGATTACCACCACCCGCCCCTCGCAGTCGGCGTTGACCCCAAGCTTGGTCGACGGGCCCGAGGAGCTCACCGCCGCCAATGTTCTCTCGGGCGCGTTGCTGGCGGGCGCGGGACTCGCCGGCCCGGCGGTTGCGGCCGTGGTCATGACCGCCGTGGGGAGTTGGGCGGTATTCGCGGTGATGGCCGTGGTCGCGGCCGCGTCGGCGGCCGCGGTGTGGAAGCTGCCTGCCGCGCACGCGGTCGGTGACGAGGATCCCGAATCACTGCTCGCCGGCCTGCGCGCCACGGCGCGAACTCCGGGACCGCGCGTCATGGTGCTCGCCGTCGCCGTGTACTACATCGTGATCGGCGCGCTCGATGTGCTCACCGTCGTAGTCGCCGTCGAGCTGCTGCGAAAGCCCGAGTCGTACTCCGGATACCTCACGACCGCGGTCGGCGTCGGATCGCTCGTCGCCGGGAGCATCGCGCTGGCACTGATCGGTCGGCGCTGGATCGCGCCGTGGATCTTGATCTCGGCGCTCGCGATCGGCGTGACGCTGGTCGCCGTCTCATTCACCGAATCGCGAGTAGTCGCGACGATCGTCGTGCTCGTGGTCTTCGGTGTCGCGGAGACCACGTTCGAGCTGACCGCATTGATGTTGCTGCAACGCGTCTCGCGCCTCGACCTCCTCGGTCACGTGTTCGCGCTCGTCGAGTCGCTGCAGATGGCGATGCTGGCGGTCGGCGCCGCCCTCGTTCCGCTCGCGGTCCACCTGTTCGGCGCGCGCTGGGCGCCCGCCGCGGTCGGCGTGCTGTTCGTGGCCTTGGTCGCCGGCTTCGCAACTCGAGTGGTCGTGATCGACCGCCACGCGCGCGTCCCCATCACCGAGATGGCGGCTTTGCGCGCGACGCCGCTGTTCGGTGCGCTGCCGGGGCCGGCGCTCGAGACCGTCGCCCGCGAGGCGCGCCGGGTGGAGGTGACCGCGGGCCACGTGGTCGTCCGCCAAGGAGAACCGGGAGCGGAGTACTTCGCGGTGATCAGCGGGCGTCTGGTTGTGGCGCGCGACGGCGAAGACGTGGCCGAGCTCACGCGAGGCGACGCGTTCGGCGAGATCGCGCTCATCCGCGAGGTTCCCCGCACCGCGACCGTCCGAGCCGTGACCGACGCCGTCCTCCTGGCCGTAGACCGCGAGCCCTTCCTCACCGCGGTGACCGGCCACGGCACGACGCACGAACGCGCGTCGTCCATCGCCTCTTCGCATATCGATCCGGTGTGACCCCCGGGGGTGACGGCCGGGCGACGTGGCCCAGTGGAACCGGACGCCGCGTCCGGACTTCAAAGGTTTTCCCGATTATTCGGTTTACCGAGGGTCGGCGGCGGGTACCTCTGCGCCACCTGCCACAGGCAGCAACCGGGGGGATCGGGATGGTTGGCACGCGCCGCAAGGTTCGTTGGTCGTGGCGCGTGAGCGCACTCTTGCTGGGGATGTTCTCGTTGGGCGGGAGCGTCGCGGTCGCCTCGATTCCGCAGGGCAACATCTACAACGCGTGTCGAAATCTGACGACCGGCGCGCTGCGGTTGATCGACCCGGGCAAGGGTGAGAAGTGCGGCAACGGCGAGGGGTTCCTCACCTGGAGCCGCTGGAATTACCGCAGCATCTGGCTCAGCGGGTCCAAATACCGCTTCGCCGACGTCGTGACGTACCAGGGCTCGAGCTACATCGCGCGGCTCGCACCCCCGCTCGGAACCGTGCCGACGAACTCCAGTTACTGGAGTCTGATCGCCAGCAAGGGCGCCGTCGGTCTCCGCGGTCTGCCGGGTATTCCGGGCCTGAAGGGCGCGACCGGCCTCGTCGGCGCGACGGGTCCGCAAGGTCTGGTGGGCGCGGTCGGGGCCATTGGTGCGACGGGTGCGACGGGTCTGACCGGCGCGGTCGGTGCGATCGGTCCGATCGGTCCGCAGGGTCTGCTCGGCGCCGATGGCCCGACGGGTCCGCAGGGCCCACTCGGCCCGATGGGACCGCAAGGGCTTCCTGGTGTGCCGGGTGCGACCGGCCCGACCGGTCTTCCCGGCGTGGACGGTGCGACCGGCCCGAGCGGGGTGCAAGGCATTCCGGGCGTGCAGGGCATTCCCGGTGCGCAGGGCATCCAGGGCATCCAGGGCGTGCAGGGGATCCAGGGACCGACCGGCGTTGGCGCCGATCCGATCTTCGCCAAGATCAACGGCACCGATGGGTCGCTCATTTACGGACAGCACGTGACGGGCGCGTCCTACTCGGGCGTTGTGACCAAGACGTACACGCTCACCTTCGACAAGAACGTGAGCGCGTGCGCCGTCAGTGCCGTACCGGTCGGCCTGATCGCGGTCCCGATCGTGAGCGCGCACGGCACGAACACGGTCAGCCTGCAGTTCGGTTTGCTGCTCGGAGGACTCACGCCGACGACGTTCGAGGTGACGGTCACCTGCTAGTGCGCTGATCGCGCGATTGTGAACGTCGACTAGACGCCCGGATCTTCGCCGATCTCGCGCAACGCCGTCGCGAGCGCGGCGCGTAGGCGTCGGGCGGTAGCCGGGCTGAGATGGCCGACGAGACCGGTGCCCGGCTGGCCGGCTTCTTCGACCGTCAGCTCGATGCGCGGGTCTTCGCACTCTTCGCAGTCGTCGAGCATGGCGACGATCCACGTGATCTGCACGCGCTCGGGGTCGTCGGGCGGATGGTCGTCGATGCCGTAGTCGGCGAGCTTCTTCATGCTGCGAGTCAACCACGGGCGGTGCCGGGATGTGCCCGGCCACCGCGGAGCGCGACCTCGCCAAGCTCCGTGCGGCGGCCGCGTCGAGTCGGGGAGATCGCTGGTTTAGCTTCGCGGGCCCGGATCCGATCAATTCCAGGTCACTCGGCTGAGAGGTCCCCCCTGTTGCCTGCTTCGAATTTCCAATCGCGCTCCGTTTTTCTCCTCGCCCGCCGCCCGGCCCGCTTCCTCGTCGGGTTGATGGCAACCACGATCGCGATCGCGGTGCCCGCAGTCGTCGGCACGCCGGCCGGCGCCGCTGCACCGCCGAACTTCGGGGGCGCGGCATGGAGCAAGCCGATCGGTCCGACCCACCTTTCGTCGCCGGTCATCGCCGATGTCAACGGTGACGGTCATCTCGATGTGTTGACCACGGATCTCTCCGGCGTGCTGCACGTGGTCGACGGACGCAACGGTCACGAGCTTCCCGGTTGGCCGCAGCGCGTGCAGCCCCGAGCGGGGAGCACCGCGGCAGTCGAGTCGAGCCCGACCGTCGCCGATCTCGACCACGACGGTCACAAGCAGATCATCGTCGGTGCGGGATCGGTCGACATTCCGAACCAGCAAGGGGGAGTCGTCGCCTTCAACGCGAACGGCTCGGTGCGTTTCCGGCTCCAGACGATGACGGTTGCCGGACAGAACGGTGTGCAGGGAACGCCGGCCGTGGGCGACGTGAACGGCGACGGCTTCGCCGACGTCGTGTTCGGCAGCTTCGATCACCGCATCTACGCGCTCAACCGGTTCGGTGGGTTGCTCCCCGGTTTCCCGATCGACAGTCTCGACACCATTTGGGATTCACCGGCGCTCTACGACGCGGGGCACATCGGGCGCATGGACATCTTTCTCGGCGGCGACGCGAGTCCCGGCGGTCCGTGCGGATCGCAAACCTGGTCGGGGATCATGAGGGCGATTCGCGTGACCGGCTCGGGTCCGCAGGTGTTGTGGTCGCGGTGCCGGCATCAGATCTACCAGTCGAGCCCGGCCATCGGGAACATCGACGGCACCGGGCGCATGGCGCTCGTCGTCGGTACCGGAGACGGCCCGTCGGGCGACGCGTTCGCGACGAATTCGCTGAGCGCGTTCTATCTCGACAACGGCGCGAACGTGCCGGGGTGGCCGGTGGTGCTCAACGGTTCGATCTTCGGCTCGCCGGTGATCGGCTACGTGAACGGCGTTCACAAGAACGACGTTGTCGTCACCGCGTGCGCGATCTGCAACGACGGCCGGGTGTGGGCATTCAACGGTCATGGCGGGGCGCTGTGGAACCGGCAACTCGGTGCGACCGAGATCCTGTCGACGCCGATTCTCGTCGACCTCAACGGCAATGGTGTGAACGACGTGGCCGTCGGTCAAGCCGGGCAGTTCTACTTCCTGCGCGGTACCGACGGCGGCTCGCTGTACAAGCCGGTCGAGGTGAACCGCGTCGTGCAGAACTCGGCCGCGGTCGCGAACTTCGGTCCCGGCTACGGATGGCGGATCGTGATCCAGAGCTGGGCGACGCAAGGCAACGGCCAGCCGAAGAACGGATCCGGTCGGGTCGACTCGTTCCCGCTCCCCAAGGCGCCCCGCGTCGCGCCCGCGTGGCCGCAGTGGCGGCTGACGCCGAACCATGTCGCGGCACCGAAGGCACCGCCGGCCGCGCCGGCCCACGAGGGCTATTGGCTGGTCGCGAACGACGGCGGCATCTTCAGCTTCGGCAACGCCAAGTTCTACGGATCGACCGGGGGCATGCACCTGAACCAGCCGATCAACGGCATGGCGCGCACGCGCTCGGGCCACGGCTACTGGTTGGTGGCGAGCGACGGTGGCATCTTCAGCTTCGGCGACGCCAAGTTCCACGGGTCGACCGGTGCCATTCACCTGAATCAACCCATCGTCGGCATGGCGGCGACGCCGAGCGGACGTGGCTACTGGTTGGTGGCGAGCGACGGCGGCATGTTCACGTTCGGCGACGCCAAGTTCTATGGATCGACGGGCGCGATGCACTTGAACCAGCCCATCGTCGGTATGGCCCCGACGGGGACCGGCCATGGGTACTGGCTCGTCGCGAGTGACGGCGGCATGTTCACCTTCGGCGATGCCAAGTTCTACGGATCGACGGGCGCGATGCACCTGAACGCGCCGATCACCGGCATGGCCCGCACCGCGCTGGGCCACGGCTATTGGTTGGTCGCGAGTGACGGTGGCATGTTCACGTTCGGCGACGCGCACTTCTACGGTTCCACCGGTGGCCAACCGCTGGCGGCGCCGATCACTGCGCTCACGCCGACGTCGAGCCGACACGGCTATTGGATCGTCGGCCAGAACGGCGACGTGTACCCGTTCGGCGACGCCCGGTTCTACGGATCGACCGGAGGCATCGCGCTGAACCGTCCGATCGTCACCGCGGCGGCGACGCGCAAGACGTAAGCCGACTTCGTCGTTCGGTCAGCGCTCGAGGAGCTTCCTCGGGTGCCGGCCGTCGACGTAGCCGATGAACGGCGGTCGGATGTTGTACCCGAGCAGCTCCTGCAGGCGCTCGGGCAACGTGCGCACGACTTCGCGCGGCACGGCGAGCACATGGTTCTCGACCGGCCGCAGCCATGACGCGGAGTAGTGCAGCACGACCCCGAGGCGCGGCTGGTCGGTGTGATTCGCGCCGCCGCCGTGCCAGAGGTTCCCGGAATAGAGCAGCAGCGAGCCCGCAGGCATCTCGATCGTGATCCGCGGCGAATCATCAGTGGGAAACTCGTTCGCCCATCGATGGCTGCCGGGAAGGAGGACGGTGCCGCCGTTCTCCGTGGTGAAGTCGCACAGCGGCCACATCGCGTTCACGACGATCTCCTGATGTGGACGCTCGAGCGGATAGATCGCGTCGTCGGGGTGCAGTGGCTGCGCGGTCTCACCCGGTCCGATCTCGATGCCGGTCGGCGCGCTCAGCTGGTAGTGACCGAGAACGCGGTCGAGCGCGGCGAGCACGATCGGGTGCGTCGCGGCTGCGTCGAGCGTGCGCGTCTTCGCGAACAGCGCGTAGACGCGGCGCGTCTTGTGCCCCTCGAAGTCGTCGCGGCCGTAGGGCGTCGACTCGAGGATGCGAACGAGGTCGGCGCGGGCCTCTGCGACCCAGTCCGCGCTCATCGCGTTCTCGACGACGGCCCAGCCGTCTTGTTCGATCGCCGTGGTGACGTCGTCCGCGGTCATGGTGCTCATGGGCGCTACCTCCACATCTGTATACAGGAGTGTATACACTTGTCGGCAATGGTCAACCAGCCCCGAGTTCTCCTCGACCGGCCGACGCGCCGGGCGGCGATCCTGAGCGCCGCCGCCGACGCCTTCGCGGAGCGAGGCTTCGCCGACACCGGGATGGACGACGTTGCCGCGGCCGCCGGCATCACCCGCTTGATCGTCTACCGGCACTTCGACTCGAAGGAGGACCTCTACGGGGCCGTGCTGCAACACGTGAGCGATCGTCTCGCCGAGGAGCTCGTGCTCGCGACCGGTCCGACTGGTGAGAACGTGGCGGTGCGTGCGTTGCTCGCGGTCGCCCGCACCGATGCCGCGGGGTTGACGTTGCTCCTGCGCCACGCGCCGCGGGAACCGCAGTTCGCGACCTACGCGGTCGAGCTCCGCGAGCAGATGATTGCGCACTCCGAGCTGCTCATGGCGCGGGCGCACGCACCGACCCGCGTGCGTACCAGGTGGGCGGCGGAGACACTCGTTTCGTTCGTGCTCGACGCGTTGCTCCACTGGATCGAAGACGGCGATCCCGATCGCGACGGTGAATTCCTCGCCCGCGTCGACGCGTCGTTGCCCGCGCTGGTGAGCGCGTGGGCGTCGGTGGGTGCGCGTCCGCGCGTGGTTCAGTCGAGCGCGAAGTAGCCGGGCACTTCGGTGTGCGGCGTCTCGAGATGGACCTTGGCTTCCGGCGGCGCTCCGAATCGCCGGTGGCTCCACCGGATCTCGACGTAGCCACGAACCGGCATCTCGCCGCCGTCGGATCGGCGGCGCACGATCGCCTCCCACTCGATCATCGGTTGACCGCCGGCGCGCGGCTCGATCAAGAGCTTGCGCAGCTCGAAATGCTGGCGCCAGTCCCACGGTGTCGCGATGCGCAAGCGCATGAACCCGTTCGCCGACGCGCCGAGCACGAAATAGGGCGCGCTCCCGATGCGCAGGAGGCGCCAGAGCATCGCTTCGCGTCTTGCTCCGATCGCTTCCTGCCAGCGGTGCGCCGATGCGACCGCGACCCGTTCGACGAGTGCGGCGTAGAGCGCGTCGCCGTCACCGGGCCACGGAGTTCCGCGCACGTACGAGTGTCCGAGGTCGCGTCGCTGCCCGGTCGTGAGCTCGGCCACGGACTCGGGCAACGCGAGATCAACCGAGTCCCGAACCGCGGCGTAGAGCGCCGCGTGCTCGGGGGCGGCGACCTCCTCGTACCAGTCGTTCCCGGTGCGTTGCCCGTGCCCGCCTTTGAGTAAACGGTCGAAGAGGTGCTCGGGTGATGCGTTCACGACGATCCGGGAGAGGTACTTGCAACTCACGACGTATACATGGTCGACGCGCAGGTCGGCCGGTACGGCTTCGTCACCGATCGAGCGGTGCGGCCCTTTCCACTCGACCACGAGCGGTGGGCGACCGCGCAGCGCGTCGCGCGCGTGCAGGAACGCTTGACCGTTCATCCACGAGGCGACGAACAGATCACGGTGAACGCCGTTGCTCCAGGCGTCGTGCAGCAACTGCCAGGTCGCATCGTCGACGTTGAGGAGTGCGGCCGGTGGTTTCTCGAGTGCCGACTCGACGTTGTCGGCGCCGCACATCCCCAACCCGGTGACGATCTCGGTGATGGCGGTCTTGATGTCGGCCACTACGCGTGGAAGCCGGCGGGCGGACCTTCCGACTGTCCGCCTTCGGCGTACTTGCGCAGACGCTCGTATCCCTCGGCCGAACGCATCTCGATTGCGTCGAAGAAGCCGCCCTGTTCGTGCACCTTCTTGAGCGCGATGTAGCCCTCGCTTCCCTTTCGAGGTAGATGCGAAGTCAAGAAGACGAGTGGGCCTTGCATCTCTTCGCCGCGGAGCACGTGCGCGCGTCCGAGCGTCTTCCAGACGGTGTCGGTGCGCAGCAGGCCGCCCCGCGTGCTCGTGAACGCGCCCGAAACGTCGAAGTACCACTCGACGTCGTCGGCGTCCTTGGCGATGAAGTTGATGGTGACGCCGGTGCCCTTGAGGCGCGAGTTCTTGGCGACGATCTCGAAGCCGGTTTGGGTGAGGAGCTCCTCGGCGAGGGCCTGCGCGGCCTTGCCTTCCTTCGTCGCGCGTGCTTGGAAGTTGTCGGCCTCGTCGATGTCTTCGGCGACGGTGTTCTCGACCGCTTCGGTCGACGCGGGAAGGCCGCCTTCGTCGCGCACGCGCAGGCGCGCGATGTCGACGTAGGTGGGATCGAGGTCATAGCCGACGTACCGGCGATTGCGGCGCGCGGCGGCGACCAACGTGGAGCCCGATCCCATGAACGGATCGAGCACGAGATCGTCCTCGTAGGTGTAGAGATCGATGAGCCGGCCCGGGAGGCCGACGGGGAACGGCGCCGGGTGCGCGACGCGGCGCGCGCTCTCCGGCTCGATGTTCCACACGTCGAGCGTCGCCTCCATGAACTCGTCGGCATCGATCGTGCTCTTCGACGGCAGCCCGCGGCGTTCGCGATCGGCGCGACTCAGTGCGCGGTCGAAGCGGCCCTTGCTCGCGATGACGACCCGTTCGGTCGTGTCGCGCAGCACCGGGTTCGCCGGGCTGCGGAACGATCCCCACGCGCAGCTGCCGGCCGCGCCCTCGCCCTTGCGCCAAACGACCTCACCGCGCAGAAGGAGCCGGAGCTCGTCCTGCAGGATCCGGACGACGTCGGCTGCGAGGCTGCGGTACGGCTTGCGACCGAGGTTGGCGATGTTCACGGCGATGCGCCCGCCCGGTTCGAGCTTGCGCGAGCACTCGGCGAATACGTCGGTGAGGAGCTGGAGGTACTCGACGTAGGAGCTCGGCACGCCGTCGCGCTCGAGCTCTTCTTCGTACTGCTTGCCCGCGAAATAGGGCGGTGAGGTGACGACCAACGCAACCGATCCGTCGCGGATCGTGTCCATGTCCCGCGCGTCGCCGTGGACGAAGCGCTCCTGGATCTCGTACGGCGCGACGACCGCGTCATCGCCGGAGAGCGTGGGCGCTTCGAAACGCTCATAGAACGCCGTGGCGTCGTGGCTCTCGCGCCGTCCGGCACCGAAGTTGGAAGTGGCCGTCGGTCGCCTGCGCGCGCCGGCCGGCGGTGCCGATTCAGGTTGCCGGGCTTCGGGGCGCGCCACGCGGGAAGAGTACGCGCTCCTTGAGACGAGGTGTCGGATGGCGCGAACGCTCGCGCCCTCCGCGCGAATATGCACGAACGCCCAATGTGATTGGGCGCTCGTGTGCGTATGCAACACACGAACGCCCGATCTGATTGGGCGTTCGTGACTTCTATTCGACGGCGGGCTCTTCGGCGGTGGCCAGGTCGTCGAGGGACTGGGGCGACACGATCCTGCCGTTGTCCAGGGTGAACCAGTAACCGCCGAGGTTCGGGGTGAGGCGATGGACGTCGGCTCCGGCGCGGGTCGCGATCAGCCGCATGACGCCGCCATGCGTGACGACCAGCGCCGGGAGCCCCGAAGCCACAACACTCGCGAGCGCCTCGTCGACCCGGGTGAGTACCGTGTCGTCGGCCTCGCCGCCGGGAACGGTCAGTATCTCGCCGTTCCGCCAGGCCATCCGCTTCCCCGGCCAGCGCTCGTCGATCTCCTCGGCGGTGAAGCCTTCCCAGTCGCCGCCGCTGCGCTCCCGCAGGCCATGGTGATGCTGCAAGGGAGCGCCCAGCGCTTCGGCGATGACCTCGGCGGTCTGGGCCGCCCGCCCGAGATCCGAGGTGTGCACGACCGCGGGCGCGAATCCCGATCGGAGCAACGCGTCGGCCCGGTCACGCGCTTGTTGCCGGCCCCAAGCCGTGAGCGCGGAGTCGCGCCAGCCCTGCCACCGTTTCTCGAGGTTCCATTCGGATTCGCCGTGGCGGATGATCAGGAGGTCCTGCACGGTTGGCTAGTGAACCAGAACCGCCACGCCCGGCCCGCGGGTTTGACCCCCAACCGGCCCCGCACCAAACTTGACCGACCGGTCTAGTTGAACGCTCTTGGAGGCAGGAATGCCCAACGCCGTCATCGTCGACGCCATTCGCACGCCGCAAGGGAAGCGGAACGGGAAGTTGAAGGACGTCCACCCCGTCGACCTCGTCGCCGACGTGCTGCGGGAGATCGTTTCGCGCAACGGCGTGGATCCGGCCCTCGTCGAGGACGTGATCATGGGCTGCGTCATGCAGGTCGGCGAACAGGGAATCAACGTCGGCCGCAACGCCGCCCTTGCCGCCGGCTTCCCCGAGAACACGATCGGC
>JBBQER010000071.1:0-21749 GCA_038320885.1 Acidimicrobiia bacterium
TGTCACCGACGAGGAGCTCGAGCGTCTGCGCGAGGAACGCGTGATCGGCACGACGCCGCACTTCGGCTGAACGTTTTCTCCGGCGGACGGTTTCGGGCCGGTCGGTATGGTGACCGGCGTGCTGGAAGACGACGAGCTCGCCCGCGAGCAGATCGAGGACGCGCTGGTCGACGTGATGTCCCGTTCGAGCGGGGCACCGCGCAGGCAGCACTGCGGAACGGCAACTTCCGGATCGTCTACTTCAGCACCTTCGCATCCAACATCGGAACGTGGATGCAGAACGTCGTGCTCGGCGCGTATGCGCTGAAGCTCACGGGTTCCTCCGCGTTCGTCGGTCTCGTGTTCTTCGCCCAGCTCGGGCCATTGCTGTTCCTGTCGACGTTGGGCGGACTCCTCGCCGACGTGGTCGACCGCCGCCGGTTCCTGGTCTGTGCGCAGCTCGCGCAGCTCCTGTTCTCGTTCGGGCTCGCGGGTATCGCGCTGTCGGATCACCCTTCGCACGCCTTGCTCGTCGCCGCGGTGTTCGCCGTCGGAACTGCGAACGCGCTCGGTGCGCCCGGCCTCAATGCGATCCTGCCGACCCTGGTGCCGCGCGAAGACCTGTCGGGCGCGGTGGCGCTGGCATCGGTGCAGATGAACCTGTCGCGCGTGATCGGCCCTCCGATCGGCGCGCTGATCTACCACGCGCTCAGCGCCGCACCGGTGTTCGCGATCAACGCGCTCACGTATTTGTTCGCGGTCATCGGGTTGCACTGGGCCAAGTACCCGCGTCGTACCAACGCCTGGGTGGCCGAACGCGGCTTCGCCCGCCTGCTGTCGGGCGCGCGGATCGCCCGGCGCGATCCGTTGCTGTCGCACCTGCTGCTTACCCTGTTTTCGTTCTCGTTCTTCTCGCTCGCGTTCGTCGGATTGATGCCGGTGATCGCCGACGAGAGCTTCGGGATCGGGCCCAAGAGCTGGCAGTACGGCGTGCTCTACGCGTGCTTCGGGTTCGGCGCCGCGCTGGGTGCGGTGAGCGTGGGCACGGTGTTCGCCCGGGTGTCGAAGACGAAGCTGCTCCGCCCCGCGTTCTTGGCGTTCGCAGTCGTGCTCGGAGTGTTCGCCCTGCTGCGCGTCGCCGCCTTCTCGTATCCCGTTGCGATGGTGCTCGGCTACGCGTACTTCGTCGCGATTACCGCCATGTCGACACTCATCCAATCGCAGCTGGTCGACGAAGAACGAGGACGGGTCATGGCGCTCTGGATCATGGGCTTCGGCGGGACGGTGCCGGTCGGCGTCCTGGTCGGAGGCTGGGTCGGCCACGCCACCTCGATCACCGCAGTGATCCTGGCGGGCGCGGTTTGGGCGGTGGTGCTCGCGTCGTGGTCGAATGCGCAGTCTTTGCGAGCCAAGGGAGCACCCGATGTCTGAAGCTCACGCCACCGCCTACCGCGAGCTCCGGCTCCGCGTCAGCGATGTGATCGGGCAGACCGACGCGTCGGCACTGGCCCGCCCGGCGCCGGCGACGCCGGGCTGGCGCGTGCACGACGTCGTGGCGCACCTCGTCGGTGTTCCCGACGACGTCGTCAACGGCCGGTTGGAAGGGATCGCGAGCGATCCGTGGACGCAGGCGCAGGTCGACAAACGGATCGGCTGCTCCCCGGCCGAGATGCTGGCCGAGTGGGAAGCGACCGCCCCGGCGTTCGAAGCCCTGCTCGCCGGCGCGCCCGGCGAGATCGCGGGTCAGGCACTGTTCGACGCCGCGACGCACGAGCACGACCTTCGCCACGCTGTGGGCGCGCCCGGTGCTCGGGAGAGCGACGCGATCGCGGTGGGGTGGGAATGGATCGTCGACGCCCGCACTCGCCAAGGTGGGAACGCGTTGTGCTTTGTCATCGACGGCGACGAGCAGGTTTCGGGAACCGGCGACGTCGTGGCCACGATCGAAGCTCCTCGCTTCGAGTTGTTCCGCGCGGTGTCGGGTCGACGTTCCGCGGCCGAGATCGAGCAATACAAGTGGGACCGCGATCCCGACGCGACGCTCCTGCTCGCGGCGGAGATCTTTTCCCTGCGAGACGTTCCACTCGGCGAATAGCAGCGTCCGCTTCCTTGCTCACCTACGTGAGTAGCGTTCGCGCCCGTGACCGATTACCCGCCGCCGCCCCCACCGCCCCCACCGCCCCCACCGCCCCCACCGCCTCCTCCGCCGCCCCCACCTCCGGGTCAACCGGGCTGGGGTCAGCCCGGTCCCCAGCAATGGACTCCTCCGGGCCCGCCGCAAGGGGCACCGGGTCAGCAGCAGTGGGTGCCGCCGGGCCAGCCGCAGTGGAGCGGGCAGCCGACCTCCGGAGGCGGGCGACAGTTCGCGGGTTTCGGGCTGCGGTTCGGTGCCGCGCTGCTCGACGGTTTGATCCTGAGTCCCTTCTCGATTCTCGCTTGGATCGTGCTCGTGAGCGGCAAGAAGGAGATCCGGATCTGCCGGTTCGACTCGTCGCTCGTCTGCAAGACGCCGACCTCGGGGACGCTCGCGCTGTTCCGGCTGATCCTGCTCGCGGGTTTCGTCGCGGCGATCCTCTACTACGGCTTCCTGGAAGGCCGGAGAGGCCAGACGATCGGCAAGCGCACGGTGGGCGTGAGCGTGCTCGACGCCCGTACCAGAACCCCCATCGGAGTAGGTCGGGCGATCGGTCGGCACTTCGGCAAGATCATCAGCGCGATCCCGTGCGGTCTCGGGTACCTCTGGATGCTGTGGGATCCGAACAAGCAGACCTGGCACGACAAGATGGTCGGGTCGTACGTCGTCACCACGTAGCGCGCCGCTCGGGGCAGTCGTGAGCGACGATCGCGACCTGGCCGCGGGCGAGTTCTCGTCGTGGCTGCTCGAGATCCGGGGTGCGATCCGCGAGCAGCGCGACTCCGCCGTGCCGTGCAACGGCTGCACCGCGTGCTGTCGATCGTCGCAGTTCGTCCATATCGGGCCCGACGAACGCGACACGCTCGCGCGCATCCCGTCCGAGCTGCTGTTCCCGGCACCGGGGCGGCCACGAGGTCACGTCGTGCTCGGTTACGACGAGCGCGGACACTGCCCGATGCTGATCGACGACAAGTGCTCGATCTACGACCACCGCCCGCAGACGTGCCGCGCGTACGACTGCCGCATCTTCGCCGCGTCCGGCATCGACGCCGACCCCGAGAAGGTCGAGATCACGCGGCGGACGAGGCGCTGGCAGTTCGGCTTTTCGACGGACGACGACCGGACGCGCCACCTTGCCGTACAGGCCGGGGCGTCGTACCTCGCCGCGCACCCGGTACTGCTCCGTAACGCCGGTATTCCCGCGAATCAGACGCAGATCGCGGCACTGGCCGTCGAGATCCACGACGTCTTCCTGGTCCGCGACAAGGAGACCGGCTGCCTGACCGTCATCGAGCCGGAGATGCGTGCAGTGGAAGCCGCGTTGTCGAAGCGACCCTGACGCCCGCCTTACGTTCCCTCCACCCCGCGCAGAACGTTCACCACGTTGCGGCCGATCACGCCGAGGTCGTAGCCACCTTCTTGCACGAGCAGCGTCGGCAGCTGCAACGCGCCGATACCGCGGCCGATGCGCGTGAAGTCGTCGGCGACGAGCTCGAAGCGGTCGGGATCTTCGGCCGCGGTGTCGACGCCGAGTGAGACCACGAGCGCGTCGGGACCGAATTCGGTGATCGTCTTCGACGCCGCGTCGAGCGCCGGCCCGTAGCCCTGCCACGCGGTCCCGAGCGGGAGCGGGAAGTTGTGCGTATATCCGTCGCCGGCTCCGACGCCGTGCTCGCTCGCGAATCCGAGGAAGAACGGGTACTCGTCGACGGGATCGGCGTGCAACGAGACGAAGAGGACGTCGTCGCGGTCGTAGAAGATCTGCTGCGTCCCGTTGCCGTGGTGGTAGTCGACATCGAGGATCGCGACGCGCGCGCTTCGTTCCGACCATGCCTGCGCCGCGATCGCCGCGTTGTTGAGAAAGCAGTAGCCCGCGTAGGAATCGGCCGCGGCATGATGACCGGGAGGACGCGCCAGCGCGTACGCCGCGCTCGCCCGGCCGTCGGCGACGGCTTCCCACGCACTGAGCGTCACGTCGACCGCGCCGACCGACGCCGCCCACGTGCCGGCGAGGATTGCGTCGTTGTCGTGCGAATACCACCCGAGGTCGGCGATCACCGATGGCCTCTCGGGTGCCGGCTGACCGCGGATCGCTCTCGCGTACGGCACGGCTTCGCCGTCGGCGGGCGCGTCCATCAACGCCCGCCAGCGCGCGTGGGCATGCTCGAGGAACTCGAGGTACGCGCGGTTGTGCACGCGCAATACCGGATCGAGTCCGTGGGCAGAGGGTTCCTCGACGGCGAATCCCTCGGCTGCGATCGCGGCGCGGATCCGCTCCGCCCGCTCCGGTACCTCGGGCGGAATCGTGAGGCCGTCGCGGTCGTGGAACGGCTGGCGCGGGTGGTGTTGGCGATGCGCGTCCGATGCGAACGAGAGCATCACGTAGCTGTAGCACGCGTCACCGGCGAGCGGCACCACCGGTACCCTCGAAGCATGGCGCAGTTGACCGTGAGCGTTTGGAACGTCGACCTCCTGCAGCCGATCTCGGTGGTCGACGCGCTGCGGGCCTGGCTCGACGACGACGAGATCCACGCCGCGGCTGCCCGGCGCGCCGACGTGCTGCGCCACCGCTACGTCGTTGCGCACGGAGCCGTCCGATCGATTCTCGGCGCGCGGCTCGGCATCGATCCGGCCGCGGTCGTGCTCTCCCGCCATTGCGATCAATGCGGGGACCAGCTGCACGGCAAGCCGGTCCTCCCGGATCACGTTGACCTGTCATTCAGCCTCTCCCATTCGGAATCGTTCGCGATGGTTGCGGTCGCCTCGGCCGCGCTCGTGGGCGTCGACATCGAGATCGTGCGTCCCCGTCCACAGCTCGACCGGCTCGCGGCGCGCGTCCTCTCCGACGAGGAGCACGCCGAGTGGCTCGACGCCGAGCCGCCGCAGCGCACCGAAGCGTTTCTCGCGCGGTGGACCGCGAAGGAGGCCTACCTCAAGGCCACCGGCGCGGGCATCTGGCGCCCGCTCCGCGACGTGCCGCGCGCACCCGTCGGTTGGACCGTTGTGCGGATCCCGTCGCCACCCGGCACCGTCGCGAGCATCGCGGTAGAGGCGGGGCAACCGCTCGTCGAGATCGACCAGTGGCTGCCCCCGGCCGTCTCCGACCGGGCTCGCGTCGGCGACGCCGGAAGCAGGCCGATCGACAAGTTCCGCGGTACCGCGGTCGGCGGTGTGCTCGCGGCCGGCCTGCTCGGTCTGCGCGATGCGATCGAGCCGCGCAAGGACGAGGAGATCGCGATCGTGCGCGACGACGCGGGCGGTCCGCCGCCGCCCGACGATCCGATCGAGTTGGAGCTCGATCCGGAGCATCCCGAGGAGTCGGTCGTGCGCGTGCGGCCCTGGTTGCGCGATCCGCCCGCGAACTAGAGACGCCTCGCGACATGCAGTGCGGCGCCCCAACCTCGATGGAGTACCGGATCGGATCTCGTCGCGAGCCGCGCACGGATCTTGGCGTAGAGGTAGTCCCGTTTGTCCGGTGACATGGTCAAGCTGGAGGAGAACGTCTCGAGCAGGTCGATGTACGCGTCGGCGTCGTAGTCGATCTCCCAACCGAAGCGCAGGAGCGCGACGACCTCGAAGCGCCCGCTTCGTTCGATCTCGTCGTTCGAGTCCGGCAGCTCTTGCGCCGTCGGCCACGTCGCGTCGGGTGGGAGGGCATCCCCGATCTCGTCGTAGACGTCCTGGATCTCGCGAAAGAACGGATCTCCTCCTTCGGGGAACACGTGCGTCGCCGACCACAAGGCGAGGCAGCCTCCGGGCGCGAGGAGTCGCGCGGCCTTGCGGTAGCGCACGTCGGGATCGACCCAGTGCCACGAGGTCGCCGCGAACACGAGATCGAAACGTTGGCCCGCCGGCGGTTCCCATGCTTCGAACGTCGAGCGGACCACATCGACTGCCCCGAACTCGGCGAGGTTCCGGCGGGCGGCTTCGCAGAGCGACGCGCCGAGCTCGATCGCGGTGATTCGAAAGCCTCGCCGCGCCAGTGGGAGCGTTGCCTTGCCGGTCGCGCAGCCGACCTCCACGAGGTGCGCACCCGGAGTGAGATCCGCCAGCTCGATCAGCGAGTCGAACAGCTCGGCGGGGTACTCGGGGCGCGCCCGCTGATAGCGGTCGGCCGCGGCGTCGAAACTCTGCCGATTCGCGTCGCGCTCCGCCCAGTCGCTCACGCGGGATCGAGCCGCTCGCGCGCGATCGTGCAGCGCGCGAGCACGTCGGGCCGGGGCGTGACGCCGATCCCGGGACCGGTCGGAACTGCGAGCCGACCCTCGGCGAGCACGAACGGCTCGGTGATGTCTTCGGCGAAGTAGCGATTCGACGCCGACAGGTCGCCGGGAACGGTGAAGCCGGAGAGTGACGCGAGTGCGACCAGCGGGGCGCGGCCGATGCCGGTCTCGAGCATCCCGCCCGCGCGAGCGGCGACTCCGGCGGCGCGGCACGCTGCGAGCGTTCGGCTCGCTTCGTCGAGGCCGCCGACGAGCCCGGCCTTGATGCTGACGACTCGGCACGCGGCAAGGACGATCGCGTCGCGCGCGACCGCCGCGCTGGTAATTGACTCGTCGAGCCCAATCGGCGTGCGCAACCGCGTCGCGAGGCGAGCGTGGTCGAGGAGCGCGTCGGGCGGGAGTGGTTGCTCGAAGCACACGAGGTCGAAGGCGTCGAGCCGTTCGAGATGATCGGCGTCGCCCGGTACATAGCTTCCGTTGGCGTCGACCTGGAGCGTGACGTCGGGCCCGACCTCGGCGCGCACGGCCGCGACGAGGTCGACGTCGTGACCGCGTGTGATCTTGAGCTTCATGCTGCGATAGCCCTCGCCTGCGTAGGCCGCGACCTGGGCGAGGAGCGCGCCGAGATCCTCCTGCATCCCGACCGCGACCCCGGCGTCGACGTGCGAGGCGGTACCGCCGAGGTGGGCCGCCAGTGTGGTCCCCGCGGCGCGGAGCTGCGCGTCGAGCAGTGCAGTCGTGAGCGCGGCCTTGGCCGCGTGGTGGCCGCGCACGGAGTCGAGGGCGGCGCCCGCGAACAGGCGCGGCACCAACTCGTCACGCAGCGCGATCCGCGCGGCGTCGATCGTCTCGGGGGCATACGACGAGGTGGCCGGCGCGGTGCACTCGCCCCAGCCGTCGCCGTCGGGAGTGCCGACCCGGACGAGGAGCGCATCCTTTACGGCGGTCGTGGTCGACGCGGTCCGGAACGGCCGCGTCAGCGGCAGCCGTACTCGGAAGAGCTCGACGGACCGAACGGTGACGGACACGGGAAGATGAGCGTAAACGCGTGTGAGCCCGGGCACTCGGCCCGGGCTCACGACATTCGACGGATGCGCCTCGATGGGCGCCGGGGTCAGCGACGCTTGGCGGCCTTGCGGGCCGGCGCGCGCTTGACGGTCTTCTTCGCAACGGCCTTCTTCCGGGCCGGGGCTTTCTTGGCCGCAGGCTTGCGGGCCGGTGCCTTCTTCGCCGGAGCCTTCTTGGCGGCCGGCTTCGACGCCTTGCCCGACAGCACCGCGTCCTTGAAGTTCTTGAGCGGCGTGATGCGCGCGACCCGCTTGGCCTTCACGCGCACCTGCTCGCCCGTCGCGGGGTTTCGCGCCATGCGCGCCGGCCGATCGATGCGCTTGAACTTCGCGAAGCCGGAGATCGCGACGTCGTCGCCACTCGCGACGCTGTTCGTGATGATCTCGAGGAGCGAGGTCACCAACTCGTCGGCTTGCTTGCGCGTCAGTTTGTTGGCCTCTGCGAAGTTGTTGAGCAGCTGGCTTCGATTCACAAGTGTCCTCCATCGACCGCTGGGGAAGTGCGGGGTGCATCGTTGCACGTTGCCGCCGCCGATGCTGGGATCTAGCGCGGATTTTCCAGGGTTTTTCGCGAGAAATCAACGCTTCGGCCGATCCGCGCCGAGAGCCGGTACGGTCGAGCCGGTGCCTGCTGCTCGCCCGGTCATTCGCATTACCGATCCCGGCGACCCTCGGCTCGCCGACTATGCCGGACTGACCGATCCGGCGCGCCGGCGCCGGATCGAGGCCGAGCAGGGCTTCTTCATCGCGGAGTCGCCGCTGGTCGTCCGGGCGCTGGTCGAGTCGGGACGAGGCGTCCGATCGGTGCTCGTCACCCCCGACCGGCATGCGGCGCTGGCCGCCACCCTCGAAGACGTCGATGCTCCCGTGTATGTCGCAGAAGACGAGGTGTTGCGCCAGATCGTCGGCTTCGACCTGCATCGGGGGGCGGTGGCCGCGGGCGAACGCTGGCTCGTTCCGCCGGTCGATTCCCTGCTCGAGGGCGCCCGCCGGATCGCGCTGGTCGAGAAGCTCAACGACTACGAGAACCTCGGTGTCCTGTTCCGAAACGCGGCGGCCTTCGGCATGGATGCCGTGCTGCTCGACACCGAGACGGCCGATCCGCTCTACCGGCGCTGCGTCCGCGTCTCGATCGGAAACGTGCTCACGGTCCCCTGGGCCCGCGTCCGCTCCCTCGACGAGGTGCGCCGGCGCGGCTTCACCCTGATCGCGCTCACCCCCGCGCCCGATGCGACGCCCCTCGACGAGATCACGTGGCCGGACCGGCATGCGGTGATGCTCGGCGCCGAAGGCCCCGGCCTCTCGCGAGCGTGGCTCGACGCCGCCGACGTGAAGGTGCGGATTCCCATGCGCGAAGCGGTCGACTCGTTGAACGTCGCGACCGCGGCGGCGATCGCGTTCTACGCCAGCACCTGATCCCGGGTGACGCGTCCGTCGGTGAGCTCGATGCGGCGCGTGAGCGTGACAGCGTCGAGCAGCTGGCGGTCGTGGGTGACGAGGAGCAACGTGCCGGCGAATGTGCCCAGCGCCTGCTCGAGCTGCTCGATGGCCGGGAGATCGAGGTGGTTGGTGGGCTCGTCGAGGACGAGGCAGTTCACACCTCGCGCCGACAGGAGCGCGAGCGACGCCCGCGTGCGCTCGCCGGGGGAGAGCGAGTCGGCCGCGCGCATCACGTGTTCCGCGCCGAGGCCGAACTTGGCGAGCAGCGACCGAACGTCGCTCGGGACCATGCCGCTCGCGCGCTCGAAGCTCCCGAGCAACGGCTCCGTCCCGGCGAACGCGGCCCGGGCCTGGTCGAGCTCACCGATCACGACTCCGGGGCCGAGACGCGCCTCGCCCGCGTCGAGCGCGATCCGTCCGAGCGCGGCGTCGAGCAGCGTCGTCTTGCCGCTCCCGTTGCTGCCGAGGAGCGCGACGCGCTCGCCGTAGTGGATCTCGAGATCCACCGGGCCGAGTGTGAAGCTTCCGCGGCGCACGACCGCACCCGCAAGGCGGGTCGCGACCGCGCCACCCCGGGGAGCGGCCGCGATCTCCATCCGGAGGTCCCAGCTCTCCCAGGGCTTCTCGACCGCGTTCGCTTCGAGGCGTTCGAGGGCGCGATCGGTGATCTTGGCCTTGGCCGCGACATGCTCGCTGCTGTTACGCCGGAAGTGCCGGATGAACTTGTCGGTCTCGCCGCTCTTCGCGACCTTCGCCTTGCCCTGCACCGACCACTGGCGCTGCTGCTGCGAGCGGCCGCGAAGAGCCGCGCGCTGATTGACGAAGGTCGCATAGTCCTCCTCGGCGTGGCGGCGCGCCGTCTCGCGCTCGGCGAGATACGCCGACCAGCCCCCCGCATACTCCGATGCGCTGTGGGTGTGCTCGTCGAGCTCCAAGACGCTCGTGATCGTGCGATCGAGGAACGACCGGTCGTGCGAGACGATCACCGCGCCGCCCGCGAGATCGGACGCGAGAAAGTGCTCGAGTCGATCCAGCCCGGCGAAATCGAGGTCGTTGGTCGGCTCGTCGAGCAGGAACACGTCGAAGCGGGCGAGGAGGATCGCGGCGAGATTGGCGCGGGCGGCCTGGCCCCCGGACAGCGCGCGCATGTCGAGGTCGAGCACGGGTTGGGGCAGCCCGAGATCATCGAGCACCTGACCGATGCGGGCGTCGAAGTCGGCGGCGCCGAGCGCGAGGTACGACTCGAGCGCGGTTCCGTACTCGTCGTCGGCGCCTTCGCCGCCGCGCGCCAGTGCCTCACTCGCGGCGACGAACGCGCGCTCGGCCTCCGTGACGCCGGTGCGCCGGCCCAAGTACGAGCGCACGCTCTCGCCCGCGCGTCGCTCGGGAACCTGGGGCAGGTAGCCGACGTGCGCGGTCGGCGGCGTGCGCGACACTCGCCCCGCGTCGGGGTCGTCGATGCCCGCCAGGATCCGCAGGAGCGTGCTCTTCCCGGTTCCGTTGGGCGCGACGACGCCGATCCGGCTGCGGGAGCCGATCGTGACATTCACGCCGTCGAGGACGACGTGAGGCCCGAACGACTTGGAGATGTCGCGGGCGACGAGGCCGGCAAGGGGAGTGGACGAGGAAATCGACGGGGACACGACAGCACCTCCTGGGGGCACCTACAGGAGTCGAGCGGACGGAAAGGCTCGGGTGTGCCGGGTCACTACATCGGGAGTCAGGATAGCGCGGTGCCCGTCCCCGATCGCCTCGATTTGGACGACGACGGTGAGCTCGTCGGCGCGCGAGTCGTCGGCGCGCGCCACGCGGGTGAGGCGTTCGTACGGGCTCAACTCGTCGACGTCGAGCTCGTGCGTTGCGACCTTGCGGGTTGCGACTTCTCGGAGGCGGCCTTGCATCGGACGCGATTCGTCGACTGCCGCGGTGTCGGCATGGATCTGGGCCAGGCGACGTTCCGGAGCGTGACGTTCGACGACTGCCGCCTCGACGACGCCAACCTCCGGATCGCGCACCTCTCGGCGGTCACGTTCGAGTCGTCGGTACTCGCACGTACCGATTTCGGGGGCGCGCAGCTCGAGGATGTGTCGTTCCGAGGTTGCGACCTGACCGGGGCCGACTTCTCGAACGCTCGTTGCTCGAACGTCGATCTCCGCGGCGCGCGCCTCGATGGTCTGCAGGGAGTCGGTTCGCTTCGGGGCACGATCATCGGTGTCGATCAGCTCCTCGGACTCGCACCCGGACTCGCCGGCGCGCTCGGCGTCGAGATCCGGGCCGAAGATGACGACTGAGCGTACGCGCGGTCTGATCGCGCGTTCTGCAACGAGAAGTGCGGCGCCGTGAACGCCCCGTTACTCTTCGCCGGTGCTGTTCGTCAGTCTGCGCGATCTCCAGTGGCGGCTTCGCCGTTTCGTCATCGGGGTGCTGGCCACCGGACTCGTTTTCGCGATCGCGCTGCTCATCAGCGGCATCAACGCCAGCTTCCAGAACGAGGCGAAGCGTGCGGTCCGCGCGTTCGGTGCCGACCAGTGGCTCGTCTCGAAGGACTCATTGGGTGCGTTCAATACCGCGACGCCCCTCGACAACGGCCCCGGGATCGCGGCCGAGGTCGCGCGCCTTCCGGGTGTGCGCGCCGCCAACCCGGTCCTCATCTTTCCGTTCACGGTGACCAAGCCGTCAGTACGTGATCTCAACGTCATCGGCGTGGTACCGAATGGTGTCGGCGCGCCCGTGGTCACCGAAGGTCGTGGGCTCAAGCGTCAGGGCGACCTCGTCGCGGACAAGTCGGCCGGGCTCAAGATCGGCGAGACACTCCGGCTCCACGGCATCGCGCTCCACGTCGTCGGCCGCACCAGCGGGATCAGCTACAACGCCGGCACGCCGACGGTGTTCGTCACGTTCGACGACTCGCAGCACCTGTTCTTCCCCGGGGGCAAGAAGGGCGACCTCGTGCGCGAGTTCACGAAGGGCGAGGCATCGGCCATCGTGGTGCGAGGCAAGGTGACCCGGCCCCCCGCCGAGTTGGGTGTGCGAACGAACGCGGCGATTCTGACCGACTTGCGGCGGCCGCTGAAGAAGGCGACGGAGACCATCAGCTTCTTGCGGTTCCTGTTGTGGATCATCGCGGCGGGAATCATCGGATCGGTGCTCTACCTGCAGGCCATCGAGCGAACGCGTGACTTCGCCGTGTTCAAAGCGACCGGAGTGTCGAGCAGAACCTTGCTCGTCGGCATCACCTTGCAGGCGATCCTGCTCGCGGCGTGCGCCGCGCTCGCGGCGCTGGCGATCGCGTGGGCGCTGGGCCCGACGATGACACTGAGAATCGAGGTGCCGCCGTCGGCGTACCTGGCGCTCCCGGTCGTGGCCATCGCGGTCGGTCTGATCTCGAGCCTGTTCGGCCTGCGCCGCGCGGTCACCGTGGACCCGGCCGTCGCGTTCGGAGGCGCGTGATGGGGAGCAACCTCGCAATTCGCGATCTGGTCATCGAGTACTCGAGCGGCGGCTACCCGGTCCGTCCGATCGACGGCCTGAACCTCGACGCGGATTCCGGTCAACTCGTGCTCCTGCTCGGCGCGAGCGGCTGCGGCAAGACCACGCTCCTGTCCGTGCTCGCGGCCATCCTCACGCCGACGTCGGGATCGGTGAGAGTCGGCGACACCGAGGTGACGAAGCTCCGCGGCGCGTCGCTCACCGAGTACCGGCGTCACACGGTCGGGATCGTGTTCCAGGCCTTCAATCTCGTCCCGTCGCTCAGCGCGCTCGAGAACGTCATGGTGCCCATGCGCGCGGCCGGGGTCGGACGCCGTGCATCCAAGGACCGTTCAGCCGCGCTGCTGGAGCGCGTCGATCTCGGGCACCGGCTCACTCACCGCCCGGGCGGCATGTCCGGTGGTCAGCAGCAGCGGGTTGCCATCGCGCGCGCGCTCGCCCACGACCCGCCGGTGATCCTGGCCGACGAGCCGACCGCCCACCTCGACTACATCCAGGTGGAGGGCGTGCTGAAGCTCGTGCGCGAGCTGGCCGACGACGGCCGCTTGGTTGTCGTCGCCACCCACGACGAACGACTCATCCCGCTCGCCGACGCGGTGGTCAATCTCACGCCCCGCGCCGATACCTCACCGCGCGAACCCGAAGTCGTGCGCCTCGAAGACCATCAGGTGTTGTTCAAACAGGCCGAGCGCGGCGACCTCGTGTACATGGTCGAAGAGGGACAGATCGAGATCGTGCGCTCGCGGGACGACGGGACCGAGGAACGGCTGGCCGTGATCGATGCCGGCAACTACTTCGGCGAGCTCGCACCCATGTTCGGCTTGCAACGGTCCGCGACCGCGAGGGCGTTGGGCGCCGCCGTGGTCACCGGCTACGGATTGCGCGACTTCCGCGAGAAGTTCCAGGTCGCATCGCCCAAGGTGCTGGCCGACGCCGCCGACTGATCACTCTTTTCCCGAACCCGAAGCGGGTTCCGGGAAACATGGAGTGATGGCGAACGAGTCGGACGCGGCGGTGATCATGGCGTCACTCGACGATCCCCGCCGCTTTGGAGCCGTCTTCGACCGGCACGCCACCGTCGTGTTCCGCTATCTCGTTCGCCGGGTCGGGGTCGACGAAGCCGAAGGGCTGCTCGGTGACGTGTTCCGGATCGCGTTCGAGAAGCGCGCGACCTACGACCGCGACCGACCGAACGCCCGGCCCTGGCTGTACGGAATCGCGACCAACCTCCTTGCGCACCACCGCCGGACCGAGGCGCGCCGGATCGGGGCCACTGCGCGCCTGCTCGCGCGCGGCCAACCGGGAGACGACGCGACCGATCAGATCGTCGAACGCCTCGACGCCGAGGAGCTCTGGCCGCACGTGGCCGACGCGGTCGCCGCCCTCCCCGAAGGTGAGCGCGATGCGTTGCTGCTCTACGTGTGGGAAGAGCTCAGCTACGACGAGATTGCCCGCGCGCTCGACGTGCCGGTCGGTACCGTGCGTTCGCGCCTGAACCGCGCGCGTTTGAACCTGCGCGAACTCCGCGCGTCGATCGGGAGACAACGGTGAGCGACGACTTCGACCAGCTGCGGGAGCTCCGGCCCGACCGGGTGCAGCCCGACGATCCGGTCGAACCGACCGTCTTCGCCCGAGAGAAGGAGCGTCTCATGTCCACGATCGATACGACGCGGGAAAACGCCTCGCCGGTGTTGCGGATGCCCGACATCTACCCGCGTTTGGCCTACGAAGACGAGCGCGCCGCGCTCGACTACCTCACCCGCGTGTTCCAGCTCACCGAGATCCGCGAAGCCCGTACCGAGACCGAAGGGTCGATGCTCGCGTGGCTGCAGTCCGGCGACGGCGTGGTGATGATCGGGCACGCGAACGCCGAGATCCACCAGATCCACAGCCCGCGCACGATCGGCAACACCACCGTCCAGATGATGGTGTACGTGCACGACATCGACGCGCACTACGCGCACGCGGTCGCGGAAGGCGCCGAGATCACGATGCCGGTGCAGGACGCGTTCTACGGTGAGCGGCGCTACGAGGCGACCGATCCCGAGGGCCACCGTTGGCACTTCGGTGAGCGGTTCGCCGACATCAAGGCCCGCGGCGGAACGGTTCCCGACGACCCGCAAGGCGGCAAGTAGGGCGTCCGTAGGTCGCAGGTTCCCGGCGACGGTCACCTGGTGACTGCTCCGGGCAGTTCACGCGTCCGCGGACGCGTCGTCTCACGCCTGGCCTACTTGTCTCACCCTCTCTTTGGGCTGACGACAGCTCGTCAGCCCGCTGGAGTCAACGACACCGTTCTCGACGGACCGTATGAGCCGTAGCTGAGTGGAGGACGCGTCCGCGGACGCGTCCCGGCGGCGGATCACCCGGGTTCGACGAGGCTCGCGGCGAACGCGGCGATCTCGGCTGCGACGCGGTCGGGTTGGTCGAGTGGGAGGAGCGTGTAGGCGTCGTCGACTTCGACGTGTTGCGCGTTCGGGATGATCTCTGCGAGGCGGCGGCCGTGCTCGGGTGGCATCACCTTGTCTTCCGATGCCCACAACACGAGCGTCGGGCGGTCGAAGTCGGCGAGCGCGGCCGCGGCCTCTTCCAGTCCTTGGTAGTCACTCGTCCGTATGTATTTCGAGACGTCGCGCCGTACGCCCCGGTCGTGGCGGATGCCGATGATCCAACTGGCCATGACGTCCTTGGGGATCGGCCGCTTCGCCATCCACCCGAAGGTCATCGGTAGCCGGCGCATGAACGGGACGCGCAACGTCTGCGCGACGTTGAAGATCCCTCCCGGCATCCGGCCCGCGATACCGGCGAACTTCCCGGGCAGGCCGGGTGGAATGTTGTCGAACGCCTCTTCGGGCAGGAGTACGAGACCCGCGATCCGCTCGGGGTGGCGCACTGCCGTCAGTTGCGGGCCGCCCCAATCGACCGAAACGAGGATGACGTCGTGCAGGTCGAGGCGCTCCATGAATTCCGCAAGGAGGTCGGCGATCGCGTGCAGCGACAGGTCGGCGTCGGAGTTCATCGCTCGACGGTGACCGCCGAGCGGCAGCACGGGCACGACGCATCGGTAGTGATCCGTCAACCGCCGTACCACCTGAGCCCACAACGTCGCGTCCATGACGAGACCGCCGGCGAACACGATGACGCGTCCGATGCTGCCGGAATCTTCGTACTCGACAGTCCCGCTCGACAGCTGCACCGACTCCATGAGCCCGACCTCCTCAATCTGCGGCAATGAGAACGAGAACGTGCGTAGAGCGATCACTCTAGGAGGAATAGAGCGATCGCTCTAATCGGAGCGGTAGCATTCGTGCGTGCCGAACACCACGAGAGACCGCCTCATCGGTGCCACCGCCGACTTGTTCCGCCGCCAGGGCTACACGGGCACCGGCGTGAAGCAGATCGTCGAGGCCGCCGGCGCTCCCTTCGGGTCGATGTACCACTTCTTTCCCGAGGGTAAGGAGGCACTCGGCGCCGAGACGATCACGTGGTCGGGTGCGATGTACGGGCAGCTGATCGATCTCTTCTATGTTGCGGGCTCGGATCCCGTCCGCGCCACCCGCAACTTCTTCGAGGCGGCGGCGGACACGGTTCGTGACACCGACTACGCCGACGCGTGCCCGATCGCGACCGTCGCGCTCGAAGTCGCGAGCACGAGCGAGCCACTCCGCCGGGCCACCGCCGAGGTGTTCCAGAGCTGGCTCGCGGCGATCGACACCCGTCTCGTGCAGGCGGGCCTGACCAAGACCAGGGCCCGGCGCCTGTCGGTCTCCCTGTTCGCGCTGCTCGAAGGTGCCTTCATCCTGGCCCGCGCGACCCGCGATCACACGCACGTGCGCACCGCGGGCCGGGCCGCGGCCGATCTGGTGCAGGCCGCGCTCGACCAGCGTTCGGCGCAGCGGTCGGCACTGCGGGCGGGCCGCGGCCGGAAATGATCAGGCGCGATTTCCGGCCTCGACCGCTACAATCCTCCGAGCACGCCGACGGGCCAATGTCGTCCCCCGGTGGCCAGAAATCCGGCGGGCACTCCAACCGCAGGAGCTGACCATCCAGGACTGAGGACGACTCGCGTCATGCGCAATCGCGATATGCCCGACAAACAGGGCCTGTACGACCCTCGATTCGAGCACGACAGCTGCGGCGTCGGGTTCGTCGTCGACATGTTGGGTCGCAAGAGCAACGCCATTCTCCAGCAGGCGCTCACGGCGGTGTGCTGCCTGAGTCATCGCGGCGCGGCCGGGGCCGAGGCCGACACCGGCGACGGCGCGGGCGTGACGATCCAGATGCCCGACGCGTTCTTCCGCGCGGTCGTGCCCTTCGATCTACCGCCCGAAGGTTCGTACGCGACCGGCATGGCGTTCCTGCCGACCGAGGATCCCGACCGCGTCGCGCGCGCAGTCGAGAAGGTGTTGCTCGACGAAGGCTTCACCGTGCTCGGCTGGCGCGACGTGCCCGTCGATGCCGAGGTGCCGGGCAAGTCGGCGCGAGAAGTGATGCCCGCGTTCCGGCAGATCTTCGTGACCAAGGAGGGCACCGCGGGCGCGCTCGCGGGCGACGAGCTCGAGCGGCACGTGTATCTCGCTCGCAAGCACGTGGAGCATGCGGTGCCCGCGATGCTCGACGGCGTGAGTGCGTACTTCCCGTCCTTGAGTGCGCGGGTGGTCTGTTACAAGGGCATGCTGACTCCCGACCAGCTCCAGTTGTTCTACGCGGATCTGCGCGACGAGCGCGTGGAGACCGCGCTCGCGCTCGTGCACTCGCGCTTCTCGACCAACACGTTCCCGAGCTGGCCGCTCGCGCATCCGTACCGGATGCTGGCGCACAACGGTGAGATCAACACGGTGCAGGGCAACGAGAACTGGATGCGCGCGCGGGAAGGCGTGATGCAATCGGAGAGGTTGCCGGATCTCGAGCGCGCATTCCCGATCTGCACGCCGGGTTCGAGCGACACCGCGCGCTTCGACGAGGCGCTCGAGCTCTTGAACCTCGCGGGTCGCCCGCTGCATCACGCGATCCTCATGATGATCCCGGAGGCGTGGGAGAACCACGAGTCGATGGACGCCGAGCGCAAAGCGTTCTACCGGTACCACTCGGCGCTCATGGAGCCGTGGGACGGTCCCGCGTCGATCGCGTTCACCGACGGCACCGTGATCGGCGCGGTGCTCGACCGCAACGGGCTGCGTCCCTCGCGGTACTGGGTCACCGACGACGACCGCGTGATCATGGCGTCGGAGGTCGGCGTGCTCGACGTCGCGCCCGAGAAGATCGTGCGCAAGGGCCGGCTCGAACCGGGCCGGACGTTTCTCGTCGACACCAAGCAGGGACGCATCATCCCCGACGACGAGATCAAGGCCGAGCTCGCATCGTTGCATCCGTATCAGGAGTGGCTCGACGACGGACTCGTCTACATGGACGACTTGCCGCCGCAGTTCCCGCTGGTTCCGCAGCACAGCTCGGCCGTCCAGCAGCAGCGAATGTTCGGCTACACGCAGGAAGACCTGCGGCTGATCATCGCCCCGATGGCGCGCAACGCGGTCGAGTCGCTCGGCTCGATGGGCACCGACACGCCGGTCCCGGTGATCTCCGACCGCCCCCGCATGCTGTACGAGTACTTCAAGCAGCTGTTCGCGCAGGTCACCAACCCCCCGCTCGACGCCAACTTCGAAGCGCTGGTCACCTCGCTCAACTCGTCGATCGGGCCCGAGGGCAACCTGCTCGAACCCGGCCCCGATTCCTGCCGCCAGATCGTGTGCCCGTCGCCGATCCTCACCAACGAAGAGCTGGCGAAGCTGCGGTTCATCGACGACGGCGAAGGAGCGGTGCCGGGGTTCACGCCGTTCACCGTCTATTGCAACTACCCGGTCGCCGAGGGCGGCGACGGGTTGCGTATGGCGATCGACAACGTGCGCACGCAGGTGAGCGAGGCGATCGCCGACGGCGCGAACCTCATCATCCTCTCCGACCGCTACGCCGACGCCGAGAGCGCGCCGATCCCGGCGCTCCTCGTGACGGCCGCCGTGCACCACCACCTCGTGCGCGAGAAGACACGCACACGAGTCGGGCTCGTGGTCGAGACGGGCGAGGCGCGCGAGGTGCATCACTTCGCACTGCTGCTCGGCTACGGCGCCGGCGCGATCAACCCCTATCTCGCGTTCGACACGATGCGCGACCTCTGCCGCGAGGGCCTGCTCTCGGGGCTCACCGAACGCAAGGCGGTCAAGAACTACATCAAGGCCGCGGGCAAGGGCATTCTCAAGGTGATGTCGAAGATGGGCATCTCGACCGTCGCCTCCTACACCGGCGCGCAGATCTTCGAGGCGGTCGGGCTCCAGCAGTCGCTCGTCGACGAGTACTTCACCGGGACCGCGTCGCGCATCGAAGGCATCGACCTCGACGTGATCGCGAGCGAGGTCGCGGCGCGGCACGACATCGCGTTTCCCGACCGTCCGGAGGAGCTCGCGCACCGCGAGCTCCCGGTGGGCGGCGAATACCAATGGCGCCGGGAGGGGGAGTACCACCTCTTCAACCCCGACACCGTCTACAAGTTGCAGCACTCGACGCGCAGCGGCCGGTACGACGTGTTCAAGGAGTACACGCGCCTCGTCGACGACCAGTCGAAGCGGCTGGCGACGTTGCGCGGGCTGTTCGAGCTGAACGTCGCGGATCGGACGTCGGTGCCGATCGACGAGGTCGAGCCCGTGTCGGAGATCGTGAAGCGGTTCTCGACCGGTGCCATGAGCTACGGCTCGATCAGCAAGGAAGCGCACGAGAACCTCGCGATCGCGATGAACCGCATCGGTGGGCGTTCGAACACCGGCGAAGGCGGGGAGGACGCCGACCGTTACGTGCCGATGGCCAACGGAGATTCCAAGCGCAGCGCGATCAAGCAGGTCGCGTCGGGACGTTTCGGCGTGACGAGCGAGTACCTCGTGAGCGCGAACGACCTCCAGATCAAGATGTCCCAGGGCGCCAAGCCCGGCGAGGGTGGAGAGCTCCCCGGTCACAAGGTGTACCCGTGGATCGCCAAGACGCGGCACTCCACGCCGGGCGTCGGCTTGATCTCGCCGCCGCCGCACCACGACATCTATTCGATCGAGGACATCAAGCAGCTCATCCACGACTTGAAGAACGCCAACAACGAGGCGCGGGTGCACGTGAAGCTCGTGGCCGAGGTCGGCGTCGGAACGGTCGCGGCGGGCGTGTCGAAGGCGCACGCCGACGTGGTGCTGATTTCCGGTCACGACGGCGGTACCGGCGCGGCGCGCCTCACGTCGATCAAGCACGCGGGCGTCCCCTGGGAGCTCGGGCTGGCCGAGACCCAACAGACGTTGGTGCTCAACGGTCTCCGCGACCGGATCGTCGTGCAGGTCGACGGCCAATTGAAGACGGGGCGTGACGTCGTGATCGCCGCGTTGCTCGGCGCCGAGGAGTTCGGCTTCGCGACCGCGCCGCTCGTCGTGAGCGGGTGC
Source organism: Acidimicrobiia bacterium (assembly GCA_038320885.1). GTDB lineage: Bacteria > Actinomycetota > Acidimicrobiia > IMCC26256 > PALSA-610 > JBBQER01. The sequence goes on from JBBQER010000071.1 coordinate 19,796, forward strand.
ATCATGATGCGCGTCTGCCATCTCGACACGTGCCCGGTGGGCGTCGCCACCCAGAACCCGGAGCTGCGCAAGAAGTTTTCCGGCAAGCCGGAGTTCGTCGTCAACTTCATGGAGTTCATCGCCCAGGAAGTGCGCGAGCACCTGGCGGCGCTCGGCTTCCGCTCGGTCGAGGAGGCGATCGGGCACGTCGAGGTGCTCGACTTCCGCCGCGCGCTCGACCACTGGAAGGCGCGGGGTCTCGATCTGGCGCCAATCCTGCAAGCGCCCGTGAACAAGTACGACCAGACGTTCTTCTGCTCACGCGGCCAGGATCACGGGCTCGAGCGCGCGCTCGACAACCAGATCATCGCCGACGCGCGCGACGCGCTCGAAGGCGGACCGGCGGTAAAGCTCGTCTACGACATTCGCAACACCAACCGCACGGTCGGGACGATGCTCGGCGCCGAGCTCACCCGGCGCTGGGGCGGCGAGGGCCGGCCCGACGGCACGATCGACGTCACCTTCCACGGCTCGGCGGGCCAGAGCTTCGGGGCGTTCGTCCCGAACGGCATCACCCTGCGGCTCGAGGGCGACGCCAACGACTACTTCGGCAAGGGCCTCTCGGGCGGCACGCTCGTCGTGAGGCCGCCCCGCACCGCCCAGTTCGCGGCCGAGGAGAACGTGATCGCCGGCAACGTGATCCTCTATGGCGCGACCGGCGGCAACGCGTTCATGCGCGGGATCGTCGGTGAGCGCTTCTGCGTGCGCAACTCCGGGGCGACGGCAGTGGTCGAGGGTGTCGGTGACCACGCGTGCGAGTACATGACCGGCGGCCGGGCGGTGATCCTCGGCGCGACCGGGCGCAACTTCGCGGCCGGGATGTCGGGCGGGTTCGCCTTCGTATGGGATCCCGGCCACTCGCTGTTCCTGCGCATGAACCGTGACATGGTCGACATCGACCAGCTCGACGACGAAGACGTCGACTGGCTGCGCGGGATCATCACGCAACACCTCGAGGCGACGGGATCGGAAGTCGCGGAGCGCGTGTTGTCGCGGTGGTGGAGCAACGTCGGCTCCTTCTCCAAGGTGTTCCCCAAGGACTACAAGCGGGTGCTCGAAGCGCAACGTGATGCGCTCGAGCGCGGCGTCGACGCCGACGAAGCGATCATGGCGGCCGCTCGTGGGTGAGACGACGGGCTTCATGAAGTACGGGCGGGAGCTGCCGACGCGCCGGCCCATTCCCGTGCGCGTGCTCGACTGGAAGGAGGTCTACGAGGACTTCCCGCCCGAAAAGGTACGCAAGCAGGGCGCGCGCTGCATGGATTGCGGGATCCCGTTCTGCCACACGGGTTGCCCGCTCGGGAACCTGATCCCGGAGTGGAACGACCTGGTGTACCGCGACGACTGGAAGGCCGCGGCCGATCGGCTGCATGCGACCAACAACTTTCCCGAGTTCACCGGCCGGCTCTGCCCGGCGCCGTGCGAAGCGGCGTGCGTGCTCGGTATCAACGAGCCGCCCGTGGCCATCAAGCAGATCGAGGTCGAGATCATCGACCGGGCGTGGGAAGAGGGCTGGGTCGGGCCCGTCGTCGCGCAGGTCAAGACGGGCAAGCGCGTCGCCGTCGTCGGTTCCGGGCCGTCGGGCCTGGCCGCCGCGCAACAGCTGACGCGCGCCGGCCACGACGTGACGGTCTACGAGCGCGCCGATCGCATCGGCGGTCTGCTCCGCTACGGCATTCCCGAGTTCAAGATGGAGAAGCGGCACATCGAACGGCGCGTCGCGCAGATGGCCGAGGAGGGCACGCAGTTCCGCGTCGACGCCAACGTCGGCGAGAACGTGCCCGTCAGCGAGCTGAGCGACTGCGATGCCGTGGTGCTCGCGGGCGGCGCGACCGCGTGGCGCGACCTGCCGATCCCGGGACGCGAGCTCACGGGCATCTACCAGGCGATGGAATACCTGCCGCCGTCGAACCGG
>JBBQER010000072.1:0-21582 GCA_038320885.1 Acidimicrobiia bacterium
CGGCCAGCCCGATACCGTCGCTCACGTCAGGGGTCTCCTCCGCGTCGTAGTCGTAGAACAACCACGACGATGGTGGGACCCCTGACCCGCGCGGTGGATACCCCCGCTACCTCACACTCCCCACTTCAACGCGGAGAGCCCGTATACGCGCACCGGCGCCCAATCACATTGGTCGTTTCGCGCCACCGCGTACGCTCCCCGGCATGACACCTGAGGACCTTGTCGAGTACGAGCAGATCAAGCGGTTGAAGTACGCGTACGCGAGATGTCTCGACTTGAAGCTGTGGGACGAGATCGCGGGGCTGTTCACGGCCGACGCGGTCGCCGCCTACAGCGGCGGCGGGTACACGTTCGAGGGCCGCGAGGCGATCGTCGAGTTCCTGACGCGGTCGATGGGTGCCGAGACGTTCCATTCGAGCCACAAGATGCACCACCCCGAGATCGAGCTCACCGGTCCCGATTCGGCGACCGCGGTTTGGGCGCTCGACGACACGGTGATCGACACCCAGTGGAACATCACGATCCGGGGCGCCTCGTTCTACAACGACGAGTACGTCAAGCAGGACGGGCGCTGGCTGATCGCCCGAACCTCGTACAAGCGCGTGTTCGAGGAGCTCCAGCCCCGCGGCAACGTCGAGGGACTCTCGCTCACCGCGTCCTGGTGGGCCACCGGCGGCCGCAGCAAGCTCCCTGCGGGCTGATACTCAGCGTTTGACGAACGGTCCCTTCACGACCTGCCCCGAGAGCATCTGGCCGCGCACGTCGAGCTCCACCGGCGCGCCGGGCTCGATGTCGGGGCGCAGGAACGCGAGCGCGATCGCGTGACCGAGCGTGGGTGAGAAGTTGCCGCTCGTGACGGCGCCCACGATCGATCCGTCGTGCAGCACGCGTGCACCGTCACGGGCCGGTCGCCGTCCTTGGATCGAGATGCCGCGCAGGCGGCGCACGATCCCCTGCTCACGCTCGGCCGCGAGCGGGGCGCGACCGCGAAAGTCGCCCTTGTCCCAACCGACCACCCAACCGAGACCGGCCTGCAGCGGCGTGATGCCTTCGCCGAGCTCGTGGCCGTGCAACGGGAATCCGGCCTCCAGCCGAAGCGTGTCGCGCGCGCCAAGGCCGGCCGGCGTGATGCCGGCCGCGACGATCGCATCCCACGCCGCGGGCGCCTTCGCCGCGGAGACCTGGATCTCGACGCCGTCTTCACCCGTGTAGCCCGTGCCGGCGACGATCCAGGCGCCCAGATCGCGCACGTCGAAGCGCGGTACCGCCGCCGCGTCGGCGTTGACTGTGGCGAGCAGGCGCCGGGCGTCGGGTCCCTGCACCGCGAGCACGGCGCGGGTCGCGGTGACGTCCCGCGCGTCGAACGCACCCGCGACCCGTTCTGCGGCCTCCCCGGCCGCGATCGTCAGCTCATCAGTGTTCGAGGCATTGGGCATCACGAGGAACCGTTCGGCATCGGTCCACCACACGATGATGTCGTCGACCACGTGCGCGTCGCCGGGATCGAGCAGGTGCGTGTACTGGGCCCGGCCCGGCCCGATCCGGTCGAGGTCGTTGGTCAGCAGCCACTGGAGCGCGTCGTGCGCGCCGGGACCTTGGAACTCGAGGGTGCCGAGGTGCGACACGTCGAACACGACCGCGCTCTCACGGCACGCCCGGTGCTCCTCGAGCACACCGGAGTACTGCAGGGGCATGTCCCATCCGCCGAACGGGACCATCTTGGCGCCCAATGCCCGGTGCTGCGCGTCGAGCGGGCTGTGCTGAAGTTCGGCGTCGCCGGCGCTCACTCAGGCAGTCTCGGCGCTCGCGTCGTCAGCCGTCGACTCGGGCCGGCGCGACGGACCGAATCGCAGCAACGGGAGCTCGTCCCCGCCCGCGTCGACGCCGGCGAGTTGTGACGGCGGCTCCAGGCCGTACTTCACGAGCAGGTGCAGGTAGTCACGCTGGTAGAGCACGCGGATCTGCACGTCGGGGTGCAACTCCCGCAGCCGGCGCGCCTTGCGATTCTTCTTCGTGACCAGCTTCTGATTGAGCGTCGTGATCTCGATGTAGACGTCGTACGTCGGCAGGTAGAAATCGGGCGTGAACGCCTGCGACGGACGCCCGTCGCGATCCCACGCCAGCGCGAACGAGCGCGGCTCGTATTCCCACGCGATGTTGTAGAAGTCGAGGAGCTTCGCGAACTGGCGCTCCGAGTTGTGCGCAAAGTGCACGGTCTCGTACGGAAGCTCCGCGACGTCGATGGTGCGCTCCCCTACCTCGCCGCGACGCGAGGCGAGCTGACGTCGCCAATGGTGACGCGCTCGCCCGGGTCGACACTGTCGAGCTCCGACGCGAGGTCGGTCACGACCGGTCCCAACGACACGATATTCAACACGCCTTGACCGTTGCGCAGGAGGTCGACGATCTGATCGCCGGTCTGCACGAGCACGGTCTGGCTGCCGTCGAGCACGAGATGCGCGGACGCGAGGTCGGCGCCGAGTTGCTCCCGCAGGTATTCGATCGCCTTGCGCGCGGCCTGCAACGAGATGTCGGCGTCGAGCAGCCGCTTGATGACCTTGAGCTCGACGAGATCGCGGTACGAGTAGAGACGTTGGGTGCCGCTGCCGTTCGCGTCGCACACCGAAGGGCGGACGAGATCGGTGCGCGCCCAGTAGTCGAGCTGACGGTACGTGATGCCGACGATCTTGCAGACGAGCGGGCCGCGGTATCCGTCGCCGGTCATGACATCCTGCTCCGCCATCGCGCCGCTCCCAGAGGTGGGGGCCCCAAGTTGCCGCCCCGTCTTACGAGAGTGTAACTACATCTGGGTCAAACGGTAAACCTCCAGCTAGAGGTGTACCTGTACCTCGGAGTCAGGCGGGAGGCCACAGCGAGCGCGACCCGGACTTATTGCGCGAAGTCCTCCGGCGTGATCTCGTCCAGGAACTGGCGGAACTGGGCGACTTCCTGCTCCTCGTCGTCGGCCTCGAAGAGCACGCCGGCCTCGTCGAGCACCTCTTCGTCGGCGAAGATCGGGATGTCGGCGCCGAAGCGGACCGCGAGGGCGATCGCATCCGAGGGGCGGGACGAGATCCGCGACTTGGCGCCGTCCCGGTCGAGCTCGATCTCGGCGTAAAAAGTGCCCTCGTGCAGGCTCGTGATCTCCACCCGGTCGAGTTTCACCGAAAGATCGTCGAGCACCGTCTTGAACAGGTCGTGCGTCAACGGACGCGGCGTCGCGAGCCCCTGAAGTGCGTACACGATGGCGGTGGCCTCCGGGGACCCGATGAAGATCGGCAGGAACCGGGTGCCGTCCTCCTCGCGCAGCAACACGATCGGTTGATTCGTCGGAACTTCGACGCGCACTCCGATGAGCGACAGGCGGATCACGGTGCCTCCGTTGGGCCGGTGGTCACCCTACTACCCACTTCCGGGGCTCCTCCTTCGGAGTAAAGCTGCGCGACATAGGCATCAGGGGTCTCACCGACCACGTCTCGGTCCCCCACCGCGACGAACGGCAGGTTGCGGTAGAGGTCCCGCGCGTGGAGGCCGTAGCCGAGCACGAACTCGTCTCGGAGCTCTACACCGCGGTAACGAAGTTCGTGGGGCACGATCCTCCGCGTCGGGCGATCGAGCAGCGTGCAGGCGGAAAGTCGGCGCGGGCCCCGGCCGCCGAGCTGGCCCATCAGGTATGCGAGCGTCAGGCCCGTGTCGACCATGTCCTCGACCACCACGACGTCCCGGCCACCGATGTCGGTGCTCAGGTCGTGCAGGATCTTGACCCGGCCCGAGTCGGGCGCGAACCGCGAGATCGACATGAAGTCGACTTCCACCGGGATCCCGTGGATGGCCCGCGCGAGGTCGGCGACGAAGATCAGCGCGCCCTTCAACACGCCGACGAGGACGACGCCGTCGGGATGATCCGCTGCGATCTCGGCACCCAACCGGCGAACCTGCGCGGCCACCGCGTCGGCGTCGAGCAGGACCGTTGCCGTCACGTCAGCCGCTGAGCGAGCGCCGGATGGCTTGACGCAGGAGCGCCGTGCGCAGTTGCCGGCCGAGCCCGGAGAGCTCGCCGAGCGTGTCGCGGGTGCGCGCCTGCGCTTCGGGGTTTCGCTGGCGGACGTACGGCAGGAGCACCTGCTCGAAGAGTCCGGCTTCGCGCTCGGCGAAGGCGCGGTACATGCGGAGGTGGCGCGCCTCGATCCCGTGGCGCAAGAAGCTCGACGCGACCCGCGCGATCGCCAACGCGTCTTCGTCGAACAGCACCCGGTCACGCGACGTGTGCGCGGGCGTCACGAGCCCGTATTCCTCGAGCTGGCCGAGCTCTTCGTCGGTGATGCCGGCCGCGTTGGCCAACTCCGTACGCGTGAGGATCACCTCGGTCTGCGCCAGGCCGTAGACGTCGGGCGTGGTGTCGTCCTGAACCGATTTGGTCATCGCCCGGGCGACATCCGATTCCGCCGCCCGCCGCGTCGTCTCGAAGAGGGGCTCGGCCGCGGGCGCCTTGCCCCGGCGCTTCTTCGGCTTGGCCTTCGTTCCGGATTCAGCAGCAGTTTCCGGCTCGGACCCCGCGTCTCCCCCGCCGTCGCCGGCGCTGGCTTCCGGTACCGCGCCGCCGTCCATCTCCGACAAGCGCTCCTTGATCACCTTGAGCGGGAGGAAGTGCTCGCGCTGCTCGCGCAGGATGAAGCGGAGGCGTTCGACATCGGACGGGTAGAACTTGCGATATCCCGATGGTGTCCGCTCCGGATCGATCAGGCCCTGGCTCTCGAGGAAACGGATCTTCGAGATCGTGATGTCGTCGAATTCCGGGCGGAGCTGATCGAGCACATCGCCGATCGAGACGTGCTCGACGGTGGCCATGTCAGTCGGCCCGATGCTCGTCGCCGAGCACGAAGCTGAGCCGGTAGCGACCGATCTGCACTTCGTCGCCGTGACGAAGCGTTGCCTCGTCCGCGCGCTCGCGATTGACGTAGGTGCCGTTGAGGGATCCGACGTCGCGCAGCACGTATCCGCCCTCGGTGCGATCGAGCACGACGTGCCGGCGCGACACCGTGATGTCGTCGAGGAAGATCTCCGAATCGGGGTGCCGCCCCACGTTGGTGTGCTCGTCCTCGAGGCGGAAGGACGAACCGGCGTTGGGCCCGTGGCGGACGACCAGCAGGCCGACGCCCGGAGGCAAACCCTCGAGATAGGTCGCGAGCTCGTCTTCGGCGTCGGCGGCTTCGACGGCGTGGAGCGTCTGCGTGTTCTCGTCGACCTCTGCCAGCGACGCCCCGCACGACGAGCAGAACCGGGCGTCGGGCTGATTCACATGTCCGCAGCGGGCACAAACCACGCAGTCAGGGTATCCGGGGCATTCGGGGCGGACAACGCCGCTGGATCTTTACCTGACCCTGAGGGTTGAGCCCGGGAATCAGGAGGCCTCGACCAAGGCGCGGTACGCGTCCGCGTCGAGCAGAGCGTCGAGCTCGGACGGGTCGGCAAGGGCGACCTCGAGAATCCAACCCTCGCCGTACGGATCGCTGTTCACGAGCTCGGGGGTCTCGCCGAGCGCGTCGTTCACGGCGTGCACCGCGCCCGACACCGGCACGTAGACATCCGACACCGACTTGGTCGACTCGATCTCCGACGCGCTCGCGCCCGCGACGATCTCGAGGCCCACATCCGGGAGCTGCACGAACACGACGTCGCCGAGGCTGTCCTGCGCGAAGTCGGTGATACCGATGCGCGCGATCGATCCGTTCACGCGCACCCATTCGTGCTCGCGGCTGTAACGCAGGTCCGTCGGAATGTTCCCCGCTGGAGTGTTCCCCGCTGGAGTGTTCCCCGCTGGAGTGTTCATGGCGCGCAGACTAGAGCAGCGCGCTCGGGCGCACCCCTACGCGCTCAACTCGGCGACGTGGCCGGCATGAACCGCCACTAACCGCCGCGCTTCGGCCTCGGTCGACGCGTCGGCCCACACGTGGGTCACGGCGATCTCCGGGTCGGGCAACACGAGCGCCCAGCCGTCGGGATACACGATTTTCACGCCGTCGACGAGCACGGTCGGGTGACCGGCGGCGCGCTCGACCATGCCCCGCATCACCGCGCCTTTGCGCTCCCACGGCGTCGGCACCGACTCGTGCGCCACGTGGGTCGGGGGCATCGTCGCCACCATCGCGGACAACGTGCGATCGGCCGACGCGAGCAAGCCGAGGAGGTGGGCCAACGTCGCGGCCGCGTCGTACGCCGGCAGGAACGCGGGCCAGATGAACCCGCCCTCCTGGGACGCCGCGAGATCGATGCCGCGCTGCTGCGCGACTTCCATCAGATGGGTCGCGGAGAGCTTCGTCCACGTGATCGACGCGCCGTGCCGATCCGCGATGCGCTCGACCTCCCGGCTCACGGAGACCGGCAGCGCGATGTGGGCGTTCGGGATCGTCGAGCACACGAGCTCGACGATGACCAGCAGCGCCTGATCCGCCGTCAGCGGGGTTCCCTCGTCGTCGATGATCACCGCGGTCTCACCGTCGGGATCGAAGACGAGGCCGAGATCCGATCCGGACGTGCGCACGAGGTCGCCGAGGATCTTCACCCGGGTCTCGAAGTCATCGACGGTGGCGCCCACGGTCGCGGCGTACGGGTTGACGGCGAGGACCGACGCCCCGATCTTGCCGAGCACGTGGGGCATCACCACTGATGCGGCACCCGACGAGTAGTCAAGCACGACCTTGAACGAGCGCCGCCGGAGCGCGTCGGCATCCACGCTCGCTTCGAGCGCGGCTGTGTAGAACTCGAGCGCGCGGGGCGGGAACATGATGTCGCCGATGTCGGCCGCGAACGCGCGGCGGAAGTCTTCGCGGTACAGCAGGCGCTCGATCTTGCGCTGCATCGCCTCGTCGATGTCGGCGCCTTTGGCGTCGATGAAGCGGATCTCGACGCTGTCGGGGTCGTCGGGCGCGAGCCGGACCGAGATCCCGCCCTGGGCCCGCTCGCTGCGCACCTGGAACCGGGTGACCGGAACGGTCGACAGCTCGAGGTCCATGACGTGGACGCCACTCAGGTTCAGTCCCGCGATGATCGCACGCTTGAGCGCGCGGGCAACCCGGCTCGTATCGCGGCTCGTGCACACGATCGAGCCCTTCTTGAGCACGGTGCCGTAGGCCATCGCGAGGCGAACCGCGACCTCGGAGGTCACGTCGACGTTGGCCAGGCCGCGTACCCCGCGCCGGCCGAACAACGTGCGCGCTCCCCTGGTCTCCCAAACGATCGACGACGTGACCAGCGCACCTGCTTCGACGGTCTTGAACGGGTAGATTTTCACACCCGGGTTCACGATCGCGTGGTCGCCGACGAAGCACTCGTCGCCGATGACGACACCTTCCTCGATGCGCGCGTGATCACGAATGTCGTTCGCGCGGCCGATGACCGCACCGCGCAGACGAGCCGACTGCCCGATGTAGCAGTGGTCGTGCACGACGGTGCGCTCGAGGTGCGCGTCGGCCTTCACCACCACGTCGGCGCCGAGCACGGTGTAGGGCGCGAGCACCGCACCCGCTTCGACGCGCGAGTTGTCCCCCACGAGCACGGGACCCTCGATGATCGCGTCGGGCGAGACGTCGACGCCCTCGCCGATCCACACGCGTTCCTTCAGCTGGAAGCCGGGCAGCTCCATGCGGACCTGGCCGTCTAGGAGCTGCTCGTGCGCGGTGCGGTACGACTCGAGGGTTCCGACGTCTTCCCAGTAGCCGTCGACAACCGTTCCCAGCAGGCTCAGGCCGCGGTCGAGCACCGAGGGGAACACGTCGCTCGAGAAGTCGACGACCTCGCCCTCGGGGATGAATTCGAACACGCCCGGGTCGAGCACGTAGATCCCGGTGTTGATCGTGTCGGAGAAGACCTCGCCCCAGGTGGGCTTCTCGAGGAACCGCTCGATCATCCCGTCCGGCTTGGTGATCACGATGCCGAAGTCGACGGGATTCTCGACGCGCTTCAGCGCGATCGTCGCGAACGCGCCTTTCTCCCGGTGCCGTTCGACGATCGCGCCGAGGTCGATGTCGGTGAGCACATCGCCGGAGATCACGAGGAAGGTCTCGTCGAGCTCGTCCTTCGCGTTGCGCACCGAGCCCGCGGTGCCGAGCGGTGCCTCCTCCGTCGCGTAACGCATCCGCACGCCGAACTCCGAGCCGTCGCCGAAGTAGTTGCGGATGTGATTGGCCATGAATGCGACCGTCACCACGATGTCGTCGAACCCGTGCTCGGCGAGGAGCTTCACGATGTGCTCCATCATCGGGACGTTCGCGATGGGCATCATCGGCTTGGGCTGATTGCTCGTGAGCGGGCGCAACCGCGTGCCCTCGCCCCCGGCCAGGATCACTGCCTTCATGTACCTACCTCCACGACACTTCGAGGTGCTCGACCCTCGCGGAGCGCGTCACGCGCCGCGGGGACGTACTTGGCTGCGGCGTAGTACCCGAGGATGACGCCGCCGATCGCGAATCCCCACGCGCCCACGATGAAGAACGCGTGCCACGATGCACGAGTTGCGTCGGCGCCGAGGAACATCGGCAACGAGAACATGAGCGCGAGTGTTCCCGCTTTCCCGGCCCAGACGACATCGATCCGGCGCGCGCCGGCCAACGCGAGCCCGAGCGTCGCCGCCGCGATCAACACTTCGCGGGCCAACATCACCCACACGACGAGCTCGACCTCAGCCGGCAATCCCTGGGTGAGCACGGCGATGGCGGCGGCGACGAGGAGCACGCGATCGGCGGTCGGATCGAGGATCTTGCCCAGCTCGCTGCCCTGGTCGAAGTGACGGGCGATGTAGCCGTCGACCCAGTCGGTCGCCCCGAGCCCGGCCGCCAACAGGCCCGCGGCCAGCTCGTGGTCGGCGCCCCAGAGGAGCCAGAGAAACAGCGGTACGCACGCCAACCGCACGACCGAGATGACGTTCGGCACGGTGACGATCCGAGTTTGCGATGCCGACACGACTCGAAGGCTAGGCCAGCGGCGCGATCACAATTTGCCGGCTCAGAGACCGGCGGTTCCGCCTTCGGCCCGCGGATCGGAACCGGCGCGGTAGCCGCCGTCGACGCATTCGATCGCGTGGGCGATGCCGGGGCCGTGGCGATGCGCCGCGACCACGTCGATCTCGTGCCCCCGCCCGCGTAGGTCTTCGATCCACGCCGGATCGAAGTTGTCCTCGACGGTGACGCGAGCGGTCTGCGGATCGATGGTGAAACGCGGCGCGGTGATCGCGGCCTGCGGATCGTCGCCGTCGACGATCATGTGCGTGAGGAGCTGCAGGTGGGTCTGGGCCTGCCCGTGCCCGCCCTCGCTCCCGAAGACCAACCACGGACGGCCGTCGCGCAACGCCAGCGCGGGAATCAGCGTGTGGAGCGGCAACTTCGCCGGCCCGATCACGTTCGGATGCCCGACCTCGAAAGTGAAGCCCGACCCGCGGTTGTGCAGGTTGATCCCCCACTCGTCGACCCGCAGCCCGCACCCGGCACCGAAGAAGTTCGACTGGATCAGGCTCACGAGCAGCCCGTCCTTGTCGGCCGCGTTCAGGTAGATGGTCCCACCCGCCGGCGTCAGCCGGGGCTCGAACCCGCGCGCCCGCTCGGGATCGATCTGCGCGCGCCGATCGTTGATCCAGTCGTCGGACAGGATCGTCTCGCACGCGATACTCATCGCGTCGGGGTCGCCGAGATAGGCGTCGCGGTCGGCAAACGCGAGCTGCATCGCCTCGATGAGCAGGTGCTGGCGGTCGGGTCCGTCGGCGCCGAGATCGAGACCGTCGACAATGCGGAGCGCCTCGAGTGCCGTTATCCCCTGCGTCGGCGGCGGCATCTCCAATACCTCGGTGCCGCGCATCGTCGCGCGCAAGGGCTCGACCCACTCGCCCTCATGCCCGGCCAGGTCGTCGGCGGTCATGAACCCGCCCGCGGCCTGCAGGCGCTCGGCGATGGCTTCACCGATGGGTCCCCGGTAGTACGCAGCCGGGCCGTCTTCGGCGAGCAGGCGCAACGTGCGGGCGAGCGCGGGTTGGCGCATCCACGCACCCGCGGCCGGCGCGCCGTACGCGTTGCGGAAGTCGTGCAGTCCGAAGTGCTCGAGCGCGGCGGCATTGGCGTTGAAGAAGAACGCCCCCCGCTTCGTGAGCGGGAATCCTTCCTCGGCGTAGCCCAACGCGGTCGCGCTCACCTCTGCGAACGATCGCGTGCCCCACCGCTCGAGCAGCGTGAACCAACCGTCGACGCCGCCGGGGACGGTGCAGGGATGGGGCCCGAACATGGGCATGGTCTCTTCGCCGGACTGGTCTCGTACTGCGTCGAGCGTCGCGCCGCGAGGCGCTCGCCCAACCCCTCGGTACGCCTGGACGTCGCCGTCGAACACCATCGCCAGCAGATCGCCTCCGACGCCACACATGTACGGCGTCACGACTGCCAGCACGAGGTTGGCGGACAACGCGGCATCGATCGCATTGCCGCCACCCGCCAACATCGCGAGCCCGGCGTTCGATGCGAGGTAGTGAGGCGTCGCGACCACACCGTTGGGATACGCACGCGCCTGTTCCAACCACACGCTCACGGCGCCAACCTACCTTCAGATCTCGTGCTGGACCGCGGCGCGCTCCGCCAGGATCGGGCGGATGAGGTCGTTGATCAACGCGACGTGGTCGGGATGGTCGCGGTACACGAGGTAGTCGTCGACGCTGTCGAAATCTGCCACGACGACCTCGTCGAAGTTGCCCTCGTTGATTCCCGCGTCCGTACCGAACACGTAGCTACGGATCTCGGGCACCAACCCGGGCAACGCCGTGAACGCGCGCTCGAGTGCCAAGACCTCGTCCGGCGTCGCTTCCGGCACCCAGCGCAACAGGACGACATGACGGAACATGGGAGCTCCTCTACAACAGCGCGGCGTAGGCGCCGCCGTCGACAGGGGTAGCGGTACCGGTGACGTAGCGCGCATGTTCCGAGCACAGGAACGCGGCGAACCGGCCGAAGTCGTGCGGATCGCCGATCACGCCGGCAGGAACGCCGGCAGCCGGGTTGCCTTCCCCACCGTGCAGCGCGGCGACCCGCTCGGTCGCGTGAAGTCCCGGCAGCAGCGAGTTCACGGTGACGCCGTCGGCCGCGATCTCCCGGGCCAGCGTCTTGAGGAAGCCGGTCACACCCGCGCGCGCGGTGTTCGAGAGGATGAGGCTGGGAATGGGTTGGCGCACCGCGATGGAGGTGATCGCGACCACTCTCCCCCACCGTTGCTCACGCATCGCCGGGACCGCCTCGTAACACATGGCGATCGTCGACCGGCAGTTCTGCTCGAACGCCTCGAGGTACTGGTCGACGGTCACGCTCGAAAAGTTGCCGGGCGGCGGTCCACCGTTGTTGGCGAGGAGGATGTCGACGCCGCCGAGCGCGGCTCGCGCGTCGCGCACGAATCCGGTCGCGCCCTCGACCGACGCGAGGTCGGCGACGATCGGCACGGTGTCGCCTCCGAGCCGGGCGGCCGCGGCCGCAATCGTGTCGGCCTGGCGTCCGCACACGGCCACGTGAACACCTTCGGCGACCAACGCCGACGCGACCGCGAATCCGAGACCCTTCGAGGCGGCCGCAACCGCGGCGCGCCGGCCCGCGATGCCGAGATCCATACCGCGCTCCCCAAAAGAGTCCTGTCAGTGAATCGGGCCCGCAGTGTCGCGCAGTGAGGCCGCCCGGCGACCGGTCCGGTTCGCGATCACCTCGGCGCAGATGGCGATCGCCGTCTCCTCGGGGGTCCGGGCGCCGATGTCGAGCCCGATCGGCGACATCACCTTCCCGATCTCGGCGTCGGTCAGGCCCGCTGCCCGCAGCCGCTCGACCCGACCCTCGTTGGTTCGCCTCGACCCCATCGCCCCGATGTAGCCGACCTTCGTCTTCATCGCCGCAACGATCGCGGGAACGTCGAACTTGTGGTCGTGCGTGAGCACGCAGATGACGTCGCGCGGCCCGAGGCCGGCGCCCACGTCGGCGAGGTACTTGTCGGGCCACTTGTTCTCGACCTCGTCCGCCATCGGGAAGCGCGTGACGGTCGCGAACACGGCGCGTGCGTCGCACACCGTCACCCGGAAGCCGAGCAGTTTTCCGACGCGGGCGAGAGCGGCCGTGAAGTCGACGGCGCCGAAGATGATCATCCGAGGCGGGGCAACGAACGACTCGATGAACACCGACACCGCTTCTTCACGGGCCTCTCCGTGCAGTCCGTAGTGACGGGTGCCGGTGAGCCCGGCCTCGAGCTCCCCGAGTGCATCGCGCGCGACGACGCGATCGAGATCGGGATCACCGAGTGTCCCGATCGCGGCGGAGTCGGGCTGCACCAGCAACTTCGACCCGATACCGGCACCGTCGATCACGGTGACGAGGGCAACGGGCAGCGACGCCTGGACCGCCGCGCGCAACGCGGCGAGCAGCGGCCCGTCGCTCGCGCGCTCGGTCACGGGCTCGACGTAGAGATGGATCGTGCCTCCACACGTCAGCCCCACTGCGAAGGCATCTTCGTCGGAATATCCGAACGTGATCACGCCGGGCTCGCGCTCGCCCGCGAGGATCTCGAGTGCGGCGCCGACCACCGCCCCCTCGACGCACCCGCCCGACACCGACCCGGCCACCTCGCTTCCTTCGTTGACCGCCATCGCCGCGCCGGCCTCACGCGGGCTCGAACCCTCGGTACCGACAACGCGCGCCATCGCAACCCGCTGGCCCGCGGTCTGCCAGCGCTCGACGTCGTCGAGTATCTCGATCATTGCGAGATCACCTCGGCCACCTCTTCGAGGGCAGCCAGTGAGTGCCCTTCCACGAACACGTCGACGTGCGGCAGCGCGGCGGCCATCCCCTGCGCGAGCGGCGCGTAGCCCGGGCTGGCCTTGAGCGGGTTCACCCACACGATCTTGTGCGCGACGCGGGAGAGGCGCGCCATCTGCTCGGCCAGCGCCTCGGGCTCACCCCGGTCCCACCCGTCCGACAGGATCACGACGATCGCGCCGCGCGCCATGCCCCGGATCCCCCACTCGTCGTTGAACGCGCGGAGCCCGTCGCCGAGGCGCGTGCCGCCCGCCCAGTCGACGACCCGGCTCGCCGCCGCGTGCACCGCGGCGTCGGGATCGCGTGACGAGAGCTCGCGCGTGACCCGCGTGAGCCGCGTGCCGAGTGCGAACGCCTCGACCTGTGTGCGGCTGACGACCGCGGCGTGGACGAAGCGCACGAAGGCGCGCGCGTAGGGTTCCATCGAGCCGCTCACGTCGAGGAGCAGCACCAGCGGGCGGGGCCGGGTGCCCGTCTTGTTGAACACCGGCGGAGCCATCTCGCCGCCGGCACGCAGGGAACGACGCACGGTGCGGCGGAGATCGGGCGTCCCGTGCGAACGGGTGACCTTGCGGCGACGGGAAGGCCGCCGAGAACCCGTGAGCCGGAGATCGGCCATCAAGCGCCGGGCCTGAGCGAACTCCGACGGCGTGTACGACGCGAAATCACGCTCGCGCAGCACCTCGACCGGACTCCACCGGATGGTGAGCGACGGTTGGAAGCGCAGCGGACCGGGATCGCCGGCATCGGGGACTTCGACGTCGAACGCGGCGGCGAGCGGCGGCACGGGGTCGGGGGCGGTTCCGCCGGCGGTCCGGCCGTTCCAGAAGACGTCGAACGCCCGGTCGTAGGTGAGGATGTCGTCGGGCCGGTTGACCAGCGTCGCGCGGCCCGCCCAGTAGACGCCCGACGCCGTGGCGAAGCCCACACAGTCGAGCGCCCGCGCGAAGTCGAGTGTCGCGCCGACGGGCACTTCCATACCGGCGCCCCGGAGGACGCGCGCGAACGCGACTGCCGCGCGCGTGTCAAGCACTGCGCGCCATGGCAGCCTGCACGAGGACACCCAGCCCGTGCGCGCGCACGCGGTCGTGATCCTCGTGGTACTTCAAGATCGTCCCGAGCGTTGCGTCGACCATGTGCTCGTCGATCCGGGTCGCGCCCAACACGGCCAGCGACTGCGCCCAGTCGATCGTCTCCGCAACACCGGGCGGCTTGTACAGCTCGAGGTCCCGGAGCGCCTCGACCGCACCCGCGACGTCACGCGCGAGCGAGTCGACCACCTCGGGCGCGCGGAGCCGCACAATCGCGAGCTCCCGTTCGAAATCCGGATGGGCAATCCAGTGATAGAGGCACCGACGCTTGAGCGCGTCGTGGACGTCACGGGTCCGGTTCGACGTCAGCACCACCACCGGTGGGATCTCGGCGTGCACTGCGCCGAGCTCGGGCACGGAGATCGTCCAGTCGGAGAGCAGCTCGAGGAGGAATGCCTCGAACTCGTCGTCGGCCCGGTCGACCTCGTCGATCAGCAGGACGGGCGGGATCTCGCCGTCGTGGGCGAGTGCACGCAGGAGCGGGCGCTTCACCAGGAATCGTTCGGAGTAGAGCTCGTCCTCGTCGATCTGGGATCCGCTCGCTTCGACCGCGCGCAGGTGCAGGAGCTGGCGCGCGTAGTCCCACTCGTACACGGCCTGGGTCGCGTCGATTCCCTCGTAGCACTGGAGCCGCACGAGCTCGGCGCCGGTCCAATCGGCGAGCACCTTCGCGACCTCGGTCTTGCCCACCCCGGCTTCGCCCTCGAGCAGGAGCGGACGGCGGAGCCGCAACGCGAGGAAGATCGACGTCGCCAGCCCCTCGTCGGCGAGGTAGTGGTGCTCCCCCATCCCGGCGCGAACTGCCTGCGCATTCTCGGGAAGCCCATTCTCCGGAACTGAGGTCATTTGCGCACCGTCATATGAGCCCAGGTTACCGGTGCCTTGCGGAGGGCTACGTTTTCGACATGACGCATGACGTAGTGATCCGCGGCGGCACGATCGTCGACGGGACCGGCGTTGCCGGTTACGCGGGCGATGTCGCGATCGACGGCGACCGGATCGTCGAGATCGGAGAGGTCAGCGGCGCGGCGCATCGCACCATCGATGCCGACGGCGCGTTCGTGACGCCCGGTTTCGTCGACATCCACACCCACCTCGACGCCCAGCTCTCGTGGGATCCCGACGCGACGTCATCGTGCTGGCACGGCGTGACCTCGGTCGTGCTCGGCAACTGCGGCGTCACCTTCGCGCCCGTACGCGCCGGGCAGGAGGCATACCTCGCGGCACTCATGGAGTCGGTCGAAGACATACCGGCCGTCAGCATTCTCGAAGGGCTGGCGTGGGACTGGGAGACCTACGGCGAGTATCTGTCGGCCATCGACCGCATGCCCAAGGGCGTCAACGTCGGCGGCATGATCGGGCATTGCGCGCTCCGTCACTTCGCAATGGGTGAGCGCGGCCTCGACGAAGCACCGGCGACCGATGACGACATCGCGGTCATGACGGATCTGGTCGACGAGGCGATGCAAGCGGGCGCGCTCGGATTCTCGACCTCGCGCACGTTGCTCCACCGCGTTCCCGACGGACGTCCGGTTCCGGGCACGTGGGCCGACGAACGCGAGCTGCTCGCGATCGGCGACGTGCTCGGCAGTCACCGCAAGGGTGTCTACGAAGTTGCGCCGCGATTCGAACGGCCCGGCGCGAGCTACGAACACACGCGCACCGAAGTGCATTGGATGGCCGAGATCAATCGCCGGACCGGTCGACCCGTCACGTTCGGACTCGCGCAGAGCGACGCCGGCCCCGAGCTCTTTCGCAAGATCCTCGAGCTGGTCGACGAGGAGGCGGCGCTGGGAGGCGAGCTCCGGCCCCAGACGACCGCGCGCGGGATCGGACTGCTCTTCGGGTTGCAGCACCGCACGTTCTTCGACCGCGCGCCCGAGTGGGCCGCGCTGGCCCCACTCCCCCTCGCGGCCCGGCTCGCCGTGCTCGACGATCCGGCCCGCCGGGACGAGCTGGTCCGGGTTGCCACCGAGAACACGCCGCCGCTCGAGTGGACCGGCGTGTACGTGCTCGCCCCCGGCGCCGTCGACTACTCGGCCGATCCGTCGACCTCCCTGGCCGCCCATGCCGAGCGGGCCGGCGAGTCGATCCCCGAGGCCTTCGTGCGCATCTCGCGGGAGACCCGGGGCCGGGCGCTGTTCAACTACCCCTTCCTCAACCAGCGCATGGACGCGGTCGAGGAGATGCTCGACCACCCGCGCATGGCGATCGGGCTCGGCGACTCGGGCGCGCACGTCGGCTTGATCATGGACGCCTCGCTCCCGACCTGGTTCTTGCTGCACTGGGTCCGTGACCGCAAGAAGTACGAGATCGAGGACGCGATCCGCCGGCTCACGTCCGACACCGCCGACCTTTTCGGCGTCACCGGGAGGGGTGTGCTCGAGCCCGGGGCGTTCGCCGACGTCAACGTGCTCGACCTCGACGCGTTGGCGGTCGAGCTGCCGGAGGTCGTCCACGATTTCCCGACCGGCGCCGCGCGTTATATCCAACGAGCGCAGGGTTATGTCGCCACGCTCGTGAACGGCGCCGTGTTCGTCGAGGACGGTTCGGCGACCGGCGCGCACGCGGGCCAAACCCTTCGTTCATAGGGCCAAAGGCGCGACCTTTCACCTGCACCGGCCGCTAATATCACGCGACTCCTGCGGGCAAGTTGGGCGCAAGTTGGGCGTGGTGCCGCGAATGAACTACTCGCAGACGTTCATGAATCAGCGCTGACCCTGTGCAGTCCCGAACGGTCCAGCCCCGCCAGAACGGCACATCGCTCGGATACCTGCCGGGCATCGACGGCCTGCGCGCGGTTTCGGTGCTCGCCGTCCTCGCGTTCCATCACTACTTCATCGGCGGTCACGATCCGGGATTCGCGCCCGGTGGGTTCCTCGGCGTCGAGGTGTTCTTCGTCGTCAGCGGCTACCTGATCACGGCACTGCTGCTCGCCGAGCGCCGGCAGACGGGCCGCGTGTCCCTGCAACGGTTCTGGCTCCGGCGCGCCCGCCGATTACTCCCGGCGCTGTTCGCGCTGCTCGCCGTCGTCATCCTCTACGCGCTGCTCTTCCTGCCCGACTCGATCGACACGCTCAAGTCGAACACGGTCGCGGCACTCACCTATACGAGCAACTGGTGGCTCGTGATCTCGCACCAGTCGTACGCGTCCGAAGCCGGGCGACCCGGACTCTTGAAGCATCTCTGGTCGCTCGCGATCGAGGAGCAGTTCTACCTGTTGTGGCCGCCGCTGTTGTTGCTCGGCCTGAGGAAGCTCGGCCGCATCCGGATGCTCCGGACGATGCTCGGCGTCGCGCTCGCGTCGACCGTGCTCATGGCGATCCTCGTGAGCGGCAGCATCAATGCCGCGTACTACGGAACCGAGACCCGGCTCTCCGGTCTCCTCCTCGGATCGACGATGGCGTTCTTCTTCGCGCCGTCCCGGATCCGGCGCACGCCCGGTCGCGGCGCGCGCTTCGCGCTCGACCTCTTCGGCCTGATCGGTCTGGCTGCGTTGGTCTGGTCGTTCCGGACGTTCACGTTCCCGTCGTTGCAAACGAGCGACAAGAGCGTCTTCTACGGCGGCTTCCTGCTCGTCGACATCGCGACCCTCTTCGTGATCGCAGCGGTCGTGCACCCGCGATCCGACTTGGGCCCGCTGCTCGGGTGCCGCCCACTGCGCTGGATCGGCCTGCGCTCGTACGGCCTCTATCTCTGGCACTACCCGATCTTCTGCGTCACGCGTGCGGATCTCGACGTTCCCATCCGAAACACGTGGCTCCTGATGGCGGTACGTCTCCTGGCGTCGTTCGGCGCCGCCGAGTTGTCGTATCGCTACGTCGAGACCCCGATTCGCGGCGGCGCGATCGGCCGGTACTGGACGCGACTCCATACCGAGCGCGGCGTCGTCCGCCGACGCGTCGAACGGCGCGGCATCCTGATCGCCAGCGCGTTGGCCGCGGTGGTGATCATCCTCGGGACGAGTCTCGCGGGCGCCCAAGGCGAGCAGCCGAGCATTCCCGGCTTCAACCCGCGCGCCCACGTGGGCGACAAGGGCAACGTCGCCGACAAGCGGACGATCGACGCGTTGCGCCGGCTCTCCACGACCACCAGCACCACCGCGCACGGGGCGACCGGGCCGTCGACCAGCGCGCGCCCGACCACCCCGACCACGAACGCCGGGCTCGCGAACGAGGTGCTCGCCATCGGCGACTCCGTGATGCTCGGCGCGCAACAGTCACTCGAGCGCGAGATCCCCAACATGTACGTCGACGCCAAAGTCAGCCGGCAGTTCTGGGACGCGACAGTCGTGCTCGTGTATTACAAGGACAACGGACTGCTGCCCCCGCGGATCGTCGTGCACATGGGCACGAACGGCGCGTTCAGCGACGGACAGTTCGACGACCTCATGCACGCGGTGGGCAACCGGCAGGTCTTCTTCGTCAACGCGCGTGAGCCGCGAGTATGGGAAGCCGAAGTGAACACGCGGCTCGCGGGCGATGCGCCGAAGTACAAGAACGCGCACCTCCTCGATTGGAACAAGTTCGGCGGCACCCATCTCGACTGGTTCACCGCCGACGGCATCCATCTGACCGGACCGGGCGCGATCGGGTACGCGGACTTCATCCACGCGCACCTGCAAGCCGGCCGCTAGCCCGCACTCCGTCAGTGGGTGAGCCAGTGGAACACCCAACTGCCGATCTGCAGGAAGCGGTAACCGAGGTAGAGCGCGAGCGCCATTCCCAGGAACTTGAGGTGCCACGGGACCGCGGGCGCGGGTTCGTCGTCGGGGCGCGTCATGCCCGGGATGAGTCCGCGCTCGACGGTCTGCCCGCACTTCGGGCACTTGCCTTCGGGCGTCACGCTGGGCGGCGTCAGGAATTTGTTGCAGTGCACGCACCAGGCCACGCCGCCATTCGATCAGGTCCTAGGGTCCCGGCATGAAATTCGCGATGTTCTACGAGATCCCGGTACCGAAGCCGTGGGGCCCACGCTCGGAGTACGAGGCGTACCAGAACACGATCGAGCAGGCGAAGCTCGGAGACCGCATGGGCTTCCACTCGTTCTGGACGGTCGAGCACCACTTCCTCGACGAGTACTCGCACTGCTCCAACCCCGAGGTGCTCTACGGACATCTGTCCGCGGTCACGAAGAACCTTCGCCTCGGCTACGGCGTGCGCCTCCTGCCCAAGCCGTACAACCATCCCGTGCGCACGGCCGAGAGCGTGGCCACGCTCGACATCATCTCGGGCGGGCGCGTGGAGTTCGGCACCGGTCGCTCGTCGACGCGCGCCGAGATCGAGGGCTTCGGCATCGACCCGCTCGAGACGCGCGAGATGTGGGACGAGGCGCTCGGCCACATCGTCGGCTGCTGGACGAACGACGAGTACGAGTTCTCCGGCAAGTACTGGCAGATGCCACGGCGACGCGTGCACCCCAAGCCGTTCCAGGATCCGCATCCCCCGATGTGGGGCGCGACCTCGAGCGTCGAAGGCCACTACGAGATCGGGGCGCGCGGTCTCGGGCTCCTGTCGTTCACGGTCGGCAATCCGCCGGAACAACTCGAGGAGCGCATCCAGAACTACCGGCGCGGGCAGTCCGACTGCGCGCAGCCCGTCGGCAAGTTCCGCAACGAGCAGGCCGCGACGTTCACCATGGTGCACTGCAACGACACGAACGAGAAGGCGCGCGCCGTCGCCGAGGAATCATTCGTGTGGTACCCGAAGACGGCCGCCCTCAGCATCGCGTCGCTCGCGGAATGGATGGCCGAAGGGAAGCAGGAGCTCGGCAACTACGGGTACGCCGGCGAGGCACTCAAGGGCAAGCAGTCGGGCATGTTCGACTTCTTGAACATGGACTACATCTACGACAGCGGCGCGGGCGTGGTCGGCGACCCCGACCGCTGCATCGAGATCTGCAAACGCTACGAAGCAGTCGGCTGCGAGCTGCTCTTCTGCCTGCTGAACCCGTACAAGATCCCCCACGAGGAGGTCATGCACTCGATCGAGCTGCTCGGCAAGCACGTGATCCCCGAGTTCGCCGACTGAACGAACCGGCGCCGTTGGGCGCTACTTGACCAAGCGGACGGGGTCACCGATCAGGTATGCGTTCCACGACGTGGTGTCGGTGACGGAGCCGGCGAAGTTGTAGTTGATCTTGACCCAGCAGCCCTTCGGGTCGTCGTCGGAGCACTTGTAGTTGGCCGGCATCGGGATCGTGACCGTGATCCACTGGCCGTTCCAATTGGCGTTGCCGCCTTGGTTGATGCCCGTGATCGTGCAGTTCGACAGAGCGCTGAATGGGCCCCAGGGCCCGACGGGTGTGTTCTTCGCGGAGCCGGGCGCCCCGGTCCATTGGCATCCGGAGAACGTCGCTCCCGCGTTGCTGTCGGCCGGCGGCGCGACACGCAGGGTTCCGACCGAGCCGGCGTCGCCGATGTCGTAGAAGTTCAGCACCAACGTGTGCCCGGCCGCGGCCGTGGGAACGCGTGCGAGGTAGAACTGCGTATTCCGCACACCGGCGTTGGCGTAGATGCCCATGTACGAGTTGCCGGCGACGTTCACGTCCGCGGGCGTGTTGCTGTTGGGGACCACGCCGCGCAGCGCGAACCGGTTGTGACCGGCGCTCGCGTCGGTCGTCATCTGGATGAAGTAGTTGTCGCCCTCCTGGGCGTCGACGGTGCACAGCGTCACCCACTGGCGGAAGTAGGTCGCCAGCGGTGCCGGCGCGCCAGGGACCGTAGAACCGGTGCCGAGTGCCGCGGCCAGATCGCCTTTGAAACCGGGGTACGTAATCGGCGCGCAGACCTGGGTCGCGGAGCTGGGGTCGCCGGGCACAGAGGCCTTGAGCACGGTGTAGGTCGTCGTCGGCAACGAACCGGATCCGATGACAGTGTCGCCTGTGCAGTAGTGCAGTCCCGGGTCGCTCTGCAGGCCCGACGTGACCGGAAGGTACCGCCGGTGCCAGTCAATCGGGTCAGGGCCCTGGGGATAGTTCGGCACGGTCAAGAGATTCGACGCGCCGAGCAGGTTCGTGCTCGCGTCGGTGCACGTGTCGCCGACATGCACGAATGCAGGGTCGAATGCCTGGAGATCCACCGGACCCGCGCTCGATGCGGTGACCGAATAGAAGTAACCCTGGGGCTTAAAGTCGAGGTTCTGCCCGTATCCGCTGGTGGAACAACCGTCGGTCGCGCCGTCACACGTGTTGGCCGCGTACGCGTCGCCGTACACCTTGCCCGTGGTTCCGCCCGCGATGTTCCCCCAGAAGTTCGGATAGCTGAGCGCGGTTTCCGTCACGTCGGGATCGTTCCCGTATTGGTTCGACGGGCTGCCCATCACCAGTGGCGGGAGGTACTCGGCCGTCGCAGTCGCTTTGACCGCGGTCGTTCCGATTCCGAAGATCCCGCCGAGGAGGTTCGTGACCTTCCGCACGACGGTCACCTTGTACTGGTTGGGCAGGTCGCCCTGGCCGGTGCAGATGCGAATCGTCGCGCTCCCGACGAGTGCGCAGCTGCCGTCCGGCCCGAACGGGCTCACGGCCGACGCGGGGTACCCGTTCTGCCGCGCGACGTCGAGCGCGGTGGCGTTGGACTTCGCCCCGTTGCCGGGAAAGGTGACGGCTCCTGCGAGCGAGGCGGCGTCGGACGCCCGTTGCTCTCTCGCCTGCTCCACGTGCCACAGCGCCACGTCGAT
>JBBQER010000073.1:0-21572 GCA_038320885.1 Acidimicrobiia bacterium
GGGCACGTACCGCGTCGATGCGGTCGACGACGACCGCAGCCGCCTGATCGTGAAGCTGGCGTTCGCGGGTCGGTCCGGTTGCCACGACCGCGTGCTCCGGCTCCTCCTTCCGGCGGGAGACCTGGTGATGATGCGCAAACAGTTGCTCACGTTCAAGGCGCTCGCCGAGCGAGACGCCCGGAACTGAGACCGATGGCACTGGAGTGGGAGCAGACGCTCATCGACGCGGCCGATCCGGTGGCGCTCGGCCGGTGGTGGGCCGAGGCGCTCGGCTGGGTCGTCGTCAACGACGCCGCCGACGAGTTCGAGATCAGATCGGAGCCCGACCGGCTGCCCGGCATCTTGTTCGAACCAGTTCCCGAACCGAAGACCCAGAAGAATCGGTTGCACCTCGACTTCCGTCCCGACGACCGCGACGCCGAGGTCGAGCGGCTGCTCGGCTTGGGCGCCATGCGCGTCGACATCGGCCAGGGCGAACAGACCTGGGTGGTGCTCGCCGATCCGGAGGGCAACGAGTTCTGCGTGCTCAGCTCGCGGAGGAGCTGACCGGGAAGTCGGCCAAGGCGACGCGGTTGCGGCCTGCCGCCTTCGCGTCGAGGAGAGCCTGATCGGCCGCGGCGACGACCTCGTCGAACTCGTCTGCGTAGGCCGACGAGGCGACTCCGAACATCACCGTGAACCGAGGTACCTGGCCGACGTTGAGCGCGAGTGCGAGGCTCTCGCGGACGCGTTCGAGGATGCCCATCGCGGTGATGGTGGAACAGTCGGGCAGGACGATCACGAATTCCTCGCCCCCGTAGCGCGCCGCGATGTCGCTCGGGCGCGACGACTCGCCGAGAATTCGCGCGAACAGCCGCAGCGCCTGGTCGCCGGCTTCGTGCCCGTGCGTGTCGTTGAGCACCTTGAAATGGTCGAGATCGCCGTAGGCCAGCGCGTACGGAATCTGCTGGGCGCGTAGATCCCGCACGGCGTTCTGGAGACTCCGTCGGTTCAACAAGCCGGTCAGGGGGTCGGTGTGTGCCTGCGTCTCCGAAGTGGCGAAGGCGCGGATCATGGCAATGCGTTCCGATGCACGGCGCGATGTGAAGTTCAGGGTGCCGAGATCGTGCTCGGTCGGAAGAACGCGGTCGGGGCCGACGGCATGGGTGACGCCGACCGTGCGCCCCGCGATGCTGACCGGAATGCACGCGGCCGAGCATTCACCCGATGGACGGTCCTTGAGGTACGGGCAGGCATCGAGCGCCTGGCTACTGGGGAACAACAGGGCATGGCCGACGGTTGCGGCGGGGCACTCCAGAGGTGAAGGGACGCCGCATCCCTCGAAGTCACCATCGTTGCTGAGCGCACGGTGAAAGTGCGCGCGACTGGAATCTGCGGTGAGCATCTCGACCTTCAGATGCGGCGTCGACTCACGGAGGGCCTCACCGACGATGGCGTAGACGTCGGGCTCGGTTTTCGTCATCTCCAACGCCCGTTGCACCTGGGCTTCGTATGCGTGTCGCGATGCGACTTGTCGTCGTTCCCGTTCGCGATGGCCGGCTCGACGCCCCGAGACAAGGGTGACGACCAGCAACACGAGCAGCGCCAGTGCGCCTGCGACCAGGAAGAACCAGACCGCGCGCTTGACGTGATCGGTCGCCTGCGTCGTCTCGCTTCCGGTGATGTCCCGCGACAGGTGGTGACCGATCTGGGTCGTCACGATCCACATGTGTTCGAGCGTGGCGCGTTCGGAGGCGACGATGACGCTCAGCTTCGTCGGATCGATCGCGCTCCCGGACGCAACTGGGCCCAGCGGGGCAAGCGTCTTCGTGAACGCACGCATCGACGAGTCGAGCTCGCGGGCGTTCGTCAAGAAACTAACGGCGCGGAGACGCGTCGACATTGACTCGGCTTCTTGTGTCTGTCTCGCTACGAGGGCGGCGCCCTTGACGAGCTCAGCCGGATCGGCCACCGCGCCCGGCGTCAGCTCGTCGAGATGGCGCTCGATGAAGAACTGCCAATCGACGAGTGTCGTACGCAGTTCGACCAGCTGCGCCTGCAGGGGCACGCCGTCGACCGCGATCTTACGGAGATCGTCACGAGTTGTCGTCAAAGGGTTGAGCACGACAACGCCCGCGACAAACATTGCCAGTGCCGCCAGGAGCCCGGACGCGAAGATCCGACCCCGGTCCTTGATCTTGTGCGGCTTCGATGACCGCGGTGCCGTTTCCGTCACGATGGGTCCACATCCGCGATATCGACGCCCGGAAGAGCCCAAGCAAGAGGCTTCTCGCTCGAATACCGGCGATTGCCGCGGGATCGGCGTTACGCGCGCCCCAACTCGGCCACGAGGAGTGGGAGCACCTCGTGCCAGTCGCCGACGATGCCCGCGTCGGCCGCGTCGAAGATCGGAGCAGTCGGGTCGTCGTTGATCGCGAGCACGGTGCGTGCCGCGCGCACGCCGATCGTGTGATTGAACTTGCCGCTGGCGCCGATGCTCACGAACAGGCGCGGCGCGATGGACCGACCGGTGATCCCCACCTGCCGGGATCGGGGAAGCCAGCCCTCGTCGGTCACCTTGCGCGTCGCGCCGAGCTCGGCACCGAGCAGAGCGAGCAGGGGGTCGAGCGCCTCGTACTCATCCGGTGTCACGCCGCGCCCGACGCCGACGACGACCGCGGCTTCGGCGAGCGCGTCGAGGTCGTCGTTGCGAGCCCGCTCGAGCACGCGCACGCGACCGCGCGCCGGCATCGTGATGCTCCGAACCGGCGGCACGGCCTCGTTGGCGCGGGGCGCGGGCGCGGTGATCATCCCGGCGCGCACGGTCGCCATCTGGACGGCAGACGTCGCACCGATGGCCGCGATGAGTTGGCCGCCGAACGCCGGCTTCCACGCGATCAATCGTCCGGCGCCGACTTCGAGGTCGACCGCGTCGCCGGTGAGCCCGGCTGCGAGGCGCACCGCAACCCGTGACGCGACCTCGCGACCCCACGCAGTCGAGCCGGTGATGATCGCCCATGGCGGGTGGGGCTCGGCCTCCGCCCACGCGGTGACGGCGCCGGCAACGTCTTCCTCCACGTTGTGGCCATCGAGATGGACAACGGAATCAGCGCCCCAGGCGCTCAACAGCTCCGGCCGTAGATCTTCGACCGTGATCACGACGACGTTCGTGTCGATCTCGGCTGCCAAACGCGCGGCGACCCCCAGGAGCTCGCGGGTCGCGTGCGCACGATCAGGTTCGGCGACGACCACGATTGCGGGCTTGGACGTGTCGCCACGCCGCGAAGGAACGGTCGCGACGCGCGCGTCGTGTGCGCCTTCGCGCAGTGCGCCGCGCTCGTGCAGCACGTGCACCGCGATCCGCACCTGATCGGCGAGTGGCACGTCGGGCTGCGTGATGCGGGCCCGGCTCACGGCCATCACCTTGACCGGCCCGACCCACGTGGGCGATGCGTCGGCGCCCCAGGGACCCGCGCCGAGGTCGGCCGCGGTCACCCGCCGAATGCGCTCGGGCGACACCGCGGCGCGCCCGGCCGGGTCGACCTTCGCCGGCTCGCACAGCCGCTCCGCGCACGACAACACCGCGGGCAGCTCGAGCTCGGCTTGCAGCCAGCCGTCGTCGAGCTCGCAGCGGGCGTCGACCCGGGTGCCGTCGATCGCGAGATGACGCACGCCAGTGAGAAACGGCAGGTCAAGCAACTCCGCGAGCTCGGGCCCGACCTGGCCGGTGTCGGCGTCGACCGAGTTACGACCGGTGAGCACGAGGTCGAACGGGCCCTCTCGCGTGAGCGCGGCGGCGAGCGCCTTGGCCGTCGCGAGCGTGTCCGATCCGGCGAAGGCGGCGTCGGTCACGTGGATGCCGTGGATGTCGACATCCCGCTCGAGCCCCCACGCGATCGCCTCGCGCAACGAGTCTTCGGCGGTCGGCGGTCCGAGCGTGAAGACGGTGACGCGAGAGCCGGTTCGCTCGGCCGCGAGCTCGACCGCCTTGCTCACCGCGCGGCGGCAGTAGGGGTTCAGCTCGAGCTCGATGCCGTCGCGGCGCAAGCGGCCATCGGGTCCGAGCTCCATCTCCTCGAACTTGGGAATCTGCTTCACCAACACCGCGATGCGCACCGGACGCTCCCGAAAGCAGGCTGACTATCGTGTCAGGTTATGACACGTGAAGCCGTAATCGTCGACTGCGCGCGCACCGCTTTCGGCAAGCGCAAGGGCGCGCTCGCGGGCTGGCATCCCACCGACCTGCTGGGTCTCGTGTTGCGCACGATGATCGAGCGCAACGACTTCGATCCCGCCATCGTCGACGACGTTGTCGGCGGGTGCGTCACGCAGTCGGGTGAGCAGGGCTGCAACGTCACGCGCAACGCCTGGGTGGCGGCGGGCCTGCCGTGGAACGTTTCTGCCACCAGCGTCGACCGCCAGTGCGGCTCGTCGCAACAGGCGATGCACTTCGTCGCGCAGGGCGTGCTGGCCGGCGCGTACGACATTGGGATCGCGTGCGGGGTCGAGTCGATGACGCGCGCGCCGATGTCGTCGAACGCGCGCGGCGGTACCGGCCCGTTCAGCCCCGGCTTTCTCGAGAACACCAACAACACCCTCGGTATCCAGTTCTGGGTCGCGCAGGTGCTCGCCGACAAGTGGGGCGTCACCCGCGAGGAGATGGACGCCTTCGCGCTGCAGTCTCACGAGCGCGCCGCAAGCAGCACCGACGACGGTTTCTTCCCCGGCGAGATCGTGCCCGTGCCGATCAAGGACGACAACGGTCAGCCCACGGGCGAGACACTGACGGCCGACGAGGGGATCCGGCGCCAGACGACGCTCGAGAAGCTCGGCGCGCTGCCGCCCGCGTGGGAGTCCGACGACCAGCCTGCGCCCGACATCACGGCTGGCAACTCGTCACAGATGACCGACGGCGCGTCGGCCATGCTGATCGCCGAGCGTTCCGTCGCAGAGCGGCTCGGCCTCCCGATCCGCGCCCGCTTCGCCCACTTCGCCGTGGCGGCGGAGGATCCGGTGCTCGTGCTGTCGGCGCCGGTACCCGTCACGTACAAGCTGATGGAGCGGTCAGGTATGAAGCCCGACGAGTGGGATGCCGTCGAGTGCAACGAGGCGTTCGCGTCGATCGCGCTGATGTGGCAGAAGGAATTCGACTACCCGATGGAGCGGTTCAACCCGCGCGGCGGCGCGATCGGTATCGGGCACCCGCTCGGCGCGTCGGGCGTCGCGCTCATGACCCGGTTGCTGCGGCATCTGGAAGCGACGAAAGGAACGTATGGCTACCAGACCATGTGCGAAGGCGGCGGTCAGGCCAACGGCACGGTGATCGAACGGCTCGCCTAGCTCTTCCTTGCCACGTCGACCAGCGCTGCGAGTTGCTCGGCGTAGTGCGCCGGGGAGTGGTGGACGAAGCGCACGTTCACTCCGGTCGCGCCGATCTCGGCGAAGCGCGCGAGTTGCTCGCCGACCCGTTCTGGTTCGGCGACGGGGTCGAGGGGATGCTCGTTCTGCAGCAGCACGTCGATCGGCGTTGCGCGCGCCGCCCATGCGGCGGTGGCGCGCGCTCGGGCGAGCAGGGCGCCGAGCTCACTGCTGGAGAGCCCGAAGGGTGCCCATCCGTCGCCGAGCTCCACGGCGCGCCGCAATGAGCGCGCGGTGCGGCCGCCGACCCACATCGGAACGTGCGGTTGGCGCGCGTGCGGATCGACGACGAAGCCGGTGAAGTCGTAGTACGGACCGTGATACGACGGCTCGCGCGCCGAGAGCGCGGCCCGCAACGCGCGCATGGCGTCGTCGGCGCGGTCGCCGCGGTCGTCGAAGGCCGCGCCGAGGAGGTCGAACTCCTCGCGCAGTGAGCCGACGCCTACTCCGAGGATCACGCGCCCGTTCGTGACCTGGTCGAGCGTGCCGTACCGCTTCGCGATCGCGAGGGGATGGTGGTAGCCGAGCACCAGCACGTGCGCGGCGAACCGGATCGTCGTGGTGAGCGCGCCGAGCGCGCCAAAGGTCGCGAGTGGATCCCAGTAACGGCCGCCGCGGCTCTCGGCGACGGGTGCCGGGATGGCGACGTGCTCGGAGCAGGTGCAGTGGTGGTACCCGAGCTCCTCGGCGTGGCGGACGATCCGGGCCACGTCGGCGAACGTCCCCGTCTCCTCCCAGGTCGCGTGGGCGCGCGGAAGGAGCGTGAGTACCGGTGTGACGATCCCGAGCTTCAGCACGCGCCTGGCACCGGCCGGCTCGGGAGCGGGACGCTCAGTTGGCGGGAGCGAGAATGCGCTCGGCCGCGCTCACCAGCGCGGGCACGTGCGCGGGTGCCTCGTCGAGCCGGCCGCTCTCCACGAGGTGGAGCATCGACTCCAGCAGGAAGCCGAAGATACCGACCGCGATCGCCGAGGCTTGCGGAGACGCGGCGGCCTCGGGGTCGTACTCGGCCCAGATGTCACACACGACGCTCGACACCCTGCGGCGGATGTGGCTGTGGTACTCGTTGACCTCGGGCGAGGTGCCGATGCTCTCGAGCAGCAGGATCCGGGCCGCGGCGGGATCGGTGACGAGGAACTCCACGTACGCGGTGACGCCCACCTCGATGAGACTCGAGGTGCGGTCGACCTCGGCCATCCGCTTGCGGACCGAGGCGAGGAGGGCCTGCAACGACGCCTGGAGCGCGCCGTACATAGCCGCTTCGCGATTGTCGAAGAACGCGTAGAAGGCGGTGCGGCTCGTGCGCGCGCTGCGAACGATGTCTTCGACCGACGTGCGGTGGTACCCGCGACACGAGAACTCGTTGATCGCGGCGCGAGTAAGACGGTCGCGCTGGTCGACGCGTCGCTCCTCGGCCGAGAGTCCGCGGTAGCGCCGCCCCACCGACGGCTCCGTGGCTGTAACCATTTTGGAAACCCTACTCGGGCATTGACGGAAAAGTCACGGACGTTCCGTAGGCCACACGACCTGAATGACTACGTTTCCGGTGTGGACGACAAACGAAGCACGCTCGCCGACGCCGTCGCCGCTCACGTGCGAGCGGGCGATGTGCTGCATCCCGTGGTCGGGCACGCGCGCTGGACGTCAGCGAACCGCGAGGTCGTGCGCCAGTGGTGGGGCCGGGACCCCGGTTTCACGCTCGTCATGCTGTCGCTGTCGAGCCTGGGCGCCCTGTTCTTTCGTGGCGGCCTGGTCCGCAAGGTGATCACGGGTTACTCGGGTGACACCTTCCCGAACTTCACTCCCAACCCGATATTCGCCGGTGCGTACGAGCGCGGCGAGGTGGAAGTCGAGCACTGGTCGTTTCTCGCGTTCTCCCAGCGTTTGGAGGCGGCGGCCCGCGGGCTTCCCGCGATCGTCACCCGCTCGATCGCCGGATCGTCAATGGAGGCCAACGCCGACTACGCGCGCGTCGAGAGCCCGTTCGGCGAGATCGGTCTGCTGTCACCGCTGCAACCCGACGTGGCATTGCTGCACGCGCCGATCGCCGATCGGGCCGGCAATGTCGCGCTCCACCCGCCACTGCTCGAAGGCGTGTGGGGCGCGCTCGGCGCACGTCGCGGCGCGATCGTGACCGTCGAGCGGATCGTGGACGATCTCCGGCCCTGGTCGCATCTCGTGCGAATTCCCGCGCATCGCGTGCTCGCAGTGGTGGAGTGCCCCATGGGCGCGCACCCGGGCGGTTGTTACGCCGGCTCGATGCCCGTGGCGGGCTACGGCGAGGACTACGACTTCTGGGTCGAGGCGCGCGCCGCGACCCGCCGCGACGACTACGACGAGTGGATCCGAGATTGGGTGCTCGACGTGGAGACCCAGGAGCAGTGGCTCGACCGGGTCGGCTCCGGGCGGCTGAGCGCGTTGCACGCGAAGGCCGCGCCCGGCTCCTGGCGCACCGACGTGCAGGAGTTTCCCGCGGACCTCGAGGCCCCGGTCAATGCATGGGAACGGGCGGCGGTGTGGGGTGCGCGCTACCTCGCGGATCGCGTGGTCGCGCTCGATGCCGACGCGGTGCTCGCCGGCGCGGGCGTGGCGAACCTCTCCGCCTGGCTCGGCGTACAGCTGGCGCGCGATGCCGGCGCCGGCGTCCAGCTCACGGCTGAGATCGGGCTCTGGGGCTACGAAGCCAAGCCGGCCGATCCGTTCGTGCTCAACCATCGCAACTTCCCGACGGCCATGATGCTCGGCGACGCGCAGCTGGTGCTCGGCGCGCTGGTCGGCGGCGCGGGTACGACGACGATCGGCTGTCTCGGAGGCGCGCAGATCGATCGCTTCGGCAACGTGAACTCGACGCGCATCGAACCGCGCCCGTTCCTCGTCGGGTCCGGCGGTGGGAACGACGTCGCGAGCACCGCCACCGAGAACGTGGTTGTGGCCACGCTCACGCCACAGCGCACGCCGGCCGATTGCTCGTACATCACGTCTCCCGGGCGCGCGGTGCGCGCGCTCGTGACCGATCTCGGACTCCTCGAGAAGCAGGGGGACCTCGCGACGTCGGAGCTCGTGCTCACCGCGGTGCCCGCAGGCGACACGCCGATCACCGATCGCATCGCCGCCGCGCGCGCCGCGTGCGGCTGGGAGCTCGACGTCGTTGCGGAGGTTGGTGAGCTCCCCGCGCCGACCGCGGACGAGGTCGGCGCGCTCCGCCGATGGGATCCCCGGGGCTGGTTCCTGCGCGCGCGATGAGTTGTGCAGGCGCCGGCAGTCTGTACGCGTAGAACCGGTCGGAAGGACCACACGATGGCTGACGAAACCGCGAGCGCGGCGGCCGCGATGCAGCGGTTGGACGTCTTGATCTGTGAGTGGAGTGTCGAGGCGATATTCCCGCAGGGCCCCCAGTCGGCCGTACGGGGAAAGACCGTGTTCGAGTGGGAGCTGGGTCGAACGTTCGTCTCCCAACGCTCGACGGTCGACATCCCGGAGGCCCCGGACGCCTTTGCGCTCATCGCACCCACTGGGGACGGAAACGCCTACACCCAGCACTACTTCGACTCCCGTGGGGTCGTCCGCGTCTACGCGATGACGTTCGAAGGCCGAGTCTGGACGCTCGCGCGGGAGACTCCCGACTTCACGCCGTTGGACTTCTCGCAGCGGTTCGTCGGCACGCTCAGCGCCGACGGCAGCACGATCGAGGCTCGGTGGGAAGCATGCGAGCACGGGTCGACCTGGCGACTCGACTTCGACCTCGTCTACACCAAGGTCGGGTGACTCAGCGCGCAACGAAGGCCGACCAGCGCGGCGCCGGTGAGTGTCAACGGCCACGCGGGCGGGTGCGGAGGGCCGGCGACGGTCCGGCCGTGGAGCGCGTACGGCCCGGGAAAGATGAAGCCCTTGCCGTCGGCGACCAGCGACGCGACCGCGTGGCAGTAGCGACCGTCGCCGCCGACCTTTCCGCTCGCGACCATGACGTAGAGCGTCCGCATCAGCAGACCGAAGAACGCGATGAACCCCAGGCCGAACCGGAAGCGGTCGGATGTGCGGTCGGTCACGACGTCGCGGCGAGCGCTTTGTCGAAGGCGGCTATCGCGTCGTCGATGTGCTGTTCGCTCACGACGAGCGGAGGCATGAAGCGGACGACGTTGCCGTCGGCACCGCACGACATCAACAC
Source organism: Acidimicrobiia bacterium (assembly GCA_038320885.1). Taxonomy (GTDB): domain Bacteria; phylum Actinomycetota; class Acidimicrobiia; order IMCC26256; family PALSA-610; genus JBBQER01. Next base: position 9,563 of record JBBQER010000073.1, read on the forward strand.
CAGGTGGTTCTCGCGCAGGCAGTGCTCCATCACCGCCGCGGTTCGCGCGGCATCCGGCGATCCGTCCGCATGCGTGAGCTCGGCCGCGACCATGAGACCGAGGCCGCGCACGTCGCCGACGCCGCGGTGGCGCGACTGGAGCGCGCGCAGGCCCTCCATGAGCTGCAGGCCGCGCGCCGAGGATCGCGCGATGAGCTGCTCGTCGAGGATCACGTCGATCGTCGCGAGCGCAGCCGCACAACCGATGGGGTTGGCGCCGTAGGTTCCGCCGTGCGCACCTCGGCCCCAGCGCGCCATCAGATCGGCGCGCGCGCCGATTGCCGAGATCGGGAACCCCGATGCGATCCCCTTGGCCATCACCATGATGTCGGGCTGCACACCCGAGTGCTCGACCCCGAACATGCGCCCGGTGCGGGCGAATCCGGTCTGCACCTCGTCGGCGACGAACAAGATGCCGTGCTCGGCGCAGATCTCACGCGCGCCGCGCATGTACGCGGGGGCCGCGGGAAGGTATCCGCCCTCGCCGAGCACGGGCTCGATCACGAACGCCGCGGTTTCGGAGGGTGCGGTCTGAGTGGTGAGCAGCCGGCGCAGATCGGCCAGGGCGCGTTCGACCGCGGTCGCCTCGTCGACCTTCCACGCGAACGGTCGCGGGAACGACGTGACGAAGACCCCGGCCGGGAGCGGCTGGTATCCGGCGCGAACGCCGACCTTCGACGTCGTCATCGCCATCGTGAGATACGTGCGGCCGTGGAAGCCACCCTGCACGACGATGACATTGGGGCGCCCGGTGGCGTGGCGCGCGAGCTTCACCGCGGCTTCGGTCGCCTCCGCCCCGGAGTTGGAGAAGAAGAAGGTGTCGATACGCGTCGGCGTGATCTGCGCCAGGCGCGTCGCCAGCTCCTCGGGCAGCGGATTGCGGTAGGCGTTGGCCTGCGCATGGATGAACCGGCCGGCCTGCTGTGCGATCGCATCGACGACGCGGGGATGGCAATGCCCGGTGCTCGCGACCGCGATGCCCGCGGTGAAGTCGAGGTACTCCTCGCCGTCGACGGTCGTGACCGTGCAGCCCGAGCCGGAGACGACCTCGAGATCGGTGGTGCGGAACCACACGTCACTCAGATGCGAACTCATGCCGTTCCCCTCATCCTCGCCGTTCCCGGCAAACTCGTCTCAGCGCTTGACGATCACGCAGCACGCATTCGCGCCGCGCCCGACGGTATGGGCCAGACCGACCCGCGCGCCCGCAACCTGGCGCGGACCGGCTTCGCCGCGCAATTGATGCACCAGCTCGATGACCTGACCGAGTGCCGACGCGCCCAGCGGCTCGCCCTTGGAGAGGAGGCCGCCGCTGGGATTGACCGGCCGGGCGCCGCCGAGGCGCGTCGTGCCGTCGGCGAGCAGCTTCGCCTGATCGCCCGGTTCGCAGAGCCCGAGCTCTTGATACGCGAGCAGCTCGCGAGCCGCGTCGGTGTCCTGGCACTCGACCACGTCGATGTCGGTGGGCCCGAGGCCGGCCTCCTCGTACGCGTCGTGCGCCGCGAGCGCCGAGGGCGGCGTGATCCCGGTGTCGTCGATGCCCGAAAGTGGTGTGGCCTCACCGAGCACGCTGCCGGGGAGGTGTGAACGCAACCGTGCCGCCGCGAGCGTCACGACCGGTTCGCCCGACCCTGGGGAGCGGCGCAGGACGATCGCCGCCGCGCCTTCGTTCGGTGAGCACAACATCCACAGGTGCAAGGGCTCGCACACGACGCGAGATTCGAGCACCTGCTCACGGGTGACCTCCTTGCGGAACATGGCGTTGGGATTGTCCACTCCGTTGCGCCGGTTCTTCACCACGACGTCGGCGAGGTGCTCTTTCGTGAGCCCGGCTTCCCGCAGCAGGCGCTGGGCGCGTAGCGCGAAGTACGCGGGGGTCGCCGCGAGCCCGGCTTCCTCGCGCCAGGGCTCGAAGAACGACGAGCGGATGATGCCCTTGGGCATCTTCTCGACGCCGAACACCAGCACGCACTCGTACTGACCGGCGCGGATTGCGCCGGCCGCGAGTTGCAGCGCAGCGCCACCGCTCGCGCAGCCCGCCTCCACGTCGACGATCGGCATCCCCGTGCGCGCGAGCGCGCCCAACACCTTGTGCCCCGACGCGACCCCGCCGTACGCGGTGCCGCAGAACGCGGCGTCGAACGTGGGATCGCCGGCTTCCGCCAGCGCGGCCCGTACGGCATGCACGCCCATCTCGGTGTTGGAAACACCGTCGAACCGGCCGAACGGATGGATCCCGACCCCGGCGATCTCGACATTCATGCGGCTGCGACCTCCGGCCCTCGATCACAAAGTGCATTCGGAGCACCGTCCGGGCCTCCGGTCTGCGCCCGGCTGTTCATCGGCCGGGCCTCATGGGCCCGGCTCGAATGCCCAGGTCAGGACATCTTCGCCGTTGTCGCCGGGCAGGGTCTCGGCCACGAGTCGCATCCGTTGTCCCAGCGTGAGCTGCGCGGGATCGGGTTCGGTCAAGCGCGTGATCACGCGCAGCTGCTCGCGTTCGAGCTCGACCACTCCGAACCCGAACGGCACCGGCCCCGCGTAGCCCGGCGGCGCGGCCGTGACCGCGGTCCAGAGCCACAACGTCGCGTCGCCCGACAGCGTGACCCGCTCGATGTCGGTCGCGCCGGTGTAGGGACAGGTGTCGAGGAGCGGAAAGTGATGACGGCCGCTCGTGGGGGAGTAGCCGCCGACGAGCGCGATCGCACCGTCGTCGGCGAGCTCGAGCAGGCCGTCGGCAATCGCGCGCACTCAGATCACGCCCGCGTTCGCGAGCCCGTCGAGCTCGGTGTCGGACAGGTCGAGGAGATCGTGCAGCACCGCGCGTGTGTGCTCACCGAGCCGGGGCGCGCCGTCGGGCGCAACCGGCGTCTCGCCCACGCGGCGCGGAAACGGTGCCTGCTGGCGGATCGGGCCGATGACGGGATCGTCGACGGTCACGAGATCCGCCCGCTCGATCATGTGCGGATCGGCGAAGATGTCGGCCGCGGTGTACGCGGTCGCGACCGGAACGTCGCACGCGACGCAGCGCTCCTCGATCAACCGGGCGTCGAGGGTGGTTGTCCATTGCGCGACGATGCCGTTGATCAGGTCCCCGTTCGCGGCGCGATCGGCCAGCTTCGTGAAGCGAGGATCGTCGAGCAGGTCGAGCCGTTCCATCGCCTTGCACAGCCGCGAGAAGTTCGCGTCGGACCCGGCCACGATGCACACGTACTTCCCGTCTCGGGTCGGGTAGTTGTCGAGCGGAGCGGAGTTGGCCAGGCGATTGCCCTCGCGCTCGCGCACGATGCCGAGCCGGTCGTACGCCGCGAGCGTCCACTCGAGGATGCGCAGCGCCGCGCCGTAGAGCGCGGCGTCGATGACGACGCCACCGCCGCTGCGCGTGTCGCGGGCGTACAGCGCGCTGACCGCGGCCTGGGCCGCGAACACGCCGGTGAGGTAGTCGGAGATCGTCACGCCCACTCGCACCGGTGGGCGGTCGGGGTATCCGGTGAGATGCAGTAAGCCGCCGTAGCCGATGCCGACGCGGTCGAGACCCGGGCGAGGAGAGTACGGACCGTCCTGGCCGAACATGGAGATGCGCACGGTCACGAGGCGCGGATCGAGATCGTTGGGTCCGACGTTCCATTGCTCGAGCGTGCCGGGCCGGAAGTTCTCGACCACCACATCGGAGGTCGCGGCGAGCCGGCGGAGCAGGTCTTGCCCGTCGGGCGTGCGCAGGTCGAGCGTGACGCTCTTGCGCCCGCGACCTTCCACCGCCCAGAACAGCGAGTACCGACCGGCACCGCTTTCGCCGTCTTCGGGATCGGTCTCGACGAAGGGGCCGATCTCGCGCATGAAGTCGCCGCCACGCGGCTGCTCGATCTTGATGACCTCCGCGCCTTGCTCGCCGAGGAGTCCGGCACAGAACGGCGCGGCGATACGGGTGCCGAGGTCGAGCACGCGCAGGCCCGCGAGCGGACCGGTCAACGCTTCCCCTGCTCTCGCTTCACCGCGTCCATGCCGCCCGCCTTCCGCTCGTCGACCCTGGCGAGCGCAGTGGGGGTGTTCGAGACGAACTGGTGGAGCATGAAGTGATAGCGCCAGCTCTCGCGCTGGCCCATGCCGTCGACCATGTGGTTGATCGAGGCTTTCACCATCTCGGCGGTCAGCGCGGGAACGAGTGCGACCTTGGCCGCCATCTCCTGCGCAGCGCCGGCGAGCTCGGCGCGCGGCACCACACGATTGACGAGTCCGAAGCGCTCCGCATCGGCTGCGGTGAACGTCTCGGCGCAGAACAAGAACTCCTTCGCCTTGCGAGGCCCGAGCTCCCACGGCTCGACGAGCAGCTCGACGCCGACGCCCGACATGCGCAGCACGGGGTTGGAGAACTTGGCGTCGTCGGCGGCGACGATCAGGTCGCACATGCACGCCAGCATCAAGCCTGCGGCCGAGCACGTGCCCTGCACCGCCGCGATCGTGACCTTGCGGAAGTCGCGGATGTTCACGAGCTTGTCGAAGTACATCGTCTGCTCGTGCATGAGCTTGCCCTCGGGCGTATCGCGCATCGCGGCCCAGTGCTCCTCGCCCGCGAGCAGCTCCTTGAGATCGTGCCCGGCCGAGAAGTGCTTCCCCTCGGCCGCGAGGATCACGACGCGGACGTCCGGGTCGCGGTCGGCCTGCTTGAACGCCGAATCGAGCTCGGTGATCAGCTGCGAGCTCTGCGCGTTCGCGGCCTCGGGGCGCGCGAGCGTGATCGTCGCGATCGGGCCGTCGGCGGCGTAGCGAATTGTCTCGAACGCCCCGGTCACGCCGAGGATGGTAGTCCCTCGGACTTCGCTACTGGACGGTCAGCGTGGCGTGCATAGTCGAGTGAATGTTGCAGTGGAACTTGTAGGTCCCGGCCTTGCTCGGTGCGGTGATGGTTGCACTCTTGCCGCCGTCGACCGACACGTTGAAGCTGCTGCCGTCGTCGGATGTGACGGTGTGCGTGAACCCGTCGTTGTTCTTGATGGTCACCTTCGCTCCGGCCTTGACGGGCCCGGCGACGCTGAAGGCGGTGTTCTTCATCGTGATGTCGGCGTTCGACGTGGTGCTCTTGGAGCTGCTGCTGCACGCGGCGAGCGACAACGCGAGGGCGGCCACGACGAGGAAGAGGATCGCGAAGCGGGAACGGGTCACTGTGTTATGGGGCATGCCCAAGGATACGTACACGGGCACTCCGGGGGTTCACCCGACGGGTGATTCAGCGAGGTTCCCGGGGCAGACCCAGGACCCGTTCTCCGATCACGTTGCGCTGGATCTCGTTGGTACCGGCCCAGATCGAGCTGGCCTGGTAGTAGAGCCACGATCGCTGCCAGGCGCCGTCGCCGGGGTTGCCGTCGGCGCCGCGCCACAGCGGTTGCGACGCCCCGACCACCGCCATCGCGGTGTCGTGCAGGCGCTTGCTCATCTCGCTCCACCACAGCTTGTTGATGCTGCCGACCGGGCCGGGCTCGGCGCCTTTGGCGGTGCGCGAGATCGTGCGCCAGTTGTGCAGTTGGAACATGCGCACTTCCACGTACGCCTCCGCGAGGCGCGGCGCGAGGCGCGGATCATCGAGCGCGCCGCGATCGAGCGCGAGCTTCCAGAGCTCGTCGACCAGCTGTGCGTGGATCACGAGCTGACGGGGATTGACACCGCGTTCGTGAGTGAGCGTCGAGTTGGCGATGCGCCACCCCTCGTGCTCGGGCCCGACGAGTTGGTCAGTCCGCACGAACACGTCGCTGAAGAACACCTCGTTGAATTCCGACTCGTCGGTGATCTGGCGTAGTGGTCGCACTTCCACTCCCGGCGCGTGCATGTCGACGACGAGCGCGGAGATCCCCTTGCTCTTCGGCGCGTCGGGATCGGTGCGCGCGAGACACCAACCCCAGTCGGCGAACTGCGCGTAGCTCGTCCACACCTTCTGGCCGTTCAACAACCAGCCGCCGTCGACAGCGGTCGCGCGCGTCGTGAGCGACGTGAGATCGCTGCCGGCGCCGGGTTCGCTGAAGAGCTGGCACCAGATCTCGGATGCGTCGAGGATCTTCGGGAGCCACCGCGATTGCTGTTCAGGCGTGCCGTGCGCGAGCAGCGTCGGTCCGACCAGGTTCACCCCGATTCGGCCGACGAGCTCCGGCGCCCGCCCGCGCGCGAGCTCCTCGGTGACGATGTAGTGCTCGACCGGTCCCGCCCCGCGACCGCCGAGCTCACGCGGCCAACCCACACCGACCCAGCGACCACTCGCGAGCTTCGCCTGCCATTCGCGTCCGAACGCGACTTCGTCGGCGAGGTCGTCGAACCGAGGCGGCAGACCCTGGCCGTATTCCCACGGCAGGTTCGCTCGTAGCCACGCGCGTATCTCGTCGCGCAACGCTGACTCGTCGGCCGTCGGGGACAGGTCCATGCGCCGTGTCTAGTCCAGCCGCGGTTCCGCGTGCGCGTTTGGGTCCGGCTCGTTAGTGTCGGCGCGATGAAAGCGGCGGTTCTGGAGCACATTCCGGGTGAGTTGGTCATCGACGATGTGCAGATCGGCACGGTCGGCCCGCACGAGGTGTTGGTGCAGACGGCCGCGGCCGGGTTGTGTCATTCCGATCTCCATTTCATGGAGGGCAAGTATCCGTGCCCGGTGCCGGCGGTGCTGGGCCACGAGTCGGCCGGTGTGGTCGAAGCGGTCGGATCGCAGGTTTCCTACGTCCAACCCGGCGATCACGTGATCTCGTGCATCAGCGGGTTCTGCGGCGCGTGCCGCTACTGCCTCTCCGGTCGTCCGAACCTTTGCAACAAGGAGGGCTTGGGTCCCGACCCCGCCGGACCGCCGCGATTGCGGCGCGGCGATCAGCCCTTGTACCAGTTCTTCGACCTGTCGAGCTTCGCCGAACAGCTTCTCGTTCACGAGCACTACCTCGTGAAGATTCGGCCCGACATGCCGCTCGACAAAGCCGCGCTCATCGGCTGCGGCGTCACGACCGGTGTCGGCGCGGTGTTGAACACGGCGAAGGTCCGGCCCGGCGAGACCGTCGCGGTGATCGGCTGCGGTGGCATCGGCCTCAACGCGATCCAGGCGGCCGCGATCGTGGGTGCGGGTCGCATCATCGCCATCGACCGCGTCGCATCCAAACGCGAGCTCGCATCCGACTTCGGCGCGACTGATGTCGTCGACGCGTCAGCCGGTGACCCTGTGGGCACCGTGCTCGAGCTCACCGGCGGGGGCGTCGATCATGCCTTCGAGGCGATCGGCCTGGCTGCAACCGCGCAACAGGCGTTCAACATGCTGGGCAAGGGCGGTACCGCCACCGTGATCGGCATGATCCCGTTCGGCGAGCGCGTCGAGATCGACGGCTTCCAGCTGCTCCTGGAGAAGCGACTCCAGGGTTCCAACATGGGTTCGAACCGATTCCGCGTCGACATGCCGCTGTACATCGAGTGGTACCTCGCCGGGAAGCTGAAGCTCGACGAGTTGGTCAGCGCCGTCTTGCCGTTGGAGAAGATCAACGACGGCTTCGCCGCGCTGAAGGGCGGCGAGGTCGCCCGTCAACTCGTCACCTTCGACTGAAGCGAAGCGGCCCTACGGGTTCGTGGGGAAGACGAGCGGCAGGTTGTCGGCCTGCCGGATCCCGGGCGAGAAGTGGATTTCGGCGCCCGCGGCGAGCTCGTACTCCGGGATGCGCTTGTGGAACTCCTCCATCGCGACCCGCAGCTCCATGCGCGCGAGGTGCGAGCCGAGGCAGCGGTGCGGACCGCCACCGAATGCCAGGTGGCGATTGGACTCGCGATCGAGCAGCACGCTGTCGGGGTCGTCGAACTCCTCGGCGTCGACGTTCGCCGCGCCGAGAAGCAGCGTCGCGCTGTCACCGGCCGACAGGCTCACGCCGGCCATCTCGCAGTCTTGGGCGACAACGCGGGGAACCATCATCACCGGGGTCTGGTGGCGCAGCAGCTCTTCGATCGCGGCGTTCATGAGCTCGGGATCGGCAACGACCGCGCGGCGGCGTTCGGGATGCTGCGCGAGGTAGGCGATCATGCAGTCGAGCGTGGCCGTCACCGTGTCGAGCCCGCCGAGCAACAACAGGTGGCACATACCGAGCATCTCGGCCTGCGTGAGCGGCCGCCCGTCGACCTCGGCGGTCACGATGCGACTGAGCAGGCGATCGTCGGGATTCTTTCGCTTCTCCTCGAGTGCGCTCTCGAAGTACTGGGAGATCGCGGCGCCCGCGGCCTCGCGGATGCGTTGCGCGTCCCCTTCGTTCCTGGCGTCGGGACGGATCGTGTCGTCCCGCCACTTCAGGAACTGGGGCAGATCGCTCTGCGGCAGTCCGATGAGCGCCAGGAAGATCGTCGACGGCAGCGGTGTCGCGAAGTCCTCGTGGAACTCGCACTCACCGCGCGCGACGAACTCGTCGATGACGCGGTTCACCAGCGCACGCGATTCTTCTTCGAGGTCGGCCATCTTGGTCGGCGAGAACTCCGGATCGAGGAGGCGCCGGTACTTGCGGTGGTCGGGCGGATCGACCGACAACGGGATGAGCGGCATGTCGTTGCCGATGTTCACGACGTCCTTCGACGAGAACACCTCGGGATGCCGCATGGCCCACATCACGTCTTCGTACCGTGACAGGTTCACGTTGTGGCCGCCGAGCATGCCGTCGGAGCGTTGCACCGGGCACTCGGATTGCATCCGGTGGTACGCGGGATGCGGATCGTCGGCGAAGCCGGGCGAGAACAGATCCATCAGGCCCGGCGTGACACCGTACTCGTCTCCGCCACTCGAAGCGGCACCGCTCTCGGTAGGGGTGGATTGCATCAGGCCTCCGTGGATGCTGCGTGAACGGTTTCGGTATCGCGCCCGGCGCGCAACACGATGCCGGGCGTCGCGCCCGTGTACGCGTGATCACGAACGATCTCGGTGCCGTTCACGAGCACGTGCTCGACACCATGCGACTGGGCGACGATGCGGCTCGCGCCGCCGGGTAGGTCTTGTTGGGTGCGCTCGCCGGCGGGGCCGACGTTCTGCGGGTCGAAGCACACGATGTCGGCGTGGCTGCCGGCCGCGAGCACGCCGCGATCGCGCACGCCGTAGAGACGCGCGGGCTTGGCCGTGAGTTGGTACACGGCCTCCTCCAGCGTGACGTAGCCGTTCCGCACCGCGTCGCCGACGACGAACGTGGAGTACGCCGCGCCGCACATCATGTCGAGGTGGGCGCCGGAGTCGGAGCCGCCGATCATGGCGCGGGGGTCGCGCCACACGTCGGCGCGCATCTGCCACGTCTCGGCGGGTTCCGGTCCGCCGAAGTCGGGACGAAGCCCGGTGCGGAGCTCGTCGGCGATCACGATGTCGAGCAGAGCGTCGAACGGCGCCTTGCCCAGCTCGGTCGCGATGTCGCCGACATGGCGGCCTTCGAACGCCTTCGTTTCGGGCGTGAACGTCTCGATCACCTCGAGCCGTTCCCAGCGCGCCAGATTCGCGAGCACGCCCGCCTCGGGCGAGTGGGCCTGCGTGTCGAGGCGCGCTCGGACCTCGGGATCGCTCAGGGCGCGGATGCGTTCGGGAACCGGCAACCCGATCGTCTCGCGCCAGCCCGGGAACCCGTCGAGCACGAAGCCGGTGAGGAAGGACAGCCGGATACGCATTCCCTGCGGCAACGTGAGCGCGACGATGCGCGCGCCGCGCGCCGCAGCACGCGTGCCGGCGTCGAGCTGCTTTTCGTGCATACCACCGCGCGCGACCCCGAGTACGTTCCAATTGAGTGGCCGATCGGCCGCCAGCGACATCGAGGTCATCAGGTCGACCTCGTCGTCGGTAAAGCCGTTGAGGCAGCCGGCGATGATCAGCTCGAGCTGGGTACCGGGATGCGAGCGCACCGCGCCGGCCAGCCGCACGAGCTCCTCGCGCGTTGCCGCGCGCGATGGCACCGGGTTGCCGTCGCCGTCGTTGTGGGTCGGCGCCTGCGAGGTGGAGAAGCCCATGGCACCCTCGTCGAGCGCGTCGTGGAGGAGCTGCTCCATCTGGCCGATCTGGTCGTCGGTCGCGGCGGTGCCCACCGCGTCCTCACCCATCACGACCCGCCGCAGCGCGGAGTGCCCGGTGAGGAAACCCGCGTTCACCGCGGTGCCGCTGCTCTCGACCCGTTGGAGGTAGTCGCCGAACGACTTCCAGTCCCACGGCAATCCCTGCTGGAGGGCGGGCAAGGGGATTCCCTCGACGCGCGCCATGAGCCGGGCGAGATAGTCGACGTGCTCGTCGGATGCCGGAGCGAGGGTGAAGCCACAGTTGCCGCCGAACACCGTCGTCACGCCGTGCATCGGCGATGGGCTCGCGGTCGCGTCCCAGAGCAGCTGCGCGTCGTAATGCGTGTGCAGGTCGACGAAGCCGGGCGCGACGACGAGGCCGGTGGCGTCGATGGTTCGGGTCGCGCTCTCGTCGACGTCGCCGACCTCGACGACCCGCCCGTCGCGTATCCCCACGTCGCCGTGGATCGCGGCCGCCCCGGTGCCGTCGACGACGGTCCCGCCCGCGATCTTGAGATCGAGCGTCATGAGGCCCCCTGCGGTTCGAGCTCCGGTTGCTGCAGCGCGGCCGGAACCGGGTGGCGGAACAGATTCGATGCGTTTTCCCACGTGACCTTGCGGATGTCGGTCGGCGTGAAGTCGCGGAGACCGACGGCCGCGCGCAGCTGGGTGTCGGGCCACGTGGAATCGGCGTGCGGGTAGTCGCTTTCGAGGCAGATGTGGTCGATGCCGATGTGCTCGCGCAGGCTCATCGTCGACGGGATGTCGATCGTGCAGAACCAGAAGTTCCGGCGCATCGCGTCGGTCGGCGCGAGGTTCGGGTCGTCCCATCCCTTTGAGCCGACCGCGGAGTGGTCGAGCACGTAGTCGATGCGGTCAATCAGCATCGGCACCCAGCCGATGCCGCCTTCGGAGAACGCGATACGGATCTCGGGGAAGCGAGTGGGTATGCGCGCCCAGAGCCAGTCGGCCGCCGCGGCCATCGCGTTGACCGAGAACAGCGACGTGTACAGCTCGAGTGGTGCACCCGGTGACCGGGCCGCCGTCCACGACGACGACCCGTTGTGCAGGCAGACGACGGTTTGGGTCTCTTCGCACGCGCGCAGGAACGGATCCCAGTGATCCGTGTGCATCGACGGGAGCTTCAGGTCGACCGGATTCTCGGGGAAGCTGACCGCCTTGAACCCGCGCTCGGCGTTGCGACGGACGTCGGCGGCCGCGATCTCGGGGTCGGGTAGCCACGCGAGCTGCAGCGGGATGACGCGGTCGGGGTGCGGTCCGGCCCACTCCTCGGCATGCCAGTCGTTCCACGCGCGCAGGCAGGCGAGACCGAGCTCGGGGTCTTTGCTGTTGGCGAAGATCGTGCCCGCGAAGCCGGCAATCAGCGACGGGAAGCAGAGCGTGGCGTAGACGCCGTCGAGGTCCATGTCGCGAATGCGCGCTTCGATGTCGTAACAACCCGCGCGCATCTCGTCGAAGCGCGCCGGCTCCATGCTCCACTCGGCCTTCGGCCGGCCGGCGACGGCGTTGAGCCCGACCTGCGGGTAGAAGCCCTCTTCGTAGACCCAGCTCTCACGGCCGCCGTCGAGCGTGACCACCTTGGGTGCGCGATCCGCGAGGTCCGCGGGCATGCGGCCCTCGAAGAGGTGCGCAGGTTCGATGAGGTGGTCGTCGACGGAGATGATCGTGTAGTGACGCGGGCGCGGCTCGGGCTCGGGCAAGAAGGTTGCGGCGTGGTGCTCCTCGCCGTCTTTCTGCTCTCCGGCCTGCGCGCGGTGGAGGTGTCGCATCACCTGATCGCTGACGGCCATCAGCCCTCCAGTCCCTTCCAGCAGAACTTCCAGAGGTACTCACCGAGCTCGCCGGCGTCGGCGGCCCGACCCACGATCACGTCGTCGATTCCCTGGAGAAGGATTCGGAACATCGTCTCCGCGTCGCGCCGCGAGTCGGTTGTGGAGGTCGC
>JBBQER010000074.1:0-21215 GCA_038320885.1 Acidimicrobiia bacterium
CCGATGTCATCCGACGATGTTGCCTCATCATCCGACGATGCCGCCTCGCGTCATCGCTTCGACGTCGAGCGCACGATCGAGCTCGGCACCGGTCATCAACTTGCGCTTCAGCACGATCTCGCGGATCGACTTGCCGGTGCGCTTCGACTCCTTCACGATGTCCGCCGCGACCTCGTAGCCGAGGTGCGGTGCCAGCGCGGTGCCGATCGACGGCGACGACTCCGCGTACGCCTTGAGCCGATCCACGTTGGCCTCGATCCCCGCGACGCACTTCTCGGCGAGCACCGAGCACGCGCTCGTGAGCAGGGCAATCGACTCGAGCAGGTTGCGCGCGATCATCGGCACGAACACGTTGAGCTCGAAGTTGCCCTGCGCGCCGGCAAAACCGATCGCGGCGTCGTTGCCCATCACCTGCGCGCCGACCTGGGTGACCACCTCGGGAATCACCGGATTCACCTTGCCGGGCATGATCGACGAACCCGGCTGCAGGTCGGGCAGGCGGATCTCCGCGAGCCCGGCGTGCGGTCCGCTCCCCATCCACCGCAGGTCGTTGGCGATCTTGATCAACGAGACGGCCAGCGTGCGGAGCTGTCCGCTGGTCTCGACGAGCGAGTCACGCGCCCCTTGCGCAGCGAAGTGATCTTTCGCCTCGCGCAGCGGGAGGCCCGTGCGCTCGGCCAGACGGGTGATGACCTTGCGGGCGAATCCCTTGGGGGCGTTGATGCCGGTTCCCACCGCGGTTCCCCCGAGCGGAAGCACGCACAACCGCGGGAGCGAATCGTTGAGGCGCGCGACGCCGTCTTCGACCTGCGAGGCGTAGCCGCCGAACTCCTGACCCAACGTGACGGGCGTCGCGTCCATCAGGTGCGTCCGGCCCGCCTTGACGACGTGGGCGAACTCGCGCTGCTTCTTGCGCAACGCCCGCACCAGCTTCTCCGCCGCGGGCACCAACTCGTCGACCACCGCGACCGCCGCGGCCAGGTGCACGGCCGAGGGGAACACGTCGTTCGACGACTGCGACGCGTTCACGTGGTCGTTCGGGTGCACGGTCGTGTCGTCACCCAGGCGCGTCGACGCCATCACCGCGATCACCTCGTTCGCGTTCATGTTCGACGACGTGCCTGACCCGGTCTGGAACGCGTCGATCGGGAACTGCTCGAGATGAGCGCCGGCCGCGATCTCGTCGGCCGAGGCGGCGATCGCGTTGGCGACCCGCCGGTCGACACTCGGCACGTCGGCGATCCCCGCGTTGACCCGGGCGGCCTCGGCCTTGATCAACGCGAGCGCGCGGATGACGCGCTCGTTCACCGGGATCCCCGAGATCGGGAAGTTGTCGACGGCGCGCTGGGTCTGCGCGGCCCAGAGCGCGTCGATTGGGACCTTCACGTCTCCCATCGAATCGTGCTCCACGCGGTACTCGGCCATGACTCCTCCGGTGATTCCCGAGAACCGTATTCCGGAACCCGGCCGCTACCGTGCTCACATGGTCGATTTCGCGTATCAGGAGATGTTGCCGGTCGGGTCCGACGACACGCCGTACCGCCTGCTCACCGCCGACTACGTGTCGACGTTCGAAGCCGGGGGGCGGCGTTTCCTCCAGGTCGACCCCGAGGCGCTCACGCTGCTCACGAAGACCGCGATGTTCGAGATCGCGCACCTGCTCCGCCCCGGTCACCTCGCGCAGCTCCGGGCGATCCTCGACGATCCCGAAGCATCGCCCAACGACGTGTTCGTCGCGACCGAGCTGTTGAAGAACGCGTGCATCGCGGCCGGCGGAATCCTGCCCTCGTGCCAGGACACCGGCACCGCGATCGTCAAGGGCAAGAAGGGCGAGCTCGTGCTCACCGGCGGCGGCGACCGCGAGGCCATCGCTCGCGGCATCTTCCGCACCTACGCCGACGACAATCTGCGCTACTCGCAGATGGCGCCGCTCACCACGTACGACGAGCAGAACACCGGCACGAACCTGCCGGCGGAGATCGAGATCGAGTCGGTCGACGGCGACGCGTACAAGTTGCTGTTCATGGCGAAGGGCGGCGGCTCGGCGAACAAGAGCCTGCTCTTCCAGGAGACGAAAGCGCTCCTCAATCCCGATTCCCTGCTGCGGTGGCTCGACGAGAAGTTGCGCACCTTGGGTACCGCGGCGTGCCCGCCGTACCACCTGGCGCTCGTGATCGGCGGCACGTCGGCCGAGCAGTGCTTGAAGACCGCGAAACTTGCGTCGGCCCGCTATCTCGACTCGTTGCCGCGCACGGGCAACGAGCTCGGCCGCGGTTTCCGCGACGTCGAGCTCGAGCAACAGGTCTTGCAGCTCACGCAGGAGTTCGGCATCGGCGCGCAGTTCGGTGGAAAGTACTTCTGCCACGACGTGCGCGTCATCCGCCTCCCCCGCCACGGCGCGTCGTGCCCGGTCGCGCTCGCGGTCTCGTGCTCGGCCGACCGGCAGTCACTCGGCAAGATCACCGCCGACGGGGTGTTCATCGAGCAGCTCGAGACGGATCCCGCGCAGTACCTGCCGGAGGTCACCGACGACCATCTCGAGGGCAAGGAGGTCGTACGGATCGACCTCACGCGTCCGATGACGGAGATCCGCCAGACGCTTACGCGTTACCCGGTGAAGACGCGCGTGATGTTGAGCGGCCCGATGGTGGTCGCCCGCGATATCGCCCACGCGAAGCTCAAGGAACGGATCGACGCCGGCGACGGATTGCCGCAATACATGAAGGACTACTGCGTCTACTACGCGGGTCCGGCCAAGACCCCCGACGGGTACGCGTCGGGGTCGTTCGGCCCGACCACCGCCGGCCGCATGGATTCCTACGTCGACCTGTTCCAGCGCAACGGCGGCTCGTACGTGATGCTCGCCAAGGGCAACCGCTCGCAGGCCGTCACCGACGCGTGCCAGGAGCACGGCGGCTTCTACCTCGGCTCGATCGGCGGGCCCGCAGCCAGACTCGCCGAGGACTGCATCACCAAGGTCGAGGTGCTCGAGTACGCCGAGCTCGGCATGGAAGCGGTGTGGAAGATCGACGTCGTCGACTTCCCCGCGTTCGTCGTCGTCGACGACAAGGGCAACGACTTCTTCAAAGAATTCTCGAAACCCGTCGCATCGCGTTAGGCGCGCAGGCCGGTGACGCCTTCGCGCTCGAGGAGTCGGCGTTTGAGGGCGACGGCGTTGCGGCCGCCGCCGTAGCCGCCGATGCGGCCGCCCGCGGCGACCACGCGGTGGCACGGGATCACGAACGGCAACGGGTTGCCGCGCATCGCGCTGCCGACGGCGCGGGCCGCGCGCGGCCTTCCGGCCATGCCGGCGAGCTCGCCGTAGGTCACGACCTCGCCCCACCCGACGTCGCGCGCGAGCGTCTCGAGCACCAGGCGGCGGAACCCGTCGACACCGTCGAGATCGATCGTGAAATCGAACGCGTGCCGCTTCCCTGCGAACCACTCTCCGAGCTGGCGCTTCACGCGCGCGTCGGCGGCGCCCGGCTTGCCGGCGGGCTGGTCGTCGCCGGGCAGACTGATCTCGCACACGCCCCGTTCCGACACCACGACCGTGATGTCACCGAACGGGCTCGGCTGCAGCCACTGCTTCATGCGCTCGAAGCTACCGCCGGGGCGCTAGATCAGGCCGAGCTCCGTGACCGCGTCGCGCTCCTCGCCCAGCTCGCTGACCGACGCATCGATCCGTGAGCGGGAGAACTCGTCGATGTCGAGGCCGGGAACGATCGACCACACGCCGTCCTTCGTCGTGCAGGGGAAACCGGAGATCAAGCCTTTGGGCACGCCGTAGGAGCCGTCGGACGGGACCGCCATGCTCACCCAGTCGCCGGCCGGCATCCCGAGCGCCCAATCGCGCACGTGATCGAGCGCGGCGTTGGCGGCCGACGCGGCACTCGACGCGCCCCGCGCTTCGATGATCGCCGCGCCGCGCTGCTGCACGGTCGGGATGAACTCCTTCTCGATCCATGCCGCGTCGACGAGATCGGCGGCGGGCTTGCCGTCGACCTGCGCGTGGAACACGTCGGGGTACTGCGTGTCCGAGTGGTTGCCCCAGATCGTCATGTGCGTGACCGACGCGACCGGTCGCCCGACTTTGGCCGCGAGCTGCGCCCGCGCGCGGTTGTGGTCGAGCCGCGTCATCGCGGTGAAGCGCTCCGGCGCGATCGACTTGGCGTTGTTCATCGCGATCAGGCAGTTGGTGTTGGCGGGATTGCCGACCACGAGCACGCGAATGTCGTCGGCCGCGCGTGCGGCCAGCGCCTTGCCCTGGGTCGTGAAGATCGCACCGTTGGCCTCGAGCAGCTCCTTGCGCTCCATGCCCTTCGTACGCGGCCGCGAGCCGACGAGCAGCGCGTAGTTGACGCCGTCGAACGCGGTCTCGGCGTTGTCGGTGGTCACCACGTCGGCGAGGAGCGACGACGCGCAGTCGAGCAGCTCCATTACGACACCGTTCAGCGCGGGCAAGGCCGGCGTGATCTCGAGGAGATTGAGGATCACGGGCTGATCCCGGCCGAGCAGATCACCGCCGGCGATCCGGAACACGAGGCTGTACCCGATCTGGCCGGCGGCGCCGGTCACCGCAACGCGCACAGGAGGCTTCATGGACTTGGAACCTAGCCTTGGGCAGCAACCTCCGACGAAGCAAGGTGCATCAGGATCGTGCGGGCTTCGGTGAGCTCCGCGATCCGTGACGCGGCTGCGCCGGCCGCGCCGCCACTGTCGGGATGCGCGTCGCGCAGCAGCCGCCGGAAACGCCGGTTCACGTCGTCGCGCCCGACGTCCATGCCCGCGCGCAGACCCAGCACTTCCATCGCCCAGCGTTGGTCCGCCGCGACACCACGCCAACCCTCTTCGTCGGGAGGACCGCCAGGTTGCCAGTCACTCGACGATGCCAGTGGCGGGCGCAGGTAGTCCCACATGTCGGGCGCGACGAACCGCACCTCCACGTCGGGCGTCAAGCCGTTCCAGCGACCCTCCACGACACGTCGCAGCGCGTCGAGCGCGACCTCCCGCCCCGACGCCGGCAACCACGATGCGCCCATGACCGCGCCCAGCACCTGCGGGACTTGCGCGCCGTGCGCGTCGAGCTCGATCACGAGCTTTCCGTCTTCTCCGAGGAGACGGTGGCGCGATCGGTCGAGTCCATGCAGGTCGCGTTGCAGCCGATGCCGCAACGCGATGCGCGGGATCGAGAGCCCGCCGCGCGCGTCGCGGATGAGGCGAGCGAGCAGCTCGCGTTCGTCGTCGTCGACAGCCGGCAGGTTGGTGGCGACGAGTGCGGCGAGGAGCGCCGGGCCGTGCGCCGGGCCCGACGTGGGCAGATACGCGCTCTCGAGCGCGACCCGACGCGTCGGCATGTGGCGACGCGAATGTCGGACGATCAGCTCGGCGAGCAGCACCGGGTCCTCCCCCAGGTGTTCGAATCCACTCATGCTGCCGGATGCCGGACCTCCGACACACATCAGGCGACCCGGACCAAACTCCGGCAATGACCGAATATCCCAAGATCGAGCTCGACATCCCGGGGTACGTGCATCACGTCCGAACGGCCTCCGAGGAGGGCACTTGCTTCATCTGCTCGATCGTGGCGGGTGAGCGGGACGATCACCTGGTCGTCTTCCGCGACGACGTGTGCGTTGGGTTCCTCGCGAAGTGGCCGACCCTGCTCGGCGTCACGCTCGTCGCGCCGCTCGAGCACCGCACCGGGGTGATCGACGATTTCACGGCTGACGAGTACGCCGAGCTCCAAGGTCGCGTTCACCGTGTCGGCCGAGCCGTGAGCAAGGCCGTACCGACCGAACGTCTCTATGTCTTGAGCTTGGGCAGCCACCAGGGGAACTCGCACGTGCACTGGCACATCGCGCCGCTCCCGCCCGGCGTTCCGTACGAGGAGCAGCAATACGTCGCGCTCATGCACGAGAACGGCTACCTCGACATTCCCGACGCCGACCTCGAAGCGCTCGCGGGAAGAATCCGCGGGTTGCTCGCGTGATGCGTCGCGTGTTGAAACGTCAGTGTGCGGTCGCGACGATGACGAGCACGACCGCGTAGACCGCGAGCAGGATCGCGCCGAGCATCCAGAACCCGCTGCGGCCGAGCACCTGCGACCCGCGTGCCGCCGGTCGCGCCAGCCCGCACGAGGGGCAGCGTGCGGTATTGATCTCGACTGCCGTGCCACAAACCGTGCACTGCGGAAGGGGGAGCGGCTCCGCGGGAGAGCTCATCGGTGCGACTCTATGATGCCTGCCCTCCGCTCCGCGGCTCCGACCGCATTTCGAAACAACATCGCAATAGTGGTCGGGCCGACCCCGCCCAACCGCGGCGTGATCCAGCCCGCGACCTCTTCGCACGCCTCGTCGACGTCGGGGAGCAGGCGCTTGCCTTCGTAGCGGACCCCGCCGCCCACGACCACGGTCCCGGGCCGGATGTGCTCGGGTCGGAGAATGCCGGGCACCCCGGCCGCGGCCACCACGATGTCGGCGCGCCGGGTGTAGCGCGGCCAATCCGGTACGCCCGTGTGCACGACTGTGACCGCGGCGTTGGCGGTCGGCCGTTTCTGTGAGAGCAGCATCGAGAGGGGGCGCCCGAGGGTGAAGCCGCGACCGAGGATCACGACGTCGCGTCCCGAGACCGGTATCTCGTAGTGCGCCAGCAACGCTTCGATCCCCGCGGGGGTGCACGGCACCGGGCCGGGCACCCCGAGCGCGAGCCGCCCCAGGTTCACGGGGTGCAAGCCGTCGACGTCCTTGTCGGGATCCATCTCGAGCAGCGCGGCTTCGTAGTCGATCTGCGGCGGGGTGGGGTGCTGCACCAGCATCGCGTCGACCGCGGGATCGTCGTTGAACGCGCGGATCGCGGCGAGCAGATCGGCTTGCGTCGCGTTCTGCGGAAGGTGAACGTGCGGCGCGGCGAGGCCGAGCGCGTGCGCCTTCTCCTGCTTCATGCGGATGTAGCCCGCGCTCGCACCGTCGTCGCCGACGAGGATCGTCGCGAGGCCCGGGGTGAAGCCGCGGTCGACGAGCACGTTGATGCGCGGCTCGATCGCCGCCAACGTCGCCTCCGCAACCGGG
Organism: Acidimicrobiia bacterium; assembly: GCA_038320885.1. Classification (GTDB taxonomy): domain Bacteria; phylum Actinomycetota; class Acidimicrobiia; order IMCC26256; family PALSA-610; genus JBBQER01. Next base: position 7,071 of record JBBQER010000074.1, read on the forward strand.
GCGCCCGGCATGAGGATCGCGCTCAATGCAGGAAGTGCCTTTCACCGGTGAACACCATCGCCAGGCCGAGCTCGTCGGCTTTCTCGATCAGCGCTTCGTCTCTCATCGAGCCACCGGGTTGGATGACCGCGGCGACACCGGCGGCCGCGGCCGCTTCCACCCCGTCTTCGAAGGGATAGAACGCGTCGCTCGCGCTCGCACCGCCGACCGCTCGGCCGGCGGACTTCTTCGCCGCGATCTCTCCGGACTCGACCCGGTTCTGTTGGCCGGCACCGATACCGACCGCCTGCCCGTCCTTGACGAGCACGATCGCGTTCGACTTCACGTAACCGCACAGCCGCCACGCGAGCTCGAGGTCGGCCCACTGCTCCGGAGTCGGTGCGACCTTGGTGACGACGCGCCAGTCGCCGCGCGTCGCCGCGAAATGTCGCGGCGACTGCACGAGAAAGCCGCCCGAGATCTGCCGCACGTCGAGCGTCTCTGCTCCGGGGACGGGCGCGTCGAGGATCCGCGTGTTCTTGCGGCGCGCCTGCAGCGCTTCGATTGTGCCGGCCTCGTAGCCCGGGGCGATCACGAGGTCGGCCTGCGGTCCCGCCACCATCAGCTCCACGGTCGCGGTGTCGATCGGCCGGTTCAGCGCGACGATCCCGCCGAACGCGGAGCGCTCGTCGCACGCGAGGGCGCGCGCGTACGCGGTGGCGATGTCGTCATTCACGCTGACGCCACAAGGGTTCGCGTGCTTGATGATCGCGCAGACGGGCCGATCGCCCAGGTCGTGCACGAGCAACCACGCGGCGTCGGCGTCGTAGTAGTTGAGGTACGAGAGGGCGAGCCCGCCGTGTTGGGTGATACCGTCCCACCAGCTCGTCGTGCCGTGCCGCCGGTAGCGCGCGCCGGGCTGGTGTGGGTTCTCGCCGTAGCGCAATGTCTCGTCGGTGCGGTCGAGCGCGAGCACCAGGTGCGCGGGAAGCAGCACGTCCCGCTCGAACCACTGCACGATCGCGGCGTCGTACGCGGCCGTGCGGGCAAATGCGTCACGCGCGTACTCGCGACGGATCTCGGAACCGACGGCGCCATTGTTCGCGCGCAGCTCCTCGACGAGTGGCCCGTACTGGTCGGGGCTGGTCACGATGGTGACCCACTCGTGGTTCTTCGCCGCGGCGCGCGTCATGGCCGGCCCGCCGATGTCGATCGTCTCGATCTCGGGTCGCTCGAGGAACGGGTAGAGGTTCGAGACGACGAGATCGAACGGTTGGATGCCGTGCTGTTCGAGATCGGCGCGGTGCGCTTCCTTGCCCCGGTCGGCGAGCAGGCCACCGTGGATCTTGGGGTGCAGGGTCTTCACCCGACGGTCGAGCATCTCGGGGGCGCCGGTCACGTCTTCGACCGCGGTCACCGGAATGCCCGCGTCGGCGAGAGCGGTTGCGGTTCCGCCCGACGACACCAGCTCGACCCCGAGCTCGTGCAACACACGCGCGAGATCGACGAGCCCGGTCTTGTCCCACACCGAGAGCAACGCCCGCTCGATCTTCCGATCCCCGCTCATCGTTCGCCCTCGCGGGCGAGTCGTTCGATCGCGTCGGGAAAGAGGCGGCGCTCCACCTGCTTGATGCGCTCGTGCAAGGTTTCCTCGGTGTCGTCGTCGAGCACGAGCACCGCCTCCTGGGCAAGGATGGGGCCCGAGTCGACGTCTTCGATGACCAGATGGACGGTGCAGCCGGTGACCTTCACGCCCGCGGCGAGCGTGTCCCGAACCGCGTGCCAGCCCTTGAAGGCGGGCAGCAGCGCCGGATGGGTGTTCACGGCCCGCCCTCCGAAGGCGTCGACGAACGGCTCCGAGAGGATCGTGCCGAAACCGGCGATCGCGACGAGATCCACAGCATGGCGTTCGAGCGCGGCCACGACCTCCTTCGTATAGGCAACCCGGTCGAAGCTCGGGCCGAAGTCGGAACGCAGCACGAGCTCGGCGCCGATCCCGGCGTCCTCCGCGATTCCGAGCGCTCCGCACGGACGGTCCGCGAGCACGAGCACGATGGGAAGCTGCCGGTCGAGCATTGCTTGGAGGATGGTGCCGCTCCCGGAAGCGAGGACGCCGACCCGCATGCCCGCACCCTAGCGGGGGGCCGTGCCGATCGGGCTCGGCAAATCCCCAGAATTCGGCCCCGAACGTGTTTCACTTTCGCACACAGACCTACCAAACAACCGGGAGTTGTCGTGGACGGCAAGACACAGCCGACGACGTCGGAGCTCATCATCATGATCGCGGGAGCAGTGATGCTCGTCGCGTCGTTCCTGCACTTCCGCTTCGACACCAGCGCTTGGGGCACGGGCAACTTGCCGATCGCGACACTCCTGCCGCTGTACGGAGTGGTCATGGCGGCACAGATCGGGCTGACGAAATTCGCCAGTGTCAACCTTCCTGACCGGGTCGCCGGCTTCACCTGGGAGCAGGTGCACCTGGTGCTCGGCATCCTCGCCGGTCTCATGGCCGTCGGTTGGCTGCTCACCGACACCGGAGACAAGCAAATCGGACTCTGGCTCGAGGTGTTGGGCGGGATCGCGCTCGCGGTCGGTGGCGTGATGATGCAACGGGAGCGCCAGACCGGCGCGATCGGCTGACGGAGAGGACCCTCGTGAACAAAAGCAAACTCTCACCCGCGAACATCGTCATCGTCGCCGCCGGTGCGGTGATGCTGATCGGGTCATTCCTCGCGTTCTACAAGCTCTCCTTCACCGTATTCGGGCAGAGTCACAGCCAGTCGAGCAACGGTTGGGACAGCGGGCTCTTCGGCATCGTGACGATCGTGGTGCTGTGCGGGGTCGCAATGGCGGCGCAGGTCGCGCTCGCCGCCTTCGCTCCGAACGTGTCGATCCCCGACAAGATCCTCGGGCTGACCTGGGATCAGATCCATCTCGCGCTCGGCTTCCAGGCGGCGCTCATGATGCTCGCCTTTCTCTTCACGAGCCGCGGCGGCCTTTCGCTCGGCATCGGTTTCTGGCTGATGTTGTTGGCGGGGATCGCACTTCTGGCGGGCGCGATCATGCGTGTCACCGGGACGGGTTCCACGCCGAACACCGCGATCTGACGCGGTAGCGGCGCGGATGCGCCGAGTCGGGAGAACCGCATGGTGATCAACACGGACGCTCTGCTGGGCGCGCCGGCCTACGAGCGGAATGCACCCGCCGCCTCCGACGCGGTGGCCTTCACGGGTGGACTCGGCATCGCGGTCGGCGTGCTGCTGCTGACCATCGATATGAACACGCACGGCCACGGAAGATGGCCTGGAATCGCGCTCTTCGCCGTGCTGGTAGCCGTCGGCTATCTGGCGCTCGGGCTCCTGCCGCGCCAGCTTCACCCGGCGGCCGTCACGTTGATCGTCGCGGGCGTTCCGGGCGCGGTCGGCTGGTGGATCCTTCCGCACGCGCACCGGTTCGCCGACATCCGACCGTTCCTCATCCTCACGATCGTGCTGTGGGTCGCGTGCTTCATCGTCCCGCGCACGCGGGGGCGCACCATCTTCGTCGCCGCGGTGTTGCTGCTGTTCTGGCTCTGGATGCTCGGCGAGGCGGCGGGCACCGACGCGTATTCGGCGGCACCGATTCCGTCACCACCTGCGCACACGACCTTCAGTTTGAGCGCGCTGCACGGCGAGATCTCGCTCACCAACCTCGACCCGACCAACCCGCTGTACCCGATCGCGCTCCAGTGCAACACCGGCAGCGGCAGCGCGTGCGACAACGTGTACGACAACGCGGAGCCGGGGAGCGACTTCGAGCAGTTCGGCGACACGTGCGGCAACACGCAACCCGCGGGCTCCGGGGATCAGTGCGCCCAGCTCTCGTCCGGAGGATTCAACGGGGGGACGTTCGGCACCGCGCCCTCAACGTTCCCCGGCGGGATCGTGCCCGGGACGGTCGGCAACGGATCGAGCGACAAGTCACTCGAGATCGGCCTCGTGTCGTTGCTCTTCGGAATCGTCTACGTCGGAACGTTGTGGGCGCTGGACCGGCGGCGATTGCACGGCTTCGGCACCGCGTTCGTGATCCCCGGCTTCTACGCGCTGTTCACGGGCACCGAGGTGCTCGGCAACGCGGCGCACCACGTGTGGGTCGGCGGGCTTCTCACGTTGGTCGGGGGGATTGCGTTCGCGCTCGTCGGCGATTTCGGCGGCCGGCGATTCTCGGCCTGGGCGGGCGGGGTTGCCGCCGCGGTCGGCGTATATCTGTTCGCGGGCGACGTCACGAACTTCAAGAAGTCGTTCGGCGACTTCAACCCGAATGTCGCGCGCCCGGCGTGGATCACGATCGGGTTCGGTGTCGCGTTGGTCGCGCTAGCGTGGATGATCGCGAGCGTGCGATCGCAGTACTCGGGCCCAACCAGATCGTCCGCGGGCGGACCGCCATTCCCGCTGCCGCCCGACGCGCCGCCGCCGTCCCCGCCACCGGGGTTCGCGCCGCCGGCCGACCCGACGCGCTTCCCGGCCTGGCCGCCGGCCGCGCCGCCCCCGCCGAGCCCGCCGTGGCAACCGCCGCCGGAGCCCCCGCCGAGCCCACCGTGGCAGCCGCCTCCGCCGCCACCACCCCCGCCGGGCAGTCGACCCATCTAGAGGCCGGCGACAACCTCGGCCATCAGCTCGCCCGCCGCGGTCGGGTTGGTCGCGACTCGCACGCCCGCGTCTTCGAGCACCGCCATCTTCGCCTGGGCCGTCCCCTTGGAGCCCGAGATGATGGCGCCCGCGTGGCCCATCTTCTTGCCCGGCGGTGCGGTGACACCGGCGACGTAGCTCACGACCGGCTTCGACATCCGCGTCTTGATGAACTCGGCGGCCTCCTCCTCCGCCGACCCGCCGATCTCGCCGAACATGATGACGGCCTTGGTCTCGGGATCGGCCTCGAACAGCTCGAGGCAGTCGATGAAGCTCGTACCCGGAACCGGGTCACCGCCGATGCCCACACAGGTCGTGACGCCGAGGCCCAGATCGGCGAGCTCGTTGAGCGCCTGGTACGTGAGCGTGCCGGAGCGGCTGACGATGCCGACCGGACCGCCCGCACGCGCGACCTCCGCCGGGATGAACCCGATGTTGCACTCGCCCGGTGTCAGGAGACCCGGGCAGTTCGGACCGAGAATGCGCGAGCCGGGGAAGTCGCGCTTCACGCGGTTGTAGAAGCTCGCCTCGTCGTGCATCGGAATGCCTTCGGTAACCGCGACGATCAATTCGATGCCCGCTTCCGCGGCTTCCAACACCGCGGTGCCGGCCGCGGGTGCGGGCACGATCACCATCGTCGCGGTCGCGCCGGTCTCCGCGACCGCCTCCTTCACCGACGCGAACACGGGGATGCCGTCCACGTCGGTGCCGGCCTTCTTGGGGCTTACTCCCCCGACGACCTTGGTGCCGTACGCACGGTTGCGCAAGCCGTAGAAGCGACCCTGCCCGCCGGTCAGGCCCTGCACGATCACTTTCGTATCGGCATTGACCAAGATGCTCATGCGATCAAACCCCCTTGGCCATCGCGACGGCCATGCGCGCGGCTTCGACCATCGTCGGCTTGCTCACGAGCCGATCCGATTCGTGCGAGCTGAGGATCTCGCGGCCCTGTTCGGCATTGGTGCCGTCGAGGCGGATGACGATCGGTGACGAGATGTCGACCTGTTGGAGCGCCTGCACGATCCCGTTCGCGACCTCTTCGCCCTTGGTGATCCCACCGAAGATGTTGATGAAGATCGACTTGACGTTCGGGTCGTTGTTGATCACCGCGAGCGCGTTCGCCATCACCTGCGCGTTCGCGCCTCCCCCGATGTCGAGGAAGTTGGCGGGCTTCCCGCCGACCTCGTGCACGATGTCGCACGTCGCCATCGCGAGCCCGGCGCCGTTCGCGATCAGGCCGACGTCGCCGTCGAGGCCCACGTACTGCAAGCCGAGCTCGTGGGCTTCGCGCTCGCGTGGATCGAGCGGCTCGAGCCCGGTGAACTCGTCCCACTCCGGATGACGGAAGCGCGCGTTGTCGTCGAGCGAGACCTTGGCGTCGAGCGCATGCACCTTGCCTTCCGGCGTGAGGATCAGCGGGTTGATCTCCACGAGGTCGGCGTCGCCGTCGACGAACACGTCGTAGAGCTTCATCAGGATGTCGACGGTGCCGTCGGTTGCCTTCGGATTCAGCTTCGCCTGCTCGACCCACGCGCGGCATTGAGCTTCGCTCAACCCTTCGACGGGATCGATCTCGATACGCGCGAGGGCATCGGGACTCTCGACCGCGACCTGCTCGATCTCGATTCCACCCTGCGCGCTGAGCATCCCGAGATACTTCTTCGCGGCGCGGTCGAGCGTGAACGACGCGTAGTACTCCTCGGCAATGTCCGACGCGTGCTCGACCCATATCCGCTTCACGACGTGACCCTTGATGTCGAGACCGAGGATGTTGCCCGCATGGGTGCGCGTCTCGTCGGCATCCTTCGCGAGCTTCACGCCTCCGGCCTTGCCCCGTCCGCCGACCTGCACCTGCGCCTTCACCACCACGGGGTAGCCCGCCGCCTCGGCCGCGGCGACGGCGGCGTCGACCGTCTCGGCAACGTCGCCCTTCGAAACGGGAATCCCGTAGCGAGCGAACAGCTGCTTGCCCTGATACTCGAACAGATCCAACGAATTCTCCTTACGGGCTGCCTGAGCGCAGCGAGGTTATGGGGCGGGTTCGGAGGCGCGCTGATCGAGCGCCGCCTCGAGCCAGGTGGTGATCGTGTCGAGCGGCGACCCGGGTGTGAACACTTCGGCGACGCCGTGACGCTTGAGCTCGTCGATGTCGTCGCCGGAAATGATCCCGCCGGCGAACACCAGCGGGTCGATCTCGCGGGCGCGGAGCTCGTCCACCACCTTGGGGATGAGGGTCATGTGCGCGCCCGACAACAGCGAGAGCCCGACCGCGTCGGCATCTTCTTGCAGGGCCGCTTCCGCGACCTGGCCCGGCGTCTGGAACAAGCCGGTGTAGACGATCTCGAACCCGGCATCGCGTAACGCCCGGGCGATGACCTTGGCGCCACGATCGTGTCCGTCCAGCCCCGGCTTCGCAATGACGACGCGGTAGCGTCGCAGCATTCGCTCTCCTGTCACGGCCGACGGGAGCGTCACGTTAGCCAGGGCCTCGCGGCCCGGCCAGAGGAAGACCTGCGTCCCGGCCAAAAGGAAATGGCGTGCCCCTCGACCCGAAGCGCAAGGGCGACGTCAAGGTGATCGTGGGCGCGACCGTCGCGGTCCTGCTCGTCGGCTTCTTCATCTTCGGCGCCATGATGGTGACATCAGGAGGCGGATCGGGCCCGACGTGCGGTCAGCTCAACATCGGCCTCGCGACCGACGTGCGCAACACCCTCGAGAACGGGCCGTACTTCCAGACCGGCGGTGGGCGCTGCGGCTTCACTCTCGCTCTCGCCAACGGCGACATCGTCGCGTACAAGGTCGCGCAACCGTCGGGTTGTAGCGCGCTCTGGCGGTTCGACCACTTCGAATGCGGCGGTCGCCGGATCGCGGCCGGCCGGCTCGCGCAGTATCCGGTGAGCATTCAAACCCTGCACGGGGTCGACACGGTCGTTGTGAACCTGCGTACGTCGCCGTCGAGCACGACGACGACCACCACGAGCAAGGCGACCACGACGAGTGCCGCTCAGTAGGTCACGCGCGAGCTACACGAGATCCATCAAGCCTCCTCCGAAGGGTACGAAGCCGCACGCGTCGACATAGAACGGTCGGCGGTCCTCTTCGAAGCTCACATGCAGGAACTCACACCCAGCTATGCGGGCTGCGTCGCGAGCCGCATGGACGAGTCCGACCCCGATCCCGCGATGGCGAGCATCGGCGGCCACCATCATGTCTTCGAGGTAAGCGTGAACGAGGCCGTCCCAGAGGACGTTGACGAAGCCGACGAAACGGTCATCTTCCCGGGCGACAACCCAGCCGAGGCTGTGCTTCGCACATAGGTGCACCCAGTTCCACTCCGACTCGTCGTAGAGCCGGGTATTGAACGCTTCAGCGTGCAGGGCGTGTATCTCGCCGTTCGAGAACGCGCCACGCCAATAGAAGCCAACTCTCTTGACGTTAGGCATGTCACTCCTTGAGCAAAACAGTTGCCGTGGAGTGCCGCCGGCCGTCGCGAGGCTCAATCTAGAAGGCTGAACCGCCGACCGAGGGCACGCTTTCGTTGGCGTTATCCATGCGTGTCCTCCTATCTGGAGTCGGAGACTCGAAACGTAGCAGCGACGCGCTACGCGGAGAGGCGCGTGAGCGGAGCCCACACCAGCAGGAGACGCTTCTCGCCGACGTCGCGGAAGCGCACGATGGCCTCCGCCTTGTCGCCGCTGCCTTCGATGTCGACGATCACGCCTTCACCGAATCGCTCGTGGCTCACGTCGTCGCCGACGCGGAGTCCCATCTCCTCGGCTCCGTGGGCACCGGCCGCCGACGGTCCGGTCGGGTGCTCGCTCACCGCCGGAGTCTGGCGTCGCATCGCGTGGGCGACGACGGAGTCACGATGGCGACCAAGCCCCTTGCCGCGCTTCTCCTGGTCGCCGATCACCATCATGAGCTCGGCGGGGATCTCGTCGAGGAAGCGGCTCGGCGGTCGGTAGTCGGTCGAGCCGAACATCATCCGGCTCCACGCGTGACACAGGTAGAGCCGCTGCTCGGCCCGCGTGATGCCGACGTAACACAGACGCCGTTCCTCTTCGAGCTCGTCGGGATCGCCGAGGCTGCGGACGTGCGGGAACACGCCGTCTTCGAGACCGATGAGGAACACCACCGGATACTCGAGGCCCTTGGCGGAGTGCAGCGTCATCAACGTGATCGAGCTCGCCTCGGGATCGTTCTCGTCGAGATCGGTCACGAGCGAGATCGCCTCGAGAAACGCCTGCACGCGGGCGAGACCTTCGGGATGGTCGGTTCCTTCTGCCGCGCTCGCGCCGATGCCGACGCCCCCGATCGCGACCAGCCCGCCGAAATCACCGCGATCGACCTGCTCGTCGAACTCGCGCGCCGAGCCCACGAGCTCCTGCAGGTTCTCGATGCGACCCGCGGCCTCGATCGACCGCTCCGCTTCGAGCTCGGCGAGATAGCCGCTCCCTGTCAACACCGCCTCGAGCGCCGACGCGACACCGCCCGCCGCGGCATCCGCCGCTTCGCTCATCAGGTCGAGCAGCGCCTTCAGCCCACCGAGCGCCTTGCCGGTCACGCCGGCGGCGGCCGCGTCGGCGATCGCGGCCGGGAACGGAACTCCCGCGCCCTTCGCATACGAATCGATCTTCGCGACCGACGTGTCGCCGACGCCGCGTCGCGGCGTGTTGACGATGCGCTTCCACGACACTTCGTCGTCGGGGTTCACGAGCGCGCGTAAGTACGCCAGCGCGTCCTTGATCTCGCGGCGGTCGTAGAACTTCACGCCACCGAACACGCGATACGGCAGGCCCGACCGGACCAGAGACTCTTCCAGCACGCGACTCTGCGCATTCGTTCGGTAGAACACGGCGACGTCGCCGTAGCGATGATCGGCGCCGTCGACGAGCCGGTGGATCTCGCGCACCACGAACGCCGCTTCGTCACGCTCGTCGTCGCCTTGGAAGCGGATGATGGGCTCGCCCTGGCCCTTGTCGGTCCAGAGTTGCTTCGGCCGGTGCGTCGCGTTGTTCTCGATCACTGCGTTGGCCGCGTCGAGGATGCGTTGCGTCGACCGGTAGTTCTGGTCGAGCACCACCGTCACCGCTTCGGGGAACGACTCCTCGAACTTCAACAAGTTCCGAAAATCCGCGCCACGAAACTTATAAATTGATTGATCCAGGTCACCCACGACCATGACGCTGCGGTTCTCGGCGGTGAGCTGGCGGACGAGCTCCCACTGCGCGGCGTTGGTGTCCTGGAACTCGTCGACGAGCACGTGCCGGAAGCGCTTGCGGTAGCGCTCGAGTGCTTCGGGGTGCTCACGGACCAACCGCACCACGAGCACGAGGAGGTCGTCGAAGTCGACGGCCGACGCGTCGGCGAGGCGGCGTTGGTACTCGGTGTACACCTCGGAGATCCGGCGCTCCGCGGGACCAACCGCCATCTGCGCGTACTCCGCGGGGAGCACGAGCTCGTTCTTCAACGCGCTGATCTGCTGGTGGAGCTGGCGCGCCGGGAACCGTTTCGGGTCCATGTTCAGGTCGCGGCGCACCCAATCGGTGAGGCGCTGCGCGTCGGCCTGGTCGTAGATCGTGAAGCTCGGCCGGTAGCCCAGGAGCGACGCCTCCCGGCGCAGGATGCGCGAGCACGCGGCATGGAACGTCGACACCCACATGCGTCGCCCGACCGGGCCGACGAGCTCGGCAACGCGCTCGCGCATCTCTCCCGCGGCCTTGTTCGTGAACGTGATCGCCAGCACTTCGAACGGCGACGCGCCGATCTCCGACACGAGGTATGCGAGCCGGTGGGTGAGCACCCGGGTCTTGCCCGATCCCGCCCCCGCGACCACCAGAATCGGCCCCGGCGGCAGCGTCACGGCCTCGTACTGCGCCGGATTCAGGCCCGACAGGTCGAGCTCGCGCCGGGGCCGGGGCGGCGGCTCGGCCTCGACCACGTCAGTCATACGAGCCTCATCGTACCGGGGTGAATTACACGCGTGTCGGGCTCCGATCGATGCGTCGCAGACCCACGCGATGTGTGGTCCACAGGCGCATCACCAGCCCCACGGCTCTAGCCTGCGGGGATGGCCAAGACGCTGGACGAAGCCCGCAAGAAGCTCGACGACGAGTTCGGACAGGTGCGCCGTCATCTGCAGAAGATCCACGAGTCACTCGACAAGGTCGAGAAGGCGGGGCCCGAAGACGACCTCCACGGGCTCCTCAAGGATCTCGAGAAGACCGTGAAGGAAGCCCGAGACGGTGGCCTCGTCGGCTCCGGCGCCAACGGCCACGAGCGCGCGCTTAAGGAGTACCGCAAACTCAAGGACGGCAAATAGCTATAGCTACGACGCGGACTTCTCCGCGTCGGCCGTCCACGCGCCCTCGCGGGCCAGGCCGTTCATGCGCGCGCGATGGAGAAACGCCTTCTGGCCCGCATCCGCGTTCGCGTCGGAACCCTTCCACGCGCTGAGCGCCGCGGCCTGCAACGCGCGGCCGTAGGAGAACGAGAGCTGCCACGGGTGCGGTCCGAGCTTGTTGATCGCATCGAGGTTGGCGGTGGCCTCCTCGTCGCCCTGGCCGCCCGACAGGAACACGATGCCGGGGACTGCGGCGGGCACGACTTCGCGGAAGCACGTGATCGTGGCGTCGGCCACCTCGGCCGGTGCCGCCGGTCCGCCTGCGAACTTCTTGCCGGGAATGACCATGTTCGGCTTCAGCAGCATGCCCTCGAGCTCGACGCGCTGCGCGACCAGCCTGTTGAACACGGCGTGCAGCGTGTCGGTCGTCACGGCCGAGCACTGCTCGATCGAGTGACTCCCGTCCATCAGCACTTCGGGCTCGACGATCGGGACGATCCCCTCGTCCTGGCACAGCGCGGCGTAGCGCGCGAGCGCGTGCGCGTTCACGTCGATGCAGTACTGCGTGGGAATGCCGTCGCCGATGTCGATGACTGCGCGCCACTTGGCGAAGCGCCCTCCGAGCTCGCGGTACTCGACGAGGCGCGCCCGCAGTCCGTCGAGGCCGTCGGTCACGAGCTCGTTCGCCGACTTCGCGAGCGGCGTCGTTCCTTTGTCGACCTTGATGCCCGGGATGATCCCCGATTCTTCGAGCACCTTCACGAGCGTGCGACCGTCGGACGCCTGTTGGCGGATGGTCTCGTCGAAGAGGATCACGCCGCTCACTGCGTCGGCCGCGCCCGGCGCGGTGAACAGCATCTCGCGGTACGCGCGCCGGCGATCCTCGGTCGAGTCGCAACCGATCGAGTCGAACCGCTTCTTGATCGTTCCGCTGCTCTCGTCGGCGGCGAGGATTCCCTTACCCGGCGCCACCAGCGCTCGTGCGGTTTCGTTCAACGATGCCATCGTCCGTTCACTCCCACTCGATGGTTCCGGGCGGCTTCGACGTGATGTCGTAGGCGACCCTATTCACGCCCGGGACCTCGTTGATAATCCGGCTCGAGATCCGCTCGAGCACGTCGTACGGGATCCGCGCCCAGTCGGCGGTCATCGCATCGTCGGACGTCACCGCGCGCAGGATGATCGGATACGCATACGTGCGGCCGTCGCCCATCACGCCGACGGTCTTCACCGCCGGGAGCACCGCGAAGCTCTGCCAGATCTCGCGGTACAGACCGGCGCGCTTGATCTCCTCGACGACCACGGCGTCGGCCTGTTGCAGGATCTCGACGCGCTCGGGAGTAATCGTGCCGATGATGCGCACCGCGAGCCCCGGGCCGGGGAAGGGCTGACGCCAGACGATCTCCTCGGGCAATCCGAGCTCCTCGCCGACGGCCCGAACTTCGTCCTTGAAGAGGTGACGGAGCGGCTCGACCAGCTCGAAGTCCATGTCGTCGGGCAGTCCACCCACGTTGTGATGCGACTTGATGTTCGCGTTGTCGGTGCCGCCCGACTCGACGACGTCGGGGTAGAGCGTGCCCTGCACGAGAAATCGCGCGTCGCCGAGATCGCGTGCGGCTTCCTCGAACACGCGGATGAACAGCTCGCCGATGATCTTGCGCTTCCGCTCGGGATCGATCACGTCGTCGAGCGCGCCCAGAAAGCGGTCACCCGCCTTCACGTGCACGAGATCGATCGCGAACTGCCGGAGGAAGGTGTCTTCCACCTGCGTGGCCTCGTTACGGCGGAGCAGCCCGGTATCCACGAAGACGCACGTGAGCTGGTCGCCGATCGCCTTGTGCACGAGCGCGGCCGCGACCGCGGAGTCGACGCCTCCCGAGAGGCCGCAGATCACGCGCTCGGTCCCGACCTGGGCGCGAATCTCCTCGACCGCGCGCTCGATGATCGACACGTTCGTCCACGTGGGCCGGCAGCTCGCGGCGTCGAACAGGAACGCCTTGAGAATCTCCTGCCCGCGCTCGGTGTGCGCGACTTCGGGGTGGAACTGCACCGCGTAGATGCCACGGTCGCGGTCTTCGATCACGGCGGCCGGCGTGCTCTCGGTACGCGCCGCGATCACGAAGCCCGGCGGCGCTTGCGTCATCGCGTCGAAATGGCTCATCCATACGACACGCTCTTCGGGATGCGCGGCGAGCAACACCGACGCGCGATCGACGCCCAACACCGTGCGGCCGTACTCGCCCACTCCCGTCTTGGCGACCTCGCCGCCGAGATCGCGCGCAACGAGCTGCGCGCCGTAGCAGATGCCGAGGATCGGCACTCCTGCGTCGTAGATCGCCGGATCGATCGACGGCGCGCCTTCTACGTGAACCGACGCGGGACCGCCGGAGAGGATGATCGCCTTGGGCCGGCGCGCCAGCATCTCCGCTATCGGCAGCGAGCGCGACACGACTTCGCTGTACACGTGCGCTTCGCGCACGCGCCGTGCGATCAGCTGCGCGTACTGCGCGCCGAAGTCGACAACGAGAACAAGATCGTGCTGATCGTTCACCGGAGCAACGAGCGACCGAACGTGATCGTCATCGCCCCATGCCGACGCCCTGCGAACGTTGGAGCGACTTGCCCTCGGTCTGCAGGGACGGCGCGACCATCACTTCGGCCTTCTGGAATTCCTTCACCGTCTCGTAGCCGGTCGTGGCCATCGAGGTGCGAAGCCCACCGAAGAGGTTGAACGACCCGTCGTTCTCGTGCGCGGGACCCACGAGGATCTCGGCGAGAGTCGCGCGCTGGCCGGCGTTCACGCGCGCGCCGCGCGGCAGCGTCGGGTGGAAGGTCGCCATGCCCCAGTGGTAGCCGCGACCGGGCGCTTCGTACGCGCCCGCGAGCGGAGAGCCGATCATCACCGCGTCAGCGCCGCAGGCGATCGCCTTGGCGATGTCGCCGCCGGTCTGCATGCCGCCGTCGGCCATCACGTGTACGTCCACGCCGGTCTCGTCGAGGTGGCGAATGCGCGCGCCGGCCGCGTCGGCGATGGCGGTGGCCTGCGGCACACCGATACCGAGCACCCCGCGACTCGTGCACGCGTGGCCGGGACCGACGCCGACAAGGACACCGACCGCACCGGTACGCATGAGGTGCAACGCCGTGGAGTACGAC
>JBBQER010000075.1:0-21038 GCA_038320885.1 Acidimicrobiia bacterium
CGCGACCGCGGATGCCGAGGGCGGCGTGTGGAGCTGCGTGTTGGGCCCGGGGAAGATCGCACGCTTCACCGCGTCGGGGCTCGATTGCGTCATCGAGACGCCGATGGCGAACCCGAGCGACGTGACGTTCGGCGGCCCCGATCTCGACCGCATGTTCGTCACGTCGATCGCGCTCAACCTGGGCGAGGCGACGCAACCGGCGCCGGAGGCCGGTTGGGTACTCGCCGTGGAAGGTCTGGGAGTCGGTGGGCGACCCGAGGCGCGTTTCCACCTTTGAGAGTTGCACGCGCGGAGTCGGCGCGTCAGAGCAGCGTCCGCAACTCCCGGAGCGCGACCGACAGCGTGGCGAGATCGAACACGCCGCGGCTCGCGATGTCCTGGACGACCGCGAGCGCCCGGTCGACCGCGGCTTGTTGGTCGCCGGCCCACGCCTCGAACGCAGCTTCTGCTTGTGCGCCCGGTTCGGCCGTCTGCAAGACCGCGTCGGCGATGGCCCGGTGCTCGGCCTCGACGTCTTCGCGTAGCGCGTTGCGCGCGAGAGCATCCCAACGGTCGGCGCGCGGCAGCTCGACGATGCGGTCGTACAACCAGTCGATCCGGAGCCGATCCCCGATGACGCAGAAGGCGTCGCCGACCTGCTCGACCTCGATCTTGTGCGCGTCGGAGAGCTCGGTGATGTCGAGCGCGCTCGGAAGCAGATCGAGGGCGGCGATGCGCGCTGCGAGATCGGCCGGAACCCCGAGCGCGACATGATCGGCTCTCGATTGGTCGAGTCGTTCGCGCTCGGACCCGCGTGCGCACCAGGGCAGTGAATCCGTCAGCCGGGCGACGGCCGGCGCGAAGTACTCGACGGTCGCGCCCACTGCGAGCGGGCGGGCGCGGTGTCGCAGGAGCCACCGGGCCGTGCGCTCCACGAGCTTGCGCGACTCGAGGTACAGCTTCGTCTGGGTGTCGACGGCGAGGGTCGCATCGAGCACGGCGATGTCCTGCCATAGCGCTTCCTGGCCGAAGATCGCCCGGGCCGCTTCGTGGGCGCGCACGATGTCGGGCGCGGTGGCACCGGTCTCTTCGCCGAGACGAAAGGCGAACGTGGCGCCCGCCCGATTCACCATGCCGTTCACGAGACCGGTGGCGATGATCTCGCGGGCGAGCGGGTGGATCCGAATCCGCCCCGCGAATCGTTCGCGGAGGGGAGTCGGGAAATAGCGCACGAGCTCGGTGTTGAAGTCGTCGTCGTCGGGAAGTGGCGAGGCTAGGAGCTCCGCCTCGATGGTGATCTTGGCGTACGCGACGAGTACGGCGAGCTCGGGAACCGTCAAACCGAGCCCCGCATTGCGCCGGGCCGCGAGCGTCTCGTCGTCGGGGAGCCGTTCGACCGTGCGGTCGAGATGCTTCTGCTGCTCGAGCATGCGCATGTAGCGGGCGTGGACTTCTTCCATCTCCGGCGCTTGCGCCTTGGCGTTGTCGAGCGCGCGGTTCTGTCGGTAGTTGTCGCGCAACACCAGTGCCGCGACCTCGTCGGTCATCGACGCCAGCAGCGGGTTGCGATCACCGGCCGGCAGGTCTCCGCCGCGCACCGCTCCGTCGAGCAAAATCTTGATGTTCACCTCGTGGTCGGAGGTGTCGACGCCGGCGCTGTTGTCGATGGCGTCGGTGTTGATCAGGCCGCCGCTCAGCGCGTACTCGACGCGGCCGCCCTGGGTGAACCCGAGATTGCCGCCCTCGGCGACCGAGCGACACCGCAGGTCGGCGCCGTCGACGCGCAGCGTGTCGTTGGTCTTGTCGCCGACGTCGGCGTGCGACTCCGTGCGCGCTTTGACGTACGTGCCGATGCCGCCGTTGTAGAGCAGGTCGACCGGCGCGCCCAGCAGCAACGTGATGAGGTCGGCCGGCGGGCAGGCCGCGATCGCGGGGTCGATGCCGAGCCGCGCCCGGACCTCGTCGGAGATGGTCGCCGACTTGGCGGTGCGCGGGAACACACCGCCACCGGGAGAGATGAGTGCCGGGTCGTAGTCGGCCCACGACGAGCGGGGCAGATCGAAGACCCGCTTGCGCTCCTGCCACGACGCTTCCGGATCGGGGTTCGGGTCGAGGAACACGTGCCGGTGGTCGAACGCGGCCACGAGCTCGATGTGATGCGACAACAGCATGCCGTTGCCGAACACGTCGCCGGACATGTCGCCGATGCCGACCACGGTGAAGTCGTCGCGATCCGGGTCGATCGCGAGGTGGCGGAAATGACGGCGCACCGACTCCCACACGCCGCGGGCCGTGATCCCCATCTCCTTGTGGTCGTACCCGGCGGAGCCTCCCGAAGCGAACGCGTCGCCGAGCCAGAAACCACGAGCGCACGCGATCTCGTTCGCGACGTCGGAGAACGCGGCGGTGCCCTTGTCGGCCGCGACCACGAGGTAGTGGTCGTCGCCGTCGAAGCGGACGACCTGCGCCGGCGGCACGACCTGTGACACACCGTGTCCGTCGGTCACGAGATTGTCCGTGACGTCGAGGAGCCCCGCGATGAACAGCCGGTAACACGCCTCGACCTCCGCGCGTAACTCCGCCGCGTCGTCGGGCGGTTGCTTCACGACGAATCCGCCCTTCGCGCCCGACGGGACGATCACCGCGTTCTTGACCTTCTGCGCCTTCATGAGGCCGAGCACCTCGGTGCGAAAGTCCTCGCGCCGATCCGACCACCGGATACCGCCACGCGCCACGCGTCCGGCGCGCAGGTGCACGCCTTCGACGCGCGGCGAATACACGAACAACTCGAACATCGGCCGCGGGAGCGGGAGCTCGGGTACCTGCGCGGGATCGAGCTTGAGGACCACGCACGGACGCGGCTTGCCGTCGTCGCCCGTCTGGTACCAGTTCGTGCGCAGTGTCGCGAGTACGAGACGGAGCAGTGCGCGCAGGATGCGATCTTCGTCGAGACTGGTGACCGCGTCGATCTCCTCGGTGATCTCGGCCACGAGGGAGTCGGTGCTCGCGTTGACGACCGGGCCGGCACCGTTCGCGACGCGCTTCGGGTCCAAGCGCGCGCCGAACAGGCTGATCAGGCGGCACGAGAGGAGCGGATGCGCGGCGAGCGTGTTTGCGATGTACGTCTGACTGAATGGCGTGCCGACCTGGCGGAAGTAGCGGCTGTACGCGCGTAAGAGCGCGACCTCGCGCCACGAAAGCCCGGCGCGCAGGACGAGCCGGTTGAACGCGTCGTCTTCGGCATCGCCGGCCAGCACTGCGAGGAACGTCTCCTCGAAGTGGTCGTACGCGCCCGCCGGCGCATCGGCCGGAGCCCGCAGTCGGAAGTGCTTGATCCATCGAGGCTCGAGACCTTCCGGCGTGATCGTGTACGGCCGCTCGTCGTCGACGATGACGCCCATGTTCGTGAGGCGAGGCAGCACCTCGGAGAGCGAAGGCTGCGCGCCCAGGCCGTAGAGCTTGAGGTCGAGGTAGTCGGCCTTTCCGGCCAGCCGCACCGCGCGGGCCGGCGCGTCGCCCGTCCCCAGCGCTTCGAGCTCGGCCAGGTCGGCGAGCGCCTCGATCGCGTTGGACTCCTCCTGGTACGCGACCGGAAACGCGCTGTTCCAGATGCGGAGCAGGTCGAGGCCGTGCTCCTCGCCGCGGGCGTTGACGAGCGTGTCGTGCAGGTCGTCGCCCCACGTGCGCGCCGCCAGCGCCACGCGCTTTTCCAGATCGGGGAGCTCGACCCGCCGGTTCAGGTTCTCCGTGGGATCGACGCGCAGGATGTAGTGCAGGCGGGCGAGCACCGACTCCGAGAGCTGGGCGTTCCACTCGTAGCCGGAGGCGCCGAACGCGGCCGTCAGTCTCCTGGCGATACGCAGTCGCACCGGCGTCGTGTAGCGATCGCGGGGAACGAAGACGAGGCACGACACGAAACGGCCGAACTGCTCGCGGTGGACGAACACCCGGACCCGCCGGCGTTCCTGCAGCCCGAGAATTCCCATCGCGATGTCGAAGAGATGGGCGGCGTCGATTTGGAACAGGTCGTCGCGGGGATAGCTCTCGAGGATCGCTTCGAGGTCTTTGAAGTCGTGGCTCGCGGGCGCGAATTGCGAGCGCGCAACCACTTCGTCGACCTTGCGCCGGAGAACCGGTACGTCGATCGGGCTCGCGTTGTACGCCGACGACGTGTAGAGGCCGAGGAACCGGTGTTCGCCGATCACGTTGCCGGCGTCGTCGTAGCGCTTCACGCCGACGTAATCGAGGTAGCTCGGGCGGTGCACGGTCGAGCGCGCGTTCGCCTTCGTGAGCACGAGCAGGGTCCGTTCGCGCGCTTTGGCGCGGATCTCCGCAGGCAGCCGGGAGAACCGGTCGGACACCGCGCCGGCCGCCGTGCCGCTTCCCGCGCCGCGTGGGTTGCGCAGGATGCCGAGTCCACTGCCGGGAACCGCGCGCAGGATGTCGCCGCCCTGCGCGTCGCGTTCGAGGTCGTATGTGCGATACCCGAGGAACGTGAAGTGCTGGTCGCCGAGCCAGCGCAAGAACGCCTGGCCTTCGGTCAACTCATCCGGATCGCACGGCGGCGGGTGCGTGCCGATGTCGTCACGCACGGTGTCGAGCGCGGCCAGCATCGCGGGCCAGTCGTTCGTCGACGCGCGGACGTCGTGCAGTGCGCGCTCGACCTCCGCGCGGACCGTGTCGAGCACCTCGACCGAGGTCTCGCGGTCGGCCTCGATGTGGACCCATGACTCGCGGACGACCTTGCCGCCCTCGCGGCGTTCGCCTTCTGCATCGCGTTCGACCTCGAGCACAGGGTGCACCACGAGATGGACACCGAGCGCGTGCCGGTCGAGCGCCATCGTGACCGAGTCGACGACGAAGGGCATGTCGTCGGTGACGACGTCGACGATGGTGTGCGGCGCATCCCACTTTTCCGATACGGCGGTCGGCGTGCGCACCGACACGATCGGGGTCGCCGCCGGCCGCCGCGCTCCGATGCGCCAATGTGCCAGCGCGGCCCGCGCCAGTTCGTCGGCGTTCGACAGGAGGACGTCGTCGATCAGTACTTGCGCGTAGTAGCGCGTGACGAATGCCTCGACCGCGTCGGCGTCGGCCGCGTTCTCGGAGGCGGCCAGCTCTCGAGCACGCCGGGCGACGCTGGCGCGAAGTGTTTCGCGCGCCTCACGGGCGGACGGCACGCGGGCGACCATACCTGTTCATCGGCAGCAAGCATCGCCTCCTATGCTCCGCTGCCGTGGACATCGCTGCTCATTTGGATCTCGCATTGGAGCTCGCCGACCTGGCCGACGGGATCACGGTTGCGCGATTCCGCGCCGACGACCTCGTGGTGAGCACCAAGCCCGACCTGACGCCGGTGAGCGAGGCCGACCACGCGGTCGAGCGCGCGATCCGCGACCGGCTCGGGGACTTGACCGGCCATGCGGTGCTCGGCGAGGAGTTCGGCTCGGATCCCGGTTCGGGTGCGGCGGTCGATGCAGAATTCCGGTGGATCATCGACCCGATCGACGGGACGAAGAGCTACGTGCGCGGCATCCCGATCTGGGCCACGCTCATCGGCTTGGAGCACGCGGGCGAAGTCGTGGTGGGAGTGGTGTCGGCACCGGCGCTGCACACCCGGTGGTGGGCGGGCTCGGGATTGGGCGCGTACCGGAACGGCGATCCGATCTCGGTGTCGTCGGTTGGCGCTCTCGACGACGCGCAGATCTCTCTCGCGTGGGACACCAAGGAGCGGTACGAGGCCGAGGGCATCGGCGACAAGATGCTCGCGCTCGCGCATCGCTGCTGGCGGACGCGTGGTCTCGGCGACTTCTGGCAGCACACGCTCGTCGCCGAGGGCGCGGTCGACATCTCGTTGGATCCGATCGTGTCGCTCTGGGACATCGCCGCGCTCATCCCGATCATCGACGAGGCGGGCGGCCGCTGGAGCGGCGTCGACGGCACGTCCGATCTGAGCGCCGAGAGCTTCGTGTGCACCAACGGCCGGCTGCACGATGCCGTGCTCGCGGCGCTCGCGTAATCTCCGCACGTCATGGCGAACATCACGGTTGGGATCGATATCGGGACTTCGTCGGTCAAGGCGATCGCGGCCGACGACGACGGCAACGTGGTCGCGCGGTCGCGGATACCGCACGAGTTCTCCGTGCCGAGCCCGCAGCGCTTCGAACACGACGCGAGGATCGCGTGGCACGCCGGGCCGCAACTCGCGCTCGACGCGCTCGGCGACGTGAAGCCGCGCGCGGTATCCGTCGCGGCGATGGTCCCTTCGCTCACGGCGGTCGACGACGAGGGCATTCCGTGTTCGCCGGGCCTCCTCTACGGCGACGAGCGGGGTCATCAGAAGGAGCGATCGGATCAGCCCGAGCAGGGCGAGCTGATGCAGTTCCTGACGTGGCAGACGGCCGAACGGCCCGACGCGCGGGGCTACTGGATGGCCCAGGCGGTCGCCAACAACGCGCTGACGGGCGACCCGGGAATCTCGATGATCGTCGCCGCGACCGCGGCGCCCCTGTTCGACTGGACCGCCGGATGGGACGCGGGGCTCGTCGAGTCGTGCAACGCCCGCGTCGACCAGTTGCCTTCGCTCAATCCACCCGGGCAGGCGCTCGGCGAGGTGATCGGTCATCCCGGTTGTGTGCTCGAAGGCGGCACGATCGACGCGTTCGCCGAGCAACTCGTCGCCGACGCCGGCGCCGAGGGCGACGTGCTCGTGATTCTCGGCACGACGCTGATCGTCTGGTGCGTCATGCCGGAGCTCGTCGACGTGCCCCGCTACTACGCGATGCCCAACACTGCGGGCGGAACTTTTCTCGTCGGCGGCCCGAGCAATGCCGGTGGCCTGTTCCTCAACTGGGCGACGAAGCTCCTGGGCGTCGGCGGCGAACCGGTTGATCCGGCGAGCGTTCCCGTCTGGGTCCCGTATCCGCGCGGCGAACGCGTCCCGCTCCAGGATCCGACGCGGCGCGGGCAGCTCGTCGATCTCGATCTCACCCACGGACCCGCCGCGGCGCGGCGCGCCGCGCTCGAGTCGACCGCCTTCGCGACGCGCCGCATGATCGACGCGAGTCCGGTCGCGGCGCGGCGCATCGTGGCGACCGGCGGCGGCACCCGGCTCGACGGTTGGGTCGAGGCGCTGGCCGACTGCACCGGTCTGCCCGTTCATGTCTGCGACGTTCCCGAAGGCGGCGCGCTCGGCGCGGCGTTCCTCGCCCGGCTCGCGTGCGGGCTCGAGACGTCGATGACGGACGCATCGAGGTGGGCGCGCACGGCGCGCGTCGTCGACCCGAGCCCGGGCTGGCAGCCGCACGTGGACGAGCGCTACGCCCGCTTCCGTGAGGTGGCCGGTTGAGGGCGGAGTAGCTTTCGACCCGTCGGGAGGTTCGAGTGGCGCTGGACATCAAGATCGATCGCGACGCGTGCATGGGCTCGGGGAATTGCTCGTTCTGGGCGCCGGGTGTGTTCGATCTCGACGACGAGGGAATCGCGATCGTGGTCGACGCAACCGCAATGACCGACGACAAGATCGTGCTGGCTGCCCAGGGCTGTCCGACGCAGGCCATCGCAATCTTCGACGGCGACACGAAAGTGGTCTAGCGAAGATGGCGATCGGGATCACCGAAGAGCACGAGGAGCTCCGCCAAACCGTCCGGCGCTTCGTCGACGCCCGCATCTCACCGGCGGTACTGCGGGCGGTAGTAGACGGCACGGCGTCGGGCCGGCCGGACTTCTGGCAAGCCATCACCGAACCGGGTTGGCTCGGATTGCACGTCTCGGAAGCGAACGGCGGCGCGGGCTACGGGCTCGTCGAGCAGGCGGTGGTGATCGAGGAGCTCGGGCGGGCGTGCGCACCGGGTCCCTATCTCCCCACTGTTCTGGCCGCCGCGATCATCCAGGACGCGGGTGGGCCCGCGGCCGAGGCCTTGCTCCCGAAGTTGGCCGCGGGCGATTGCACGGGTGCGCTCGCGCTCGGCGGATCGCGTCCGGTGCTCGGTGCCGACGATGCCGATGTGATCGTGGGCGAGGTCGGCGGCGCGTGGGCGGCGCTCGACGCGTCCGCGGTGACCGCTACGCAGTTGCCGGGTCTCGATCTCACCCGCGGCATCTCCCAGCTCGATCTCGAGGGCGTGGTCGTGCCGGATGATCGGCGACTCCCGGGCCTGACGGCGGCGCGCGTGCGTGACCTCGCGGCGGTGCTGCTGGCTGCGGAGGCAATCGGGATCGCGCAGTGGTGCGTCGACACCGCGTCGGAGTACGCGAAGGTCCGCGTGCAGTTCGGCCGGCCGATCGGACAGTTCCAGGGCGTGAAGCATCGGTGCGCCGACATGCTGGCGCGGACCGAGCTCGCCCGCGCCGCGGTCTGGGACGCGGCGCGCGCCGCCAACGACGCCGCCAACGGCGCCGGCCTCGCGGTCGCCGCGGCCGCGGCGCTGGCGTTCGAAGCGGCGTTCCTCAACGGCAAGGACTGTGTGCAGACGCTCGGTGGGATCGGTTTCACCTGGGAGCACGACGCGCACCTCTACCTGCGGCGCGCGATCACGTTGCACCAGCTCGCGGGAACACCCGTCGAGTGGCGGGTACGCGCGGCCCGAGAAGTTCAGGGCGGAGCCCGGCGGCGGCTCGCGGTCGATCTCGGTCCGGAAGGCGAGACATATCGGGCCGAGGTGCGCGCGTTGCTCGCCGACGTCGCGCAGGATTCGCCGCAGGAGCAACGCGAGCGGTTTGCGCGCGACGGCTACCTGACGCCCGGTTGGCCGCGCCCATGGGGTCGCGATGCCAAGGCACTCGAGCTGCTCGTGATCGAGGAGGAGTTCCGCGCCGCCAAGGTGACGCGCGCCAACCTCGGTGTCGGCGCGTGGGCCCTGCCGACGCTGATCGTGTACGGAACGCCCGAGCAGCAGGAGCGGTGGATCCCGGCAACGCTGCGCGGCGAGATCCAATGGTGTCAGCTGTTCAGCGAGCCCGGCGCCGGCTCCGACCTCGCGGCGCTGTCGATGCGCGCGACGCGCGTCGAAGGCGGCTGGGTGCTCAACGGCCAGAAGGTGTGGACGTCGCTCGCCCGCTACGCGCAGTGGGGCATCTGCCTCGCGCGCTCGGCCCCCGATCGTCCGAAGCACGAAGGCATCTCGTGTCTCATGGTCGACATGAAGTCGCCCGGCATCGACATCCGCCCGTTGCGGGAGCTCACGGGGAACGAGACGTTCAACGAGGTCTTCTTCGACGACGTCTTCGTGCCCGAAGACTGCCTGGTCGGCGCCGAGCACGACGGTTGGCGGTGCGCGCGCACGACGCTCGCCAACGAGCGCGTGTTCATGGGTGGGAGCAACACGATCGGCGGCGGCGTGGTCGGCGCGTTGCGCGCGGCCGAGGCGCGCGGTCTCGCCGACGATCGGCTCGTGCTCGCGGAGATCGGCGATCTCGCGGTAACCGGCCACGCGCTGGCGGTGCTCGGCTTCCGCATGACGCTCCAGGCTCTGGCCGGCGCCGATCCCTCGGGCTCGGAGGCTGCGGTGCGCAAGTTGCTCGGCGTACAGCAGGATCAGCGCGTGCAAGAGGTCGGGCTGTCGCTCATGGGCGCCGACGCGGCCGCGACCGACGGCGAGGCCGGCGCCTGGTCGTCGGCCTTCCTCTTCAACCGGTGCCTGACGATCGCCGGGGGCACCAGCGACGTCCAGCGCAACGTGATTGCCGAGCGCCTGCTCGGACTGCCCCGCGACCCCGAACCCGGCCACTGAGCGGGATCCACAGTTGACACGCGTGTCAGTCAAACGTTTAGCCTCGCTCTCCTATGAGTGAGCGCAAGCTGCGGTACGACGATGTGCAGGTGGGCGACACCGCGCCGGCCATAGATCACGAGCTGACCCGTACCGACCTCGTCATGTATGCGGGCGCGTCAGGCGACTTCAACCCGATGCACCACGACGAGCTTGCCGCGCAGGCCGCTGGGCTCCCATCGGTGTTCGGCCACGGCATGTTCAGCGCCGGGTTGCTCGCCACCGCGATCACCAACTACGTGGGCATCGGCAACCTCGCGTCGTACCGGATGCGCTTCACCAAGCAGACGTGGCCGGGCGAGGTGCTCAGCACGAACGTCGCCGTGATCGAGAAGCGGCCCGGCAACGAGATCGTGCTCGAATGCGCGCTCGTGAACCAGGACGGCGAGGCGAAGCTGCAAGCCGAAGCCGTTGCCGTGCTGCCGGACGCCGCGCTTCCGAGTCAGGGCTGACCGGATGGCGGCAGTGCGCTTCGACATTCCGACGCCCGACCTCGAGACGCAGCCGTTCTGGGACGGATGCCGCGAGGGCCGGTTCCTCGTTCGCCATTGCAATGCGTGCGGCGACGATCACTTCTACCCACGCCCCTTCTGCCCGAAGTGCTGGAGTGACGACGTCGCGTGGAAGGAAGCGTCGGGCCGGGCGACGCTCTACACGTACTCGATCGTGCACCAGAACGACCTCCCGCCGTTCAACGAGCGGGTGCCGTACGTGGCGGCCGTCGTCGAGCTCGAAGAAGGGCCGCGCGTGATGACGAACATCGAAGGGGTGCCGCACGAGGAGCTGCGCGTCGGCATGCCCGTGGTCGTCGACTTCAAGCCGCTCGACGACGAGATCACCATCGCGATTTTCCGCGCCGCGCCGTGAACGACGAACAGCAAGACTGGAACTTCCCCTTCGAAGAGCCGCTGCACGAAGTGTTCCCGCAGTTGCACGCCGCGCAGAACGCGTGGCTGTCGCAACTCGACTCGCTGCGCGCGCCCGATCGCAAGACGCACGAGCTCATCCGCATGGTCGTGACCGTCGGCCTGCGCAACGCGGCGGGGGTGCAGCGGCACGCGCAGCTCGCACGCGAGGTCGGCGCGACGTGGGAAGAGATCCTCGGCTCGATCATGCTCACCGTCCCCGGCCACGGATTGTTGCCCGCGGTCGCGGCGATTCCTCATGCGCGGGCCGGCTACGAGGCCGCCCGCGAGGCCGAACCCGGATAGTCGACGCGCCCGCCGACCACCGCCTGAACCTGGAGTTCCTCGATGTCCGATCCGCCCTTCCGTATCCTGCCCCGCCTCGTTGACAGCACCCGCGAGTTCTGGACGGGTGGCGCGCAGGGCGAGCTGCGCTTCTGGCGATGCCAGGACTGCGGCTACTACATCCACCCGCCGATCCCGATCTGCCCTATCGACCACTCGAAGAACCTCGCGGTCGAGGCGGTATCGGGCCGGGCGACGCTGGCGACCTATTCGATCAACCACCAGAATTGGATGCCGGGTCCCGAGCTCCCGTACGTCGTCGCGATCGTCGAGATCGTGGAGCAGCCGTCGGTACGGCTCACGACGAACCTCGTGAACTGCCCGCATGACGAGATCGAGATCGGCATGCCGTTGCGCGTGATCTTCGAGCACCATCGCGATCCCGACGGTGACGTGTACCTCCCATTGTTCGAACCGGAGAAGTGATGGACGCGAACGAGATCATCGAGCGGCGCGCGTGCATCACCGGCGTCGGTCAGTCGGAGATCGGGCGGCGGCTCCACCGCGATCCGCTCGAGCTCACCCTCGACGGTTGCCTGGCCGCGATCGCCGACGCCGGGCTGACGGTCGCCGACATCGACGGGATCTCGACGTATCCGGGACCCATGGGCCAGCCCGCCGGCTTCAGCGGCGCGGGCGCGTACGAGGTCATGGACGCGCTGCGGCTGCACTGTGGTTGGTACGGGAGTGGGCTCGAGACCTCGGGCCAGCTCGGCTCGGTGATCAACGCGTGTCTCGCGGTTGCGTCGGGGCTCGCGAACCACGTGCTGTGCTTCCGATCGGTCTACGAAGGTTCGGCGCAGGGCGACAAGGGCCGGGCCGGAGTGATGCCCGGGGGTGGGGGCGGCGGTGGCGGCGTGCCCAAGATGTCGGGCTTCATGTCGTGGAACCTCGTGTTCTCCGCGCCCTCGGCCGCAATCTGGATCGCGATGTTCGCGCAACGACATTTCCATCAGTACGGCACGACGCGCGAGCAACTCGCGTGGATCGCGTTGAACGCGCGCCGCAACGCCCGCTTGAACCCGAACGCGATCTACCGCGATCCGATGTCGTTCGACGACTACATGGCCGCGCGCATGATCTCGACACCGTTCTGCCTCTACGACTGCGACGTGCCCTGCGACGGCGCGACCGCGGTGATCGTCTCGCGTCGGGAGCGGGCTGGCGACCTCCGTCATCCGCCGCTGCGGGTCGAAGCGGTTGGTGCGCGCATCGCCGGTCGCCCGTCGTGGGACCAGTTCGAGGATCTCTCCACGATGCCGAATCGCGACGCGGGCGAGCAGATGTGGACCCGCACCGACCTCAAGCCCTCCGACGTGCAGATGGCGCAGCTCTACGACGGCTTCTCGTGGATCACGATGTCGTGGTTGGAGGCGCTGGGTCTGTGCGGAGTAGGGGAGAGCGGCCCGTTCGTGGAAGGCGGCGAACGGATCGCCCGGGACGGCGTGCTGCCGCTCAACACCCACGGCGGCCAGCTCTCCGCGGGCCGGTTGCACGGCTACGGCTTCCTGCACGAAGGCGCCACGCAGATGTGGGGCGAAGCCGGCGACCGCCAGATCGCGACGCCACCCGAGATCGGCGTGATCGCCGCCGGCGGCGGCAACACCTGCGGCTGCCTGCTGCTCGTGAGGGAGTAGCGCCCCGTCAGGCCCGCGTCCTGGGCGCGCCAACCGGCTTTGATGTGAATTCGTGCCGTTAGGCGTGACGAATTCGCGTCTGATGAGAATTCGTGACGCGGCGGCGGGTTAGTCGATGGCGATGTGGGCGAGCTCGGCCAGGTGTTCGGAGGTGTTGCCCAACGCGGCTGACAGGGAGAGCAGGCGCTTGTAATAGAGGTGGATGTCGTGCTCCCAGGTGAAGCCGATGCCACCGAAAACCTGGATCGCGCTGCCGCCGAGCTGCGCGTACGCGCTGCTCGCGAACGCCTTGGCCATGACCGCGGCGCGGTGCGCTTCCGCGGGCTCGGCGTCGTCGGTGGCCCAGCATGCGTAGTAGCCCGCGGCGCGACCGAGCTCGAGCGCCCGCAGCATGTCGGCGCAGAGGTGCTGCACGGCTTGGAACGAGCCGATGGGCTTGTCGAATTGGACCCGCTCCTTCGCGTAGTCGACCGCCAGCGCGAGGGCTCGGGACGCGGCGCCCACCCCGTCGACCACGTACGCGACCGCTAGGCGATCGAGGGTGCGCGCGACTGCGTCGGTCGCGTCACCTGATCCGAGTCGCCATGCCGGCGCGCCCTCGAAGCGGAGGGTCGCCTCCTTGCGGCTCCCGTCGACCGACTGCGTGGGCTCGACGCGCACCGCAGGATCGTTGCCCTGAACCGCGAGCACGCCGAGCACCCCGTGGGGATCCCGAGCCGTGACGAGGAACAGGTTGGCGGCGGCGGCGTCGGCCACGTGCACCTTGACACCGGTGAGTCGCCACATCTCGGCGTTCGCCTCGACCGTCGTCGACGGTGCTCGCCACTCGTAGCGGGCACCTTCCTCGTACAGCGCGATCGTCCCGATGGTCGAGCCGTCGGCCAGTCCCGGCAACAAGAACGAGTGCTCCCGGGCCGCGCCCGCGGCCAGTACGAGCGACACTGCGCCGATGGCCGACGACGCGTACGGCACCGGGCCCAACGCGCCGCCGAGCTCCTCGAGCACGACCGCGGCATCGACCATGCCCATTCCGGCACCGCCGTGCGCTTCGGGAACGAGCAGACCGAGCACTCCGAGGTCTCGCAGGCCGTTCCACACGTTGTCGCGTCCGAGGTCCGAACCGTCGCTCTCGTACGCATCGCGCACGTATGTGATCGGTGCCTTGTCGGCGAGGAAACGGCGCACGGAATCGCGCAGCATCTCCTGGTCGGCAGAGAACTCGAAGTCCACGGACGCTCCCGACGCACGGAATTATGTGACACGAACGTCAGGAAACTACCCTGCGCCGCGATGCGCCTGCAGTACGCACCCGAAGACGAGGCGTTCCGTTCGGAGCTCGTCGAGTGGCTCGAATCGAACCGGCCGTCGGAGGAGCGTTTCCGCGAGCCGAAACTGTCGAGCGCGCACCTGACCGACTGGGCGCGGGCGTGGCAACGGGCGCTCTTCGACGCCGGTTGGTTGGTACCGGGCTGGCCGCCCGAGCTCGGCGGACGCAACGCGACGCCGACGCAGCAGATGATCTATTTCGAGGAGATGGCGAGCCGCGAGATCATTCGCAGCGCGAACCCGCAGGGTCTCGGCATCATCGCTCCGTCGCTCAACGACTACGGCACGCCCGAGCAGAAGAAGCGCTTCCTCGTGCCGACGTTGCGTGCCGACATCAGCTGGTGCCTCGGCATGAGCGAGCCCGGAGCCGGGAGCGATCTTGCGAGCCTGAAGACGCGCGCGGAGCTCGTCGGCGACGAGTTCGTGGTCAACGGGCAGAAGGTGTGGACCTCGGGCGCGCAGCACGCCGATTGGTGCCTCTGCTTCGTGCGGACGGATCCGACCGTCGCGAAGCACAAGGGCATCAGCGCGTTGATCATCGACACGACCACACCGGGCGTCGAGCGCCGCCCGTTCCCGGAGCTCACCGATCCCGACGTCTCCGACTTCAACGAGGTGTTCTTCACCGACGTGCGCGTGCCGAAGGAGAACCTCATCGGTCCGCTCAACGGCGGCTGGCCGATCACGCAAGGCTCGCTCGCACACGAGCGGGCGATGCTCTGGATCGGGTACGCGTACGAGGTGCAGCGCGCGGTGCGAGGCTTGATCAAGCTCGGTGATCGGGTCACGCCGGATGGCGGCCGCCTCGGAGACGATCCCCGATATCGCGACGCGGTTGCCGGCTTCTACATCGACGGACAGGCGCTGCTCGCGATGGGCTACCGCGGCTTCTCGAAATTCCTGCACGGCAAGGCGTCGCCCGAGCATTCCCTGCTCAAGTTGTTCGGGAGCGAGTCACTGCAACGGGCGCTGCTCTTCGGCTCCGAGTCGCAGGGTCTTGACGGGCTCGACGTGAACATCCTCGGTCCCAAGCTCTGGCGCCAGGGCTCGTGGGCGACGCAGTACCTGCGTTCGTTCGGGGGCACGATCCCCGGCGGCACCAGCGAGATCCAACGCAACATCATCGCCGAAAGAGTTCTCGGACTTCCTCGATAGCGAGGATGCCAGACTGCACCCGTGGACTTCACGCCGCGCGAGATCGACGCCGAACGCGCGGAGCTCTACGTGCGGGAAGGCTTCTGGGACGACCAGAGCCTGGGCGCCATCCTCGCCGACGGGCTCCACGACGCCGCGGCCCTCCCGTTCACCGTGCGATCGGATCGCAACCCGTATCGCGGCACGCTCGGCGACGTCGACGCGCTGGCCCGGCGCGTCGCGGCCGGCATGACTGCTCGCGGCGTGAAGCCCGGCGACGCGATCGCGTTCCAACTCCCGAACTGGCTCGAGGCGGCAGCGACGTTCTACGCGATCGCGTATCTCGGCGCGGTTGTGGTCCCGATCGTC
The DNA here is from genome assembly GCA_038320885.1 of Acidimicrobiia bacterium. Lineage (GTDB taxonomy): Bacteria > Actinomycetota > Acidimicrobiia > IMCC26256 > PALSA-610 > JBBQER01. The sequence goes on from JBBQER010000075.1 coordinate 15,466, forward strand.
CACTTCTACGGACCGAAGGAAGTTGCCTACATCTTGCAGCGCACGCGGGTGAAGGCCCTCGTGACCGCGGATCACTTCGGCGCGCAGGACTTCCTTGCCAACCTCGACTCCATGCGCGGCGAGCTGCCCGACCTCGAGTGGGTCGCAGTCGTCGGGGGTGACCCGCGCCCGGGCGATCTCCGGTTCGACGACCTCGTGGGCGAGGAGTCGCTCGACGTCTTGGCCGCGGTCGACCCGAGCGAGCCGGCGCTCGTGGCGTACACGTCCGGCACCACGAGTGATCCCAAGGGTGTGGTGCACGCGCACCGCACGATCGGCGCGGAAATTCGCCAGCTCGGAAGCATCCAGCCGTTCGCGGGATTGGATCAAGACGGCAAGCCCCCGGCCCTGTCGGTTGCGCCGCCGTCGATCACGGGCGCGCCCGTGGGCCACGGCATCGGGATGCTCGCGGCGTTGCTGATGCCGGTGCACGGCCGCCGTCCTATTCACCTCATCGACGTATGGGACCCGAAGCGCGTGCTGCAGGCGATGTTGGAGGAGGGTTGCTCCGCGGGGCAGGGGGCGACCGTGTTCCTCACGAGCCTGCTCGATCATCCCGACTTCGATTCCGTCCGCCACGTCGCGCTCATGCCGGTGATCGGCCTGGGCGGCGCTGCGGTGCCGGCCGCGGTGGGCTAGCGCGCCGAGCGGCTCGGCATCAAGACCACGCGCAGCTTCGGGAGTACCGAGCACCCGTCGATCACGGGCTGCTCGGCCGAGGCGCCGCGCGAGAAGCGCTTGAACACCGACGGCGCGCCGTTGCCCGGCGTCGAGATCCGGCTCATCGACGACGACGGGAGCGACGTCGAGCAGGGTGAGCCCGGCGAGATCTGGAGCCGCGGGCCCGACTGTTTCGTCGGCTACACCGATCCCGTGGTCACGCAGGCCGCGTTCTCGCCCGACGGTTGGTTCATGACCGGCGACGTCGGCGTGTTGGACGCCGACGGGTATCTCGCGATCACCGACCGCAAGAAGGACATCATCATCCGCGGCGGCGAGAACGTGAGCGCGGCCGAGGTCGAGGAGATCCTCGTGCGCATGCCCGGCGTCGCCGAGGTCGCGGTCGTCGCCGCGCCGGACGCACGGTTGGGTGAGATCGGGTGCGTGCACTTTCGGATGTTGACGGGTGAGTCGGCTCCCGATCTCGCGGCAGTCCGTGCCGCGCTCGAGGCGGCGGGCCTGGCCCGGCAGAAGTGGCCGGAGCTGGTGCGCGAGGTTGCCGACTTCCCGCGCACGCCGAGCGGCAAGATCCAGAAGTTCGCGCTGCGCGAGCGACTGCGCGCCGAGGGCCCGCGCGTCGAAGGGAAGCCGTGAGCGATCCGGCGCCGCTCGCCGGCGTGCGCGTGCTCGATGTCAGCCGCTTCGTGTCGGGACCGCTGTGCACGTTCCTGCTCGCGTCGATGGGCGCCGAGGTGATCTCGGTGGAGTCGCCGCGAACGTCGACCAGCCGGCGGCTCGCTCCGTTCGCACATCCCGAAGGCGGCAGCACGCGCGACTACGTCGACGGCGCACTCTCGATTCCGTTCCTCAAGCGCAGCCGCGGCAAACGCAGCGTCGCGCTCGATCTCACCCGATCCGAAGGCGCGCAGCTCGTGCGCGCGCTCGCACAGCAGGCCGACGTGTTCGTCGAGAATTCGCGCGCCGACGCGATGGAAGGCTTCGGCCTGAGCTACGAGCAGTTGGCGACGGTCAACCCAGGGCTCGTGTACTGCGCGATCTCCGGTTACGGCTACGACGCGCCCGACCGCCCGGCGATGGACAACATCGTGCAGGCCGCGTCGGGAGTGATGGCCAAGACCGGCTTTGCCGACGGTCCGCCGGTACGCGCCGGCATCACCATCGCCGATCATACGAGCGCGACCTTTGCCGCGCTCGGGATCATGGGCGCGTTGCGACAACGCGATGCGACCGGCCACGGTCAGCTCGTCGACGTTGCGATGCTCGACGTGCTCACGTCGCTCGTGTGGGACGAGCCGGTCGACCACTACGCCGCGATCGGCATGCCGGCCCGAACCGGGAATGCCGACGGTCGGGGCGCGCCGATCAACACGTATCGCTGCGCCGACGGATGGATCTCCGTCACGTGCACGAGCGACGGCCAATGGCAGCGCATGTGCGAGCTGATGAAACGCGACGATGCGCTCGCGCGGTGGCCGACGATTCGCGAGCGGGCGGGCGCCGCGGCCGACATCGATGCCGCGATGGAAGCATGGACGTCGACGCGACCGGTGCGCGAGGTCGAGGCCGCGATGCTCGCGATCGGCTTTCCCGCGGGCCGCGTGCGCGAACCGGTCGATGCCGCGACCGACCCGGATCTCCGCACGCGGGGGTTGCTGACCGAGCTGCGCCATCCGAGCGCGCCGGTCGACCAGCCGAGTGGCTTCCTCGGCGCGCGACTGCCGATCGCGTTCTCGGGGCGGGTCGACCTTCCGCCCGCGGAGTTGCTCGGTACGAGTACCGACGCGGTGTTGCGCGATCTCGCCGGTTGCGACGACGACGAGCTCGCCCGCCTGCGCGCCGACGGGGTGATCCTGTGAAGGAGGCGCAGCCGGAGCCGACCGGAGGGGAGGCGGAGACGGAGTCGACCAATGGGCGCGGGCTCTTGGACGGGATGCGGATTCTCGACGCGGGCATTTGGCGGCCGGTGCCGCACGCAACCCAGTTGCTCGCCGATCTCGGCGCCGAAGTGCTCAAGATCGAACCTCCTGGCGGCGATCCGATGCGCACCTTCCCCGACATCTTCCGCGACGTGGCGTCGCACAAGGGGAGCATCGTGCTCGACCTGCGCCGCGACGAAGGAAAGGCGCGCGCGCTCGAGCTCGCGGCGCGCGCCGACGTGTTCTGCGAAGGGTGGCGTCCGGGAGTTGCCGACCGCTTGGGCGTCGGCTACGCGGCGCTGCGCGCGGTCAACCCCGCGATCATCTACTGCTCGGTCAGCGGGTACGGACAGACGGGCGCGCTCACGGCGCTGCCCGGCCACGACGTGAACTACCAGGCGCTCGCGGGCGCGATGGCGCGCGCGAGCGCCGTCGACGATCCCGAGGTCCCGCGCGTGCCGATCGCGGATCTCGCCGCGGCCACGGTTGCCGCGCTCGCGATCACCGCGGCCTGGGCCAACCGGCTGCGCACGGGTGAAGGTGAGCGCATCGACGTCGCCATGACCGACGTGGTCGCCTCGTGGATCGGGCCGCGCTCCGGCAATGCCATCGAGGGCCGAACCGAACCCACTCGCGGCAGCACCGGATACGGCGTGTTCCGCTGCGCCGACGGGGGCTGGCTCGCACTCGGGGTGATCGCCGAGGACCATCTGTGGGCGGCGGTGTGCGACGGATTGGAGATCGCCGACCTCGGCGCGCTGCGCCACTTCGAGCGGCTCGATCGGTTCGAGGAGTGCCAGGGCGCGGTGATCGCGGCGTGCGCGGCGTTGACGCGTGAGGCCGCGGTCGAGCGGCTGACGGCTGCGGGCGCGCCCGTCACGCCGGTGTTCACGCCCGAGGAGATGGGGGAGTACCCGCACTTCCGCGAGCGGGGCGTGATCGCGGTCGACGAAAACGGCGAGCTGCGCATCTGCTTTCCGGCCGTGTTCGCAGGCCATCCGGCCCGGCGCCCGGGTCCGAACCCGGCGCCCGACGCCGACCGCGACGCCTGGCCCGATCCGACAGACTGACCGGGCTCGTCGACACTTGGAGGTCCGACCATGGCGGACGAACGACCGGTACTCGATCAGATCAACCTCGTAGTCGGCGACATGGAAGCGTCGGTGGCGTTCTACCGTCGGCTCGGCGTCGACATCCCCGATTGGCAGCCGGAGTGGGATGCGCATCACCGCTCCGCGAAGGTCGCCGGTGGATTCGACTTCGATCTCGACAGCGCCGTGTTCGCGCGCGACTGGAACGAGGGTTCGCGCGGGCCGGCGTGTGTACTCAGCTTCAAGCTCGCGAGCAGTGAAGCGGTCGACGCGCTCTACGCCGATCTCACCGGCGCGGGTTATCGCGGCCAGCAGTCGCCGTACGACGCGTTCTGGGGATCGCGGTTCGCGATAGTCGAGGATCCCGACGGGAATGTGGTCGGCTTGATGGGTCCGATGGATGCCGCGCGGCGACGCGACGTCCCGCCGCCGTCGTAGCCGGCTACGCGCGTAAGAGCTTTCCGGGTCTCTCGGCGAGCGCATCGATGATCGGCTGCTCGTCCTCGCGGATCACCGTCCCGTTCACCATCACGTGGCGCATGCCGACCGGCTTGTCGGCGACGAGTCGTTCGCCGTTGGCGGGGAAGTCATGGATGCGGCGCAGCGGGCCGGGCGCGATCGTGTCGTAGTCGAACACGACGACGTCGGCGGCCTGGCCGATCTCGATCGTCCCTCGATCGCGCAGTCCGAACACACCCGCGGGCTCGCCCGTGAGCTTGCGGATCGCGTGCTCCAACGGCATGACCTCCTTGTCGCGCACCCAGTTGCCGAGTAGATCGGTCGCGAAGCACGCGTCGCAGAGCTGGCTCACGTGCGCACCGGAGTCGGCGAGCCCGAGTAACACGGTGTCCTGGGGGAGCAGCCACGCGATCGCCTCGGGGTCGTTGTTCGCCAGCACGCTCGTGAAGCGCGTCTCGAGGTTCTCCTCGAGCGACATGTCGAGCATGAGATCGAACGGCGTGCACTGACGCTCCTGCGCCAAGTCGACGACCTTGCGACCCATCAGCTCGGGATGGGCGTCGCTCTCGGCCACGAGCAACGAGTCGAAGTTCATCGGAAGCACGCGCTTGGCGCCCCTGCCCTCGAGCTCGTTCCACGCGCGTGCGCGCCACGCGGGATTGCGGTACGCGGCCGACCGTTCGGCGAGCGGGCGATCCATCAACTCCTGGAACGCGGGCCGCATGTTGAAGGTGAACGGCTCCCGCAGGTTCATCTGGAAGGTCAACGGCCGGCACGAGACCTGGGGCCACACCTCGACACCCTCGTCGCGCGCGGCGATGTTGGCGGCCATGATCTTCTCGTGCCATGGGTACCCCAACACCGTGAGCAGCGCGGTCCAGGTGACCGGACGGTTCGCCGCGCGCTGCACGTCGAACACGTCGGCGTGCGTGACCTTCTCGCCGGGCAGCAACGCGACGACGCCCTTGTGCGCGTCGTGCAGCGGCTTGACGAGCGCGCACACTTCGGCGAGGTCTGCGATGCGGGAAGGGACCGGACGCCCGCGGTCACCGTTGTGCGTGGGTGACGCGGAGGTCGCAAACCCCGCCGCGCCCGCGTCCATGGCCTCTGCGATCACGCGCTGCATGTTGCGCACGTCGTCGTCGGTGGCTTCCTTCTCGTACCCTGCCTCGCCCATGACGTAGATGCGGACCGCGGTGTGGCCGACGTAACAGGCGTAGTTGAGAAGCGTGCCGCGCCGCTCGATCGCGTCGAAGTACTGCGGGAAGGTCTCGAAGTCGGTCCAGGGCACGCCCTCGAACAGCGTGTCGGGCGCCATGTCTTCGACGTGCTGGAGCGTGCGGACGAGCAGCTCCCGGTGCTCGGGCCGGACCGGCGCGATCGAGAA
>JBBQER010000076.1:0-20445 GCA_038320885.1 Acidimicrobiia bacterium
GGGCGCGCGATGGAGATCACGTAGTTTTCGGTTCGGGCGCGGTCCCGAGCAACGACCCTGCCATCGAGATCGATCGCATCTCGGTGCGCGACGTGTTCGGTGAGCCGGAGCGAAACGACGTTGGGCATGACCGAGATGGGCGTGAGCTCCAACGGGGCGCGGTCGACTTCCACCACGTGTGCTCCGGTGCGCCGCCCCTCGATCCACCGATCGAAGAGGAGCAGCGAGCGCGCGATGGCGACGAAGTCGTTGCCGCGGTCGATCACCTGCGGCGCGGGCATCGTGACCGTCGTCGACGTGGTCGTGGTCGACGGCGCGCGTCGAGGCCGGGCGGAACGTTCGATTGCGGAACTGGTGCCGGCGCCACCACCACACGCCGTGCCCATCGCAGCGAGGAGCATGCTCGCCGCGAGGCGGTGACGACCCCGAATCGTCACCGTCGGGACCGTAGGGTCCGATTCAATTCACAACAACCCAACTTTCGGCCCGCCCACTAACCTCCACCGCATGTCGGCCCCCGCGCCCAAGGCGGTTCCTGCATCTCCTTCGGCGCACGCGCAGGGCACGAGCCCGTTCGCGGACACCGAAGACCGGGCCGCACTGCGCCAACTCGCCCGGGACGTGGCCGATCGGTCGCTCGCGCCGATGGCCCGCCAGGGCGACGAGACCGAGGAGTTCCCGCAAGCGTCGTGGGACGCGATGCGCCAGGCGGAGCTGTTCGGCATCACGATCGGTGAACGTTGGGGCGGCGCCGGACTCGGCGACATCGAGGCCGCGATCGTGCTCGAAGAGCTTGCCCGCGCCGACGTCTCGAGCGCAATCCTCGCCCAGCTCATCTTCAACGGACCGCCGCGCGCGATCGAGCACCTGGGCTCCGACGAGCTCCGAGATCGTTGGCTCCCGACCGCCGCGAGCGGCGATGGTCTGTTCTGCATCGGCATCAGCGAGACGGAAGCCGGGTCGGCGGTCGGCCACATGCGGGCGCGACTCACTCCCGACGGCGACGGCTTTCGCCTCAACGCGTACAAGAACTACGTGACGGGCGGACACAAGGCGGTCGCATGCCTCGTGTGGTGCCGCTTCCCCGAGAGCGTGGGCACCAAGGGCATCGGCGCGGTGGTCGTCGATCTCCGGGCGTCGGGCGTGACAGTGACCGGCACGCACGTGAAGATGGGCCTGCGCGCGACCAGCGAAGCCGAGCTCGCGTTCGACGACGTGCGCATCGAGCCCGCCGACGTGTTGCTGTGGGGCGATCCCGCCAACAGCGAGTCGTTCAAGACGCTGATCTCGCACATCAATCACGAGCGTTGCGGCAACGCCGCGATGTGTATCGGTGCCGCGCAAGGCGCTCTCGAATACGCCGTGCAGTACATGGGTGAACGCCGCGTCGGGGAGAAGAACCTCGGCGACTTCCAAGGACTGCAATGGAAGATCGCCGACATGGCCACGCAGCTCGAAGGCGCGCGACTGCTGTTGCAACGCGCGGTGCACATGGCGGGCGCACACGGGACGCCGCCCGCGCTGGAGACGGCGATGGCCAAGACCGCGGCCAACCTCGCCGCCAAGTTCGTGTGCGACGAGGCGATCCAACTCCTCGGCGGCTACGGCTTCTCGCGTGAGTACCCGGTCGAGCGCGTGTACCGCGACATTCGCGGATTGTGCATCGGCGCCGGCACGGTCGAGATCCAGCGCAACTTCATCGGCACGAGCGTGCTGCGGGGTGCGACCCCGGCCAGCGACGGCTGGAAGCGCCGGGCCTGACCCGCCCGTGCTCGAACCGACCTTCCGAACCCCCCTCGCGGCCGAGTACCGCCGCCCGGGTGGCGCATGGGACCGGCCGTCGCTCGACGAGCTGCTGACGAGCGCCGCGCCGCCGGAGCTCGCGCAGCGCGTCGCGCGCGTCGCCGGCGGGTTGCGCGCCCACGGAGTCGAGCCCGGTGATGCGGTCGCGTGGCAGGCGCACAACCGTGACGAGGTTGGCCTGCTGTACCGCGCTTGCTGGCGGCTCGGCGCGGTCGCGGCGCCGCTCCACCACCAGCTCGGAGCAGGCGACGTCGAGCGGGCGCGGCACGCGGTGCATCCGAAGCTCGTGGTCGACGACCTCGATTCGCTCCCCGACGGCGAACCGGTAACCGAATGTTGGAACGAGCGCGAGCAGCTCGCGGCGGTGCTCTTCACCTCGGGGTCGAGCGGCGCTCCCAAAGGCGTGCTGCACACCCAGGCGACGCTCGCCTACAAGGCCACGTTGATGGCGAACGTGCACGAGCTCGGCACCGGCGACTGCGTGCTCATGCCCGCGCCGGCCGCGCACATCTCAGGTCTGTTGAACGGCATCACCCTGCCGGGCGTCGTGCCGTTCCGCACCGTCTTCATGGCCCGCTGGGACCCGGAGCTCGCACTCGACCTCATCGAACGCGAGCGCGTCACGTTCATGGTCGGTCCGCCGACGTTCTTCGTCGGGCTCATGCAGGCGCGCGGATTCTCGGCGGATCGGGTCGCGAGTCTCCGGCTGGTGTCGAGCGGCGGCGCCGGCGTGAGTGTCGCGTTCGTCGAGGAAGCGTCGCAGCGGTTGGGCGCGGTCGTGAAGCGCACGTACGGATCGACGGAAGCCCCGACGGTCGCCACCAGCACCGGCACCGACGCACTCGTCGACGCCCACGCGCACGACGGCCACGCGATCGGTGCGGTCGAGCTGCGCATCGTCGACGGCGAGCTGCTCGTGCGCGGCCCCGAGGTGTGCGTCGGCTATCTCGACCCCGAACAGAACGCCGACGCCTTCGACGCCGCCCGCTGGTTCCGCACCGGCGATCTCGCGACGCTCGGCGCCGATGGTTGGCTGGCAATCGTCGGCCGGCTCAAGGACGTGATCATCCGCGGCGGCGAGAACATCTCGACCGCCGAGGTCGAGCACGAGCTCGAGGCACACCCCGATGTCCGCCAAGCGGTCGCGGTGGGCTATCCCGACCCGCTGATGGGTGAACGGGTCGCCGCGTTCGTAGAGGGCGCGGCGACGTTCGACGTCGAGGCCGCGCGTGCATGGTTCGCCGAACGCGGCGTCGCCCGGTTCAAGACGCCGGAGCGTGTGGTCGTCGTCAAAACGTTGCCCACGCTGCCGACCGGCAAGCCCGACCGCGACGCGTTGCGCGCCCGGCTCGGGGAACGTCACTCGGGCGAGTGACAGACCGCCTCGACGTTGTTGCCGTCGGGATCACGAACGAACGCGCCGTAGTAATTCGGGTGGTACTCGGGCCACTCCCGCGGCTCGTGCAGCACCTCGGCGCCCCAGGCAACGGCCGCCTCGAAGAAGGCACGTACGTCGGCGCGGTTCGCGGCCGTGAACGCGATGTGGCTCTCGCGGTTCTCTCCGCCCGAGTCCACGGCGCTGATCCAGAACGACGGCTTGCCGTCCTTCCCGCCGTACCCGATGTGGGCCCCGAAGTCCATGATCCGAGCGCTGCCGAGCGGAGCGAGCACCGCGTCGTAGAACGCGCTCGCCGCTGCATGGTCCGAACACTGGATACCAAGGTGATCGAGCACCGCGAGATCCTACGCTCGCTCCGCTGCCGTTGTTCGGTACTGTGCGGTTCGTGACGCGGCCTTCAGGGACAGTCACACTGCTCTTTACCGATATCGAGGGCAGCACGCGCGCCTGGGAGTCGCATCCCGCCGAGATGAAGCGAGCGTTGGCGCGCCACGATGCAATGCTGCGCGGCGTGATCGAAGGGTCCGGCGGGTATGTGTTCAAGACCGTCGGCGATGCGTTCTGCGCGGCGTTCACTGACGCCGCGAGCGCGGTTCGAACGGCCCTCGCCGTCCAGGAGGCGGTCGCCACCGAGCCGTGGCCCGAGGTCACGCCGATCCGAGTCCGGATCGCAGTGCACTCCGGAGAGTGCGAAGAGCGCGACGACGACTATTTCGGTCCGACGGTGAACCGCATTGCGCGCTTGCTCGGAGTAGGACACGGTGGGCAAATTCTCGTGTCGGGCTTTGCGGCTCAGCTGACCGGTGAACGGTTGCCCGACTCGGCGTCACTGCGAGACCTCGGCGAACACCGGCTGAAAGATCTCGGGCGGCCGGAGCGGGTCTTCCAGTTGGAGGCGCCCGGTGTTGCATCCTCGTTCCCGGCGTTGCGGTCGTTGAACGACCCGCAGCTGCTGCACAACCTGCCGGAGCAGATGACCACATTCGTCGGCCGAGATCGCGAGTTGGCGGAGTTGCGCACCCTCTTGGAATCGACGCGGCTCCTGACGCTGACGGGTCCCGGCGGTACCGGCAAGACGCGCCTGGCGCTACAAGCGGCCGCCGAGCAGCTGGACGGATCGGGCGACGGCGTGTGGCTTGTTGATCTTTCGTCGCTCACCGACGAGGATCGCTTGGCCGAGTTGGTCGCGTCGGTACTGAGCGTTGCGGAGGTACCGGGCCGCTCGATCGTTGACGTACTCAGGAGCGCCCTAAGGGATCAAGACCGCCTCATCGTGCTCGACAACTGTGAGCACGTTGTCGACGCAGCCGCGAAGCTCATCGACATCTTGCTGCAGTCGTGCGCCCGATTGGGCGTGCTCGCGACGAGCCGACAGGCGCTTGGGATCGGCGGCGAGGTCGTGTTTCGCGTCCCGCCCCTTGCGCTACCTCGAGCCGACGACTCGCAGCTCGGCGATGTCGTCTCGGATGCCGTGCGCCTCTTCGTCGAACGAGTCCGGCTCCACGACCGGGGCTTCGCGCTCGACGCAGCCAACGCGCCGATCGTGGCTCGCGTTTGCCGCCGGCTCGACGGGATCCCCTTGGCCATCGAGCTCGCCGCGGCGCGCGTTCGGTCACTCACCGTCGCCGAGGTCGAGGCCCGTCTGGATCAGCGCTTCCGGCTCCTGGTCGGCGGGAGCCGCTCGGCAGGCGAGCGACAACAAACACTGCGCGCCACGATCGATTGGTCGCACACACTTCTTTCGCCCGCAGAGCAACAGGTATTCGCCCGGCTGTCAGTTTTCGCCGGAGGCTTCGACCTGGAAGCCGCCGAGGCGGTCGCTGCCGACGGGGACACCGAGTTCTCCGAGATGGTGGAGCACCTGAGCGCGCTCGCGGACAAGAGCCTGGTGAACCGCAACGACCTCGGTACCCGCAGCCGTTACTCGCTTCTCGAGACGCTGCAGTCGTACGCGGCCGATCGGCTCGCGGAGCAGGGACCCGATGCAGTCGCCGCCCGACGGACCCGACATCGCGATTACGAGCTCGCCCTGGCCGAGCGCGCCGCACCGCACTTGCGCAGTGCGGACCAGCTCGCTTGGCTCGACGAACTCGACCTGGAACACGACAACCTGCGAGTCGCCTTCGTGCACGCACTCGATGAACCCGACGGCGCGCAGGCCGGCCTGCGATTTGTCGTCGCGCTCGTCGACTGGTGGGACCGCGGCATGACGAGCGATTGGCTCGCGCACGCCGCGCTCGCGTTGCAGCGGCCGGACGCGGCGGCTCCCTCCGCAACTCGTGCGGTCGCGTTGCTTGGCGTCGCCGGTCTTCACCTCAGCCGAGGCGAGACCAGCGCTGCCCGCGGCTACCTCGATGAAGCATGGGCGATCGCGCAAGCGCTTGGTGACGAGCGACTAGCCGGCATTGTGCTGTGTCATCTCGGTCACGCGATGTTCCAGCTCGATGATCTCGACGCGGCGCGGGAACATTACGACAACAGCCTCCAGCGCTCGCGGAAGCACAACGACACGCGCACGGAGATCCTCGCCCTCAAGGGCCTTGGAGACATCCTCTCGATGGGCGAACCAGACGCGCTTGCCGTCGGCTACTACGAGCAAGCCATCGCCGCCGCGCGAGTCATGGGCGATCCGCAACTCATCGCCAGACTGTGCACGAACTACGGCGCCGCCCTCGCCGATTGGGCCGACCCCGAAGCGGCGGAACCGGTGCTCACCGAGGCGCTGGCGATCTACCGCGGATTACGCCACACCGATTTGGTCGCGACCAATCTCTCCAACCTCGGTTTCGTCTCCTTCCTCCGAGGCGACTGGATGACCGCACGCGACCGACACCTCGAAGCGCTTCAGCTCACGCGGCGAACGAACAATTCCTTCGGTCAAGCCTTCGCGCTGATCGGAAGCGCGGCAGCAGCCTTCCTCACGCTTGACTACGCACGCTCCACCATTCTCCACGGTGTGGCCGACTCGATCACCGAAAAATTCGATGCCCGCATGGAGCAACCGCTGTTAGAGATACGGGCGGCACAACTCGATCGCTCACGAGCCGTTCTCGGCGAGAACACGTTCAACACCGAATACGAAGCCGGCCGTAACCTTCGCCTTACAGACGCCATCTCGCTTGTCGCCGCCATCGGGACACCCAACTAGACGTCATCGTTCGGACCGATCCAGCGGAGGAAGCGGAAGAGCTCGGTGGCGAAGCCGGTCAAGGGGATCGTCGGTAGCGCGTCGCGGGCGAACCATCCGGCGGCGGTGATCTCGTCGCCATCGGGCGTCGAAGATCCTCCGACGACGACACCGCGGTACACGGTCGCGACGTAGGCAACCTCGTCGCCGTTCTTGTAGTGCGTCCGGAACTCCGGTCCGCCAAGTACCGTGACGATGCCGTCGAGACGAACCGTGAGGCCGGTTTCCTCGAGCACTTCGCGCCGCGCCGCATCTTCGGGATGCTCGTCGACATCGACCGAACCGCCCGGCGTGCTCCACGCGTCCTGATCGGTCTCGTAGACGAGCAGGACCCGGCCGTCATCGTCGAGCGCCAGCGTCGATACCGCAGGCACGAGGAGCAACTCCGAGCCGACGAGCTCACGCAGTCGCTTGATGTACGAAGAGACGGGCACTTCGCGATGCTACGGAGTTATCGTTTTCGTCGTGCTGATCCGACACCTCGCGCTCAACGTTCGCGACCCGCGCGCCTCGCGTGACTTCTACTTGCAGACGATCGGGCTGTCCGGCGAGGCGCGCGACGAGCCGTGGGGTGTGAGAGTCAAGTTTCCCGACGGGTTCATGCTTGCGCTGATCCAGGGTGAGCCACCGCACGCAAGCTCCGCCGCTGCGGTTCACTTCGGCTGCGCGGTTCCGAGCCGCGACGAAGCGCGCGAGCTGCGCGAGCGGCTCCGGCAGGCCGGTGTCACCGAGCTCGAGTGGGAAGACGAAGGCGACTACACCGGTGTGAAGGTGCAGGACCCCGACGGATACGTCGTCGAGCTCGCGTACGACGAGGCCTAGTTGCGGCATCTCGCGAAGGGGTCAAGACTCCAAACGTGAGATTGCGCTCCTTCGCACTCGCCGCCTCCGCACTGACGATGGCCTTCGCGGGTGTCGGCGGCTTCGTGGGAACGGCTTCGGCGGTGATGACTACACCGATTGCCGGGTACTGGAGCGTCGACGCCGCCGGCCGCGTCGTCTCCAACGGTGACGCGCTCGATCTCGGCGACCTGAGGGGCGTGCATCTCAACGCGCCGATCGTCGGCATCGCGACGACGTCCATCGGCCGGGGGTACTGGCTCGTCGCGGCCGACGGCGGCGTGTTCACCTTCGGCGACGCGCGCTTCTTCGGCTCGGCGGGGAATCTGCACCTCAACGCGCCCGTCGTCGGCATCGCGGCGTCGCGATTCGGCCGGGGATACCGGCTCGCGGCGAGCGACGGTGGCGTCTTCACCTACGGCGACGCCACCTTCTCGGGCGCAGCGAGGGGTTATCCGACGACGGCCATCGCGACGAGCCCGTTCGGCGGCTACGTATTGCAGTCGTCCGGCGGCGGCTGGCTCTCGGCGTTCGGCAATGCGAGCTCCTGCCGGACGGACGCGATCGTTCAGCCGCGCCCCGACCCGACCCGGCCGAGCTTCGTCGGTGTCGCCGCCGCGTTCGCAGCCACCAGCGCTGATCCCGAGGGAGGTATGGCGACGGTGCACTGTCCGTACCTCGGTGGCGCAACCGGAGCCTTCCGCGCGCCCGCGCACTGGCGCGTCCAGGTCAGCGAGGGTGACTCCCTCTGCTTCACGCAGGTGTTCGCGCTCGACCGGGTGGGTTCCCGGCCGGTGCCGACGCGAGCCCTGGTCGCCGAGTCCGGCTCGATACAGATGCGAAGCACGCAGATGGCCGGCCACTCGGTATTCGACGTCCACGTACTGGGAACCGATTGCCGCATGGTTGCGACGAACTCGTCTTTCACCGTCTTCGGGCCACCGTTCACGACTTCCACACCGGGCGACACCCCACCGTTTGCGGGCCCGTTCACGCTGCAAGCCCACGGCGGCACGTGTACGACCGAGGTGCGTGCGAGCGACGACGGCCGGCTGGTCCAGACCAAGACGGGTTCGAGCTACACCATGCACGTACCGGCGGGCTTCTACTGGGTGTCGAACTCTCGCCGCTGTACCATCGCCGTCAGCTGAATGTCGTCATGACTCGTCGCTCGATTGCGGGCACCGCCTTCGCGATGACGGTCGTCTTCGCAGGCGTCGGCGGGTTCGCGGCAGTAGCTCCGGCTGCGACGAACGGGCCGATCGCGGGCTACTGGAGCGCCGACTCGGCCGGGGTTGTTCGCAACGACGGCGACGCCCCCTACCTCGGCGACCTGAGCGGAATGAATCTCAACGCGCCGATCGTCGGCATCGTGGCGACGGCCACCGGCCGCGGCTACTGGCTCGCCGCGGCCGACGGTGGGGTGTTCACGTTCGGAGATGCGCGCTTCTACGGGTCGGCCGGCGCAATACGCCTCAACGCGCCGATCGTCGGGATGGCGCGAACGCCGACCGGCCGCGGCTACTGGCTCGCCGCGGCCGACGGCGGCGTGTTCACCTACGGCGACGCCAGGTTCCTCGGGTCCGCCGGGAACCTGCACCTCAACGCGCCCGTCGTCGGCATCGCCGCCACCCCGTCCACCGACCAGGGGTACCGGCTGGCCGCGAGCGACGGCTGAGTCTTCACCTACGGAAACGCGAGCTTCCACGGCTCGGCCGGAAGCCTGCACCTCAACGCGCCCGTCGTCGGCATCGCCGCGGTCGGCCTCGACGGGTATCGGCTCGCCGCGAGCGACGGCGGCGTCTTCACCTACGGCAGTGCCCGCTTCTTCGGCTCCGCGCTCGGCTCCGGGCGCGTCTCGGCGATCGCGACCAGCCCGTTCGGTGGCTACGTCTTGCAACGGTCGATCGGCTGGTGGAGGCACTCGACGTACGGCAACGCCGCCGGTTGCCAGGTCGAACTTCCGCCGCGTCCTGACCCGACACAACGTTTCGTGGGCATCGCCGCCGCGTTCGATCAGACCGGTCCCGCGGTCGTCGAAGGCGCGCTTGCCGCCGTGAACTGTCCGATCTTCTTGGGCGGCAACACCGGATCGTTCCACGCTCCCGCACGCTGGCGCATCAGCGTGGGGGTCGGGCCACTCGGTTTCTCCTGCGCCGTTCGCGTCGAACCTATCGACCGCGGCGACCGGCTTCCGGACCTCCCGGACTCCTTCGAGAGGTCCGGCTCGATCCAGATGCGTCGAACGCAAATGGCCGGACACTCGGTGTTCCGGGTCTTCACGAGCGGACCCAGCTGTGCGGTGGTCGCATCAAGCTCGTTCTTCGCCATCCAGCCGTTGCCGTTCACGACGACGGTCGGCGGCGACACGGCGGTGTTCTCGTCGGCGAACCCGATCACGATCCAAGTCGACGGAGCCGTTTGCACGACCGAGGTGCGCGCCGACGACGACGGCCGGCTGATCCAGCGCGAGAAGGGATCGAGCTACACGTTGAACGTGCCGGCCGGCTCTTACTGGCTCTCGAATAAGGACGGCTGCACCGTCAGCGCGAGCTGACAGTCATTCGCCCCACGGCGAAGTGTCGACGCCCATCATCTGGAAGCCCTTGATCACGGCGCGCGGGTTCATGGTGCCGGGAGCCCAGTGGTAGTTCCACATGCGTTCCTTGGCCACGTTCTGCACGAACATCTTCGCCTGGTCGAAGTTCACGAGGACTCCACGCGTCGCGGTCTGGCGTTCGTACCGCTCGGCGTGCTCGGCGTCGATCACGTAGTTCATCGCGTCGCACATGCGCACCATGTCGACGTTGTTCCAGTCGTAGGGCGACAGCGAGATGTGGAGGAACACGCCCGGCGGTGTCACCGACTGCAGCTCGAAGTTCTTCGAGACCAGGGTGACCGGTTCCAAGCAGCACGCGCAGTGCGACTCGAGCCGCACGGTCTTGTCCTTGAACGGCGGCATGTGCGAGAACGCCACCGCTTCGCTCGCGCAGCCGACGAACGAATGGAACTCGTCGTCGATGTACGCCCGGACCTGCGAGGGGTACGACGAGAACGGCGGCGCCTTCAGCAGGTTGCAGTTCTGGGTGTTCTCGTCGACGGTGATCACGATCCCGAGCTGGAGCTCCTTGTAGGCCTGGATGATGCGACGGCGGTCGAGCTCGGTCGCGTCGTGAACCTCGCGCAACGTCGGGCCCCGGCCGTGCTCGCACCAGAAGTCGAAGACGAAGGCCCGCACCTGCTTGGCGCGGTCGGAGAACTCGAAGGCCGGAACATTTTGAGGCATGTGGCCGAGACTAGATGGAGCCGGTCGCCCCACTCACTTCGGGCGCTCAGGTCGAGCGCGGCACGCGGGCGTCGAGCACGACGTGATCACCGCCGTCGGTGACCCAGATCCGGCGCGCCTCCGCCAGGGGCATCGCGGCCATGAGGTGCATCGTGACCGGGTGATCGCTCCCCCGGAACGTGCCCGCCCCGAGACGGTGACCTTCCTCGTCGGTGACCCAGAGCCAGTAATAGTCGCCGCGGTGCAAGCCCGTGGCTTGCAACTCGACCTCGGTACCCGCCGACTTGGCGCGTAGCGTCGCGGTCGCGCTCGCATGAGCGCCACCGACACCCGGCAACACGACGCGCGTTCCCCCGGGACCATTGCCGGCCCCGATGACGAGCACTACCGCGATCACCGCGGCCGCGACGCCCGCGAACGCACCGGCGCCGGCGAACGCGCGACGAACGCGCCGCGAGTGCACCGCGTCACGCTCACGCGCGAGTCGATCGAGAACCCGCGAACCCAACGCGCCCGACGGCTCGGGCGGCGCGCCATCGACGGCCGACAGTGGAACCGCGGCGAGGGCCCGGGCGACGCGGGTCAGCTCTCGGAGCTCGGCCCGGCACGCGGCACAGCCGTCGAGGTGGGCGCGCAACGCGAGGTCGTCGGCGGGATCTCCTCCCGCCAGGGCCGCCGCGCCGAGCGCGCCCCGCTGGTCGCGGCACGGGTCAAGCATCACTGCTCCAACCCAGCTCTTCGAGCGCAAGGCGCATCGCCTTGAGCGCGTAGTAGACGCGGCTCTTCACCGTGCCGACGGGCACGCCCAGGCTGCCCGCGACATCACCGTACGCGCGGCCCTTGTAGTGCACCTCCACGAGCGCGGCGCGGTGCTCGTCGCTCAGCATGCGCAGCGCCTCCTCGACCTGCCACGCGGTGAGCACGCGCTCGAACGCCTCGTCGACGAACACGCCGTCGGCGGCCGCGGCATCCACAACGGAGAGCCCGGGCCGAACCGCCCGGGAGCGGGAGAGATCGATCACGACGTTGCGGACGATGGCGAACAGCCACGTACGTAGCGAACCCAACTCGTCGTCGAAGCGGTCGGCCGCCCGCCAGGCGCGAACGAAGGTCTCCTGCACGGCCTCTTCGGCCAACCCTCTGTCGCCCAACGAACGCACGGCGAAGCGGTACAACTCCGGACCGTGCGCGGCGTAGACGGCACGAACGCCGGCATCGGTGGCCAGCACGGGCTGCGAGTCCACTACGTATCCAGACATCCGCTCACGCTCCGAGCTTACGGATGCCGCGTGCACATTGTTCATCTGAACCCGACAAACGTGGCGTCCGTAGTGTTAGGGGAAGTCCACCCGGGAGAGGTCCTCATGCGCACATCAGGTATTCGGTACGTCGCAGTCGCGGCGGTGGCGGCGTTTGCACTGGCTGCATGCTCGAGCAGCGCCAAGACGGCGAGTCCGAGCACGAACCCGACCACGACGACGGCCGCCGAGGCGCCGACCAGCCCGCCGCCGACGACGGGCGGGGCCACCACGATCTCGCTCACCACACATCCGGGGTTCGCCGAGAAGATCATGGTCGACAGCAAGGGCATGACCTTGTACGAGGACGAGAAGGACAAGCCGGGGAAGCCGGCCTGCACCGGCGGTTGCCTCACGGCCTGGCCCGCGGTCGTCGCGCCGGCCGCGCCGACGTACGGCCCCGGCCTGAAGGCCTCGACGTTCTCAGTCGTCACCCTCGCCGACGGGACCAAGCAGCTCGCCGCAAACGGCTTCCCGCTCTACACGTTCACGAACGACACGAAGGCGGGCGACGCGACCGGGCAGGGCCAGGGCGGCTTCTACGCAGTCGTGGCCAGCGGCAAGCGGTGGGACCCGCCCGGCGGCTGACATTCTCGGCGACGCGCAGTCAGGAGTTGGGGAAGAAGAGCGAGACGATGCGCTCGTCGACAACGGGTGCGCCGTCGAGGTCGGTCCAACTCGTCTGGAAGTACGTGACCTCCATCAGCCCGCGCCGAGCCTGGCGCGCGACGGGCTTCGACGTGCGCAACCGGCCCTCGAGCACGTCGCCGACGGCAATCGCGCGGTGATACGTGAAGTGCTGTTCCCCGTGTAGGAACAAGCCGTCGCGCGCGAACGCGCTCGCGGCGTCGGCACCGGTGTCGGCGTACATCGAAGCGATGCCGCCTTCGGGCTGGAGGTCGGGGAACGTGCCCGCGCTCGCCATCACGAAGGAGTACGTAGGTGGAACCGGGACGCGGTCGAAGCCGCCGGCCCGCGCCGCGCGCTCCGACGCGTAGACCTCGCTACGGTCCTTGACCGCCCGCGCGAACAGCATGACCGGCGCGCGCTCGATCTCGACCCGTACCGGCGGGCCCCACTCGTTCCACTCCACGTCAGCGGGGGGCTCGTCGAACTTCACACGACGCTCTCGCCGGCCTCGACCCGCGGGCGTAGCAACGCCGTGAGCCGAGCCCGATGCGAGGAGGCGTCGCCGAACGAGAGCTGGTCGAGCTGGGCGCGCTTCATGAAGAAGTGCAGGTCGTGCTCCCAGGTGAAGCCGATGCCGCCGTGCACCTGGAGCGCGGAGCTCATGACGCGCTTGGACGCATCGGAGCACCAGATCTTCGTGGTCGACGCCGCGATCGACGCCTCGGCGTCGCCCGCGCCGATGCACCAGGCCGCCCAGTAAACAGTTGACCGCATGCCCTCGACGTCGACGAGCATGTCGGCGCAGCGGTGCTTCACCGCTTGGAACGATCCAATCGGACGACCGAACTGCACCCGGTCCTTGGCGTACTCCACCGCGAGGTCGAGCGCGCGCGAGGCACTCCCGAGCATGTCGGCGGCACAGAACGTCGCGCCGCGATCCAGCAGCCGCGTACGCGCCTCGGCGCCCCCCAATCGGCGCGCGCGACCCGGGTCGAACGCGAGCCACCCGAGCTCCCGCGTGAGATCCATCGCCGGTTGGCGGCGCGGACGTTCGCGCATCTCCATCGCGTACACGCCGTCGTCGGCGATCACCACCGCAATGTCGGCTGAGGGTGCGTAGGGCACGGGCGCGGTCGCGTCCCATGCCACGCAGGCCAGTGCGTCCCCGGACACGAGGCGGTTCACCCAATCGTTGTCGCCGGCGGCGCCGAACGCGTCGATCGCGAGCACGGTCGACACGAACGGAGCGGGGGCCGCGTGGCGCCCGAGCTCCTCGCACAGCACCGCGACCTCGACCGCGCCCAGGCCGACGCCACCCTCGGACTCCGCGACCTCGATGCCGAGCCAGCCCTGATCGGCCATCGCCGACCACAGCGCGGTGTCGTAGCCCCCGCCGGTTTCGGAATGGGCTCGCAGCCGCGCCGAGGACGCCAGCGTGTCGAGCAGCTCCCGCGCCCCCGATTGGAGCGCAAGCTGATCTTCGGAAAGGTCGAAGTCCATGCGGGATCGAGTCTCGCATCCCCGCCCGCCGGGAGGCAGATCCGACACGTACATAGAATGGGTGCACATGGCTGAACCTCCCGCAGTACTCAAGTGGAACGACAAGGAGATCGAGCTCCCGGTCGTCCGTGGTACCGAGGGCGAGTGCGCGATCGACATCTCGCAGCTGCGCTCCCGAACCGGGCTCATCACGCTCGACTACGGCTTCGTAAACACGGGCTCGACCGAGTCGGCGATCACCTTCGTCGACGGCGAGGTCGGCATCCTTCGCTACCGCGGGTACGACATCGACGACCTCGCCGACACCGAGCACCCGTCGTTCCTCGAAACCGCCTGGCTCCTCATCTACGGCGAGCTGCCCACCGCGACGCAGCGCGACGAGTTCAGCCGCCAGATCCGCAAGCACACGCTGCTGCACGAAGACGTGAAGCGCTTCTACGACGGGTTCCCGAAGGACGCGCACCCCATGGCCACGCTGGCGTCGGTGGTCAACGCCCTGGCGACCTTCTATCAAGCCAGCGAAGACCCGCACGATCCCGAACACGTGCAGCTGTCGATCATCCGGCTGCTCGCCAAGCTCCCGACGGTCGCCGCCTACTCGTACAAGAAGTCGATCGGCCAGCCGTTCCTCTACCCCGACAACTCGCTCGACCTCATCGAGAACTTCCTGCGCATGATGTTCGCGGTGCCGGCCGAGCCGTACGTGGTCAGCCCGACGATCGTGCACGCGCTCAAGCAGCTGCTCATCCTCCACGCCGACCACGAGCAGAATTGCTCGACGTCGACGGTGCGGATGGTCGGATCGTCGGACGCCAACATCTACGCGTCGATCGCCGCCGGTGCCGACGCGCTCTGGGGTCCGCTCCACGGCGGCGCGAACCAGGCTGCGATCGAGATGCTCGAATCGATCCGTGACGACGGCGGCGACGTGGCCCGAGCCGTCGCGCGGGCCAAGGACCCCGACGACGACTTCCGCCTGTCGGGCTTCGGCCACCGCGTCTACAAGAACTACGACCCCCGGGCCCGGATTCTGCGCAACACGGCCGAGCGGGTGCTGGCCGATCTGGGATCGACCGACTCGCTGTTCGACATCGCGCTCGAGCTCGAACAGGTCGCACTGACCGACGAGTACTTCATCGAGAAGAAGCTGTACCCGAACGTCGACTTCTACTCGGGTCTCATCTACCGCGCGATGGGCTTCCCCACCACGATGTTCCCTGTGCTCTTCGCGATCGGCCGGCTGCCGGGTTGGCTCGCGCACTGGAAGGAAGCGCACGAGACCGGTCCGAGCAAGATCGGCCGCCCGCGCCAGATCTACACCGGCGCGACCGAGCGCAAGTACGTCCCCCTCGACCAGCGCACCTGATCGGCGGCGCTACGGCGAAAGCCGGAGCAAACGCTGCGACGGTGTATCGGGAGCCACCCACACCGCTCCGGTGACCGGGTCGCCGGCGATGTCGAGCGCGAGTTTCACCCCGGCCGGGAGTGGCACGGCTGCCACTCCTCCCCTCTGCGGATCTATGCGGAGAACGGTCGGGCCATTGGTGTTCGTCCACAGCGAACGCCCATCGGAGACGAGCCCGCGGGCACTCCGTTGGATTGTTTGCCTGACGGCGCCCGTCGTCGGGTCGATCTGCACGATCCGGTTCCAGGCGTTGATCCACAGCCGCCCGTCGAGCTCGACGAGCTGATAAGCGGCATCGCCGATGTCGGTGAGCATCTTCACCGTGTTGGTCGCCGGATTGACATGCAAGACGGTGCCGTCGTAGTTGTTGGCGAGGAAGACCCCGAGGGGCCCGGCGGTGATCCAGTGCGCGCTGTACCCGCCGCCCGGCAGGGTGATCCGGGCGAGCACCTTGTTGGTCACGGGGTCGAGGCGCAGGAGCTCACCGCTGCCGACGTCGACCCATACCGCGTCGGGCGTGACCGCGACGGCCGCGTCTCCTGCGGTTTCGACAACCGCCGTGATCCTCATCGTCGTGGGATCAACCTTCGTCAGGTGCGCCGACTCCTCGTTCTGCTGGCTGCAGACCCAGACGGCGCCGTCGCCGACCGTTATCTGGAAGGGCCCGTTGTCGCGGAGCTCGACGGTGCCGAGCACCTTGCCGGTGCGCGTATCGATGTGCACGAGGGTTGCGGCGCCGCTTCGGGGCGCGTCGCCGGTCACCCACACGCTCGCGCCGTCGATCGCGAGCGCCGCGGTCTGCACGATCTCGGGACCGAGCTCCAAGGTTGTCGGCGGTGTCAGTGCGGTCGTCGGAATGGTCGGTTGGGTCACGACAACCTTTTGCGGAGACGATGCGTCATCGCCGAACAGCACGACCGCACCGATCAGTACGAGCGCACCTGCAGCGAGCGCTACCAGAATCAGGGTTCGAGACCGTCGCGGCGTGCGTACTCGGTAAGAGACCTGCGTCGCCCGTCGGAAGTCGGCGACCGGTGCGCGCTCGGCCGCGCGCCACTGCTCTCCCGCTTCGCGCAGCTGTTCGTCCAGATCCATCACGACGACACCTCCAAACGGGTACGCAACAACGCGCGCGCATCGTGCAGCGTTGACTTGATCGTTCCTTCGGTGACGCCCATCAGCTCGGCCGTAACGCGGATCGACAGGTCCACGAAGTAGACGCACTCGACCGCGAGTCGCGTCCGCTCCGGCAACCCGGCGACCGCTCGTTCGAGATCGATGTCGGCGCCGTCGACGGTCCCGGTCGCTCCTGCGTGGTCCCCGAGCGCGACCGACTCGCGCCGGCCCCTACGAGCACGACGCGCGCGATCGGCCACGATCGCGAGCAGCCAGACCCGCTCCGACCCGCGGCGGGCGTCGAAGGTGTGAGATTTCTGCCATGCGCGGGTCAACGCGTCCTGCACGATGTCGTCCCGATCGGCCTCGCCCGCCAAGCGGCTCGCGAGGCGGGCCATGGCGACGAGATGCGGCGACACCCACGCCTCGAAGTCCGCCTCCGTGTGCACACTCTCTTCTACGCCCTCGGCCTCGGAAAAGGTTGGGTCGGCGGTAGGTTCCACGGCCCGAGTACTTCCTGGAGGTCCGAATGCCCGGCCGCGCCCGTCCAATCGGCATCGTGTTGCTCGCGAGCACTCTCGTGGGCGCGCTCGCGGCTTGCTCCTCTTCCGCAAAGTCGGGCGCACCCGCACCGTCGTCGTCGACCCAGCCCAGCGTGACGACACCGGCGAAGTGCACGCCGTCGGCGCCGGCCAAGCCCGTCGTGTCGATGGTGGCCGGGATCGCGAGCGACCGGGACGTCACCTCGTTCGACGGTACGAAGATCCGCGCTCACTGGTTTCCCGCGCCGGGAACGTCCGCAACGCATCGCGAGCCGACGGTGCTCATGGGCCCGGGTTGGGGACAGGCCGGCGACACCAACACTTCCCCGAACACCGGGCCCGGTGCCGGAGTCGTCGGCGCGACGAGCATCGCCTCCCTCTGGACGGCCGGTTACAACGTCTTGACGTGGGACCCGCGGGGCTTCGGTCAGTCGACCGGGACCGTCGAGGTCGACAGCGCGCAGTTCGAAGCGCGTGACGTCATGAAGTTGATCGACTGGGTGTCGACCCAACCGAGCACGACGCTCGATGGTCCCGGCGATCCGCGACTCGGCATGGTCGGCGGCTCGTACGGCGGCGGCATCCAGATCGTCACCGCCGCCATCGACTGTCGCGTCGACGCGATCGCTCCCGAGATCGCGTGGCACTCACTGAGCACGAGTCTCTACAAGGCCGACACGCCGAAGAACGGTTGGGCGTCGATCCTCATCGCCGCGACCAACGGTCGGTCGGTCGATCCCCATATCCCGCACGCCCACCAGGCGGCCGTGACCTCCGGCGCGATCAACGCCGACGACCGCGCGTTCTTCGAGAGTCGCGGGCCCGGCGATCTCGTCGCGCGTATCAAGGTCCCGACGTTGATCGTGCAGGGAACGATCGACAACCTCTTCACCCTCGACGAGGGCATCCAGATCTACCGGGTCCTGCGTGACCGCGGCGTGCCGACCGCGATGATGTGGTTCTGCGGAGGTCACGGGGTATGCCTCACCGATCCCGGAAATCCCGCCCGGGTCCAGACCGCGCTGATCAACTGGCTGGACCGGTACGTGAAGGAGGACTCGAAGATCGATACCGGCGCGCGCTTCGACTTCGTCGACCAGAACGGCACCCGCTACACCACTGATGATTACCCGGTCGCCGCCGGCTCGCCCGTCACGGCCGACGGCCGAGGCATCCTGCCCTTGATCGCCGGCGGCGGTTCGGGCCCGGCGCATCCGGCTGCCGACTCGAAGGACATCCTTGCGGGAATTGCCGGCGCGATCACGCCGGCACGGGCGACCAACGCCGTCGAGATGAACGTCAACTTCACGAAGCCGGCCGTCGTCGTCGGCGCGCCCGAGTTGAAGCTCTCGTATCACGGGACGGTGGCGTCGGGCGTGAGCCCGACCCGGGTGTTCGCGCAGATCGTCGACAACGTCAGCGGCATCGTCGTCGGCAACCAGGTCACGCCGATCAAGGTCGTGCTCGACGGGCAGCCGCACTCCCTGTCGGTCCCACTCGAGGCGATCGCCTTCACCGGCAAGTCGGGAGCGCACCTGACGCTGCAGATCGTGGCCACGGCGACCGCATACGCGCAGCCGAGGCTCGGCGGCACGGTCGTGTTCACCGGTATTCACCTGCGCTTGCCGACGGCCGCCGACCTGCTCCCGAAGTAGTCCCGGCCCCGGCGGCCGCGCGTGCGCGCCCGCGGCCGGTCAGGACGGCGGCACGTGCAGGCACGGCGCATCGGGAGAGACCTCCGGGTTCGCGAAGAAGGCATTACGCGCCACACGTGGACAAACGAGCGCGGTCGTGTCGTGGCCATAGCCGTCGAGGACGAACACGTACGCGTGTGACAGATGCGTCGCCGCCGCACGCGCCCACCCGGGCGGCGTCGCCGGATCGAGTGCGCCGGTGAACATCGCCACCGGGACGTCGCTTCGTACCGCGCGGCGAGTCGAATCGGGTTGCCGACCGACGTCCCATACGGCACAGATCCGCCGATCCGGCGTGACGAACGGCGTCACCGCTGCGAGTGACGGATAGCGGGCGATCGCCGCACGCGCCGCGCGAGCGTCGTAATGCAGCCAGTCTTCCTGGCACTGCACCGAATAGAACATGCCGAGCGACACCCGTTCCGGATCAACCAGTCCCGGCGCCTGCTGGGCGACGATCTGCGCGACGGCCTGGAAGCCGGTGCCGCGTGCGAGCTGGTCGATCAAGGCCGGAAGCACCGCGACGGTGTTCGTCGAGTAGAGACCCTGGCGAATCAGCGTCATCAGATTGTCGCCGTCGAAGAGGACGGTCAGCTTGCGGCCGTTCGCCATCGTTGCGGTCGCGCGCACCGGGGACCGTTCGAGACGCTCGAGGAGCGAGACGAACGCCGGGCGTAGCGCCGGCGCGCGGGTGGCGAAGAACCGGTCGAGCGCGTCGGCGGTGGCGTCGCCGATCGCGGTGAACGTGTTCTGGTCGGGCGGGTACGCGCCGCTCAGTCCAACGGCCCGTATGCCCTGCGGATGATCGCGCAGCACGGTGAGCGCGAGGCGCGAGCCGTAGGAATTGCCCGCCAGGTTCCACTCGCGAATGTGCAGCGCCCGACGCAAGTCGGCGACGTCGGCCGCGTTCTCGGCCGTGTTGTACGCGGCGAGATCGGCGCCGCTCTGCACCAGACGATCGTGGCACTCGCGCGCGGCCCGCACGAGCCGCGCCGAGGTCGACGGCACGTCGGGATCTTCGCCGAGACAGCGTCTGCACGTGCTCGTAGAGCGCGTGGTAGTCGACGCGTGCCTTGCCGGACGCGTCGAACATCTCGTCCCAGGCTTCTACGGGCTCGTATGCGTCGAGGAGATCGCCCACCACATCCACCTTGAACCCCCGACTGCTCCGCACGGAGTCCCCGGAGTGAAGCGCGGGGGTCGACCTCCTGACCGAAGGCTGTCGAGTGCACGCCGGTTTCCTGTCCGCCGGCGGAGGGCTACCATCGGAGAATGGCATTCTCCCCGATGGCGGGCCCTGCACCGGAGCGGTTGGGCCCCGAGAAGTCGGGGTGGCAGCACCGGGCGATCGACCGGACCGTTGCCGATACCCGCGCCCGCGACGTCGAGCGCATGGAGCGTTGCATCGCCGCCGCCCGTGAGCTCGCCAACGAGACCAACAGCGCGTCGTTCACCGTCGCCCAGATCGCGGCTCGCGCCGAGGTATCCCTGAAGTCGTTCTACCGCTGCTTCCCGGGCAAGGACGAGCTCCTGCTCGCACTGCTCGAGGACGACAGCCACATCGGCGCGCGCGTCCTCGCCGAACGAGTCGGGAGCCGCGAGGACGCAGTCGCCGCGTTGCACGCGTGCGTCACCGAGTTGTTCGCGTTTCTCTCGGTCCCGGGCGCGCTGGGCTACGCGGGCGTGCTCGTCCGTGAGCACCGGCGTCTCTCGGAGCACTACCCGCTCGAGTTGCGCGTCGCGCT